>NZ_JADBQQ010000018.1:0-197388 GCF_014895985.1 Enterobacter cloacae complex sp. P2B | reverse complement strand
AACCGTCCGCAGTCCGGGTCGTAATACCGGAACAGATTGTAGTGCAGCCCTGTCTCACGGTCCAGGTATTGCCCCTGCATCCGCAGGTTCTGAGAATATCCTGATACCTGCGTCTCGCTTTCCCGCAGCAGCTTGCCCCAGGCGCTGTTCACGCCTTCCCAGCGCACCTGCCCTTCGATATCCGTCATCCGCTCCGGCGTGCCGTTGGGCTGGCAGTGGAACCAGAAGATCTCCGGGGCATCAACGCCGTCTATGCGCGCCAGCGGATCGTAGCTGTCCTGATCGCTGTAGACGTAGGTCAGCGGCACGTCCCCGTGCACCTCCTGCAACAGCCGCAACCCTTCCCAGACAAATCGGGTGGTGACCGGCTTGCCGGTTGGCTGTCCGCCCAGCATCTGGCGGCGCGTTTTGCTGATGCGTCGCCCGAGCGGATCGTAGCGGAAGCTGACCTGCGTCTGCGGCCTGTTGCGGTCCCGCGGCTGGCTGATCACCTCCGTCAGGCGGTGCTCACCGTCGTAGCGGTAGTGCCAGCGGGTCTGTCCGTTATCTTTCTCCACGGTGCGGCCGTGGATGTCATAGCGCCAGCGAATACCGTTCAGCTGCGTCAGGCGGTTGTGCGTGACCTTCTCAGCAGTTCCTTCGAGCGGGTTACCCGCCGCATCCCAGCGCCACTGCTCCTGGCCGGGTAGCGTACCGTCCTGAACGAGCAGACGCCCGGCGCTGTCGTACTGCCAGCGGTACCAGCTGAACGGGTTATCGTCCCGCTCTTCCCTCACCAGGTTATTGCGATAGTCGTAATCCCAGCGGCGGGACCAGCGGCGCGGCGACGGGCGCTGGGCATTGCCGGTAAAGACGTCCCGGCGATGCAGTCGGCCAAGACGATCGTATTCGCTGCGGGTGGTCAGCAGCCCCTGCGTGCGGCTGGTTTCACGGTGAAGCTCGTCGCGGGTAAAGTCGGAGACCGACAGCTTATCGAGGGCAATGCTGAGCAGATGCCCGCTGCCGTAGTAGAACTGTTTCAGCTCGCGGCCATCGGGCAGCGTGACGGAGGTGCGGTTGCCCAGCGCGTCATACTCCCACGCCAGTTCGCCGTGCTCGCCCGCTTCGCGCGTGACGCGACCAAGCGCGTCGTACTCAAAGGCAAGCTCCTGCTCTGCCTCGGTGGTCCACGCGTCGACTGAAAGCGCAGGATGCAGCCCAATCCGGCTTAACAGCCCGGACGGCGTGTAGTGGTAGCGGGTCTGCCCTTCTGGCGTGGTGCGGGCGACCAGCTGACCGCTCGCGCTCCAGGCGAAGGCGTGGGTGATAGCCTCCGGATGGCCGGCGGCAAACGTGCGCGCTATCGTGCGTCCGCAGGCATCATAGCGATACTGCGAGGCCACGCCATCAAGCCCTACCTCTTCCAGCAGCAGCGAGTCAGCGCCCCAGCGGAACTGGTACGCTTCGCCGTTCTCGTTTTCCAGGGCAATCAGACGCCCGCGGCTGTCCCAGCGGCGACGGACCTCTTCACCCTGCGTATTACGGGTGGCGGTTAAGCGCCCCGCCTCATCGTATCTGAACTCACTCTCTTTCCCGTCGGCGCCCGCGTGCCTCACCGGCAGGCCACGTTCGTTCCATTTAAGCGACTCCGTCCAGCCTTCCGGACGGTCGAGCTGCACCGGGCGCCCTGCGGCGTCGTAGCGGTAGCGCGTCTCTTCACCGTCGGCGCTAATCTCTGCCACCAGCCAGCCCAGCGGGTGATAGCGATAGCGGGTAATACGCCCGGAACAGTCCGTCGAACGGACAATCTGCCCGGCCTCGTTGTACTCCTGATAGCGGCTGTTGCCGGCGGCATCGACCTCTTCAACGACCTGGCCGAACTCGTCCCGGCGCAGCTGCGTCGTCTGCCCCATCGGATCCAGCACACGCTTCAGTCCGTGGTGTTCGTCGTACCAGAACCGGGTCGCGCTGCCGTCTGCTTCAATGATTGACGAGGGGAGTGCGCGGTGCTCAAGCCAGGTGGTGGTGCGGGTATTGCCGTCGGCATCGATTTCCTGCACCCGGTTGCCCATCTCGTCGTAGACGAAGGTGACGGCGTTGCCGAGCGGATCGATGCGACGCGTCAGAAGCTCGTTATCGTCCCACTCGTAGCGCCAGTTTTCACCGCGCTCGTCGACGTAACACACAATCAGATTCTGCGCGTTCCAGTAGTGGCGTCGCGTCTGGCCGTCGTAGTGCTCGACGGTCGTCAACCCCGCGTCTAAATCGTAGCTAAAGCGGCAGCCATCGCCGGTGCTGGTGCGGTTTTCCACCACGCGCCAGTGATCGAATTGTTTCCAGCGGTATTCGCTCTCCAGCCCCCCCGGCAAGCGGTGCCAGACCATCAGGCCGTGGTCGTTGTAACGGTATTCACGCGTCACCACGCCGGAGGCGTCCGTCGCGCTCGCCAGCTGGCCGCGCGCATCGTAGCCCCACTGCATCAGCGGCCAGGTTTGGTTGCCGTCGAAATGGCTAGCTGCGGTAACCCGCTGCGGGAAACGTTCATCCTCATAGCGCAGGGTGACGTCTATCGCCCGCGGCTCGTCGTGAAGACCAACCAGCCTGCCGTGCTCGTCCCACGCCGTCAGCAGCGCGTTGCCGTATTCATCGCTGAGGGAGGCCAGACGCAGGATAGAAGGATTCGCGCGGGTCGGTTTGTACAGACGCCACACCGCGCCGTCATCGTCGGCAATCGCCACGTCGCCGCTCTCATTGCGGCGGATAATGATGCCTTCGCTGATGCTGTAAAACGCGCGGTCGACAGGCGGCAGCTCGAAGCTCAGCTCGCGCCCGGTTTCATCGAACCAGGTCGCATTGTTATCTTCCAGCGTCAGATAGCTGTCAAAAGTTGTAGCCCAGCCCAGACCGAACAGCCCTTCGCGGGTGGTCAGGCTGTTATAGCTGCGCTGCCAGCGCAGCGGGAAGCGCCCCGGCAGCGAGAAGTCGAGCTCGTCGTCGTCATTCAGCACCTTCACGCCGGTGGCAGCATGAACCGGGTGCGAGGAGCCAAACACGGCATTCACCGCCATATCCGCCAGCATCCCACCGCCTGCCGCCGCCAGCGCACAGGGCATGTTTTTCAGGATCTTGCCCGGACGCCCGCGCAGCAGGGAGAGCGCAATCATCCCCAGCGCGAGACCCGGCGTTTTACCGCTTTTGATATCGCGGACCGTGAGCGTGTCCCCGCCGATGATCACGTTAGGAGAGACATCGTCGGAAACGGTGCCTTCGCAGGTGGTGCGATCTTTCGCGCGCACCGCAGGCTGGCCGTTGATGAAGACGCTTTTGGAGCCTTCCGCCAGATACTGCGGCCCGGAGTGTTTTTCACACGCCACCTTGTCTTCTTCCAGCGGCGAGGTTCCCGCAGCGGCAGAGGCCACGCTCGGCTGCCACATTTCGCTGCCAAACTGTCCGGCGGCGGAAAGCAGCATGCCCGCGTAATCGGCAAAGCTGCCCGGCGACTGCGGCTCAGGGGGCGGGGTATCGGCGGGCGTGAGCGTGCCTGCCGCGCGCGCGGCAGGGATTGCGTTGGTCAGAACGTTGTTCGAACCGGTGGTGATTTTGCCCGCAGGCGACGGCGGGAAAAGCGCATTACCTAACCCTTCCGCGGCATTGCTGATATCGTCTGTGATCCCCGCCACGTTCGCCAGCACGCCGCCAATGATGCCGCTTAACAGACAACTGGATCCAATTGCTGCCACGCCTGCAGCTGCTGCCCCCGCCCCCAGCAATGGCGCCGCTACGGTTGCTGCTGCGCCTACCGCCGCACCGATCACCGCATAGGCGGCACCTTCCGCCACAATGCTGGTGATGTCAGCAAAAATGCTGGAGTGAATAATCTCGTCGCCCTTACGGGCCGCGTTGTTATCGCTCATGCCTTACACATTCCGGTTGTCGTTTAGCGTCAGACTCTGCTTAAGCGCGCTCCAGCGCACCTCGTCCTCTTCAGTGAATGCTCTGAGCGCTGAGAGGGTAAAAATCATCAATACCGGTTTGCCCGGCGTCTGCACGGCCAGCTGTTTTTGCCACAGACGCTGCCCGTTGCGGTCAAAGGTGGTCTCGACTTCCAGTCCGCTAATTTTTCCATCAGGCCCGGCTTTTACGCTCCGGAATTCGCTCTGGGCAATCTCACCCATCTGAGGACGCAGCACGTCCCACTGGCGGTGAAACTCTTGTTCGTAGTCGCTGCCGTCCGGGATAACGCCGCGGCTGACCACCACGGACAGCCCGCTTTCGTCATCGCGAATGATGTTCATGCTGTTATCCTGCCAGGCAGCAGGAAAAAGGGAAAATGAACCTTCCTGGAGGGTGTATTTCATAAGTGAACTCGGGATGATTAATATTGAGAGAAACAAAAGAGGCCAATCCATGCTGGCCTTTTGGCTGGCTGTTTTATTTAAGCCACTGGCCTGACTGTTCGACTAAAACATGACTGCCTTTGCTGACAACCAATTTCACAGGTGCATACGTCACGGTATAAGCGATCTCGCCATTCTTGTACGTTGAGCCGATTATTTTACCTGCGGAGTCGTGTAACGTTTTACCCCTTAAGGAGATCGTACTGTTATCGCTTTTGCGCACGCCGAGATAAACCATCTCGTCACATTTGCTCTCAAAATGGCCGCATTTGTTTATCAGCGAAATAGTGAATTTATCGGTGTCCAGTTTTCTGGTTTCCGCGTTTTGAACCGAAGCGGCTTTACGTAATGTATACCGCAGCGGGGCATAGTAATTTCCTTTTTGAGGAGGAGTAACTAAACGCCATTCCATTTCACGCCCCTTTATTTCCAGAACAGCCCGTCCACCTACGCCGCCAAATGATGAGTTGAACTCAACGCTGGCACGATTGCCAGCGATCGTACCGCTAAGATTTTGCTCATCATCTTCCGGGCAATCTATGCGGTTTCCTCTCTGGGAGATATAGCAATAAGAGCCGATGATTCGGTTGTCTGATTCAGCTAACCGCAGGGTTAACGTCGAGTCGTTCTTGTATTCGCCAGCCCACTCCCCGTCAAATACGAGTTTTGATTGGCCGAACGTTGCAAAATGCATCGCATTAAATCTGGCTGCCCACTGCTGAATATCGGCATGAATAACCGGGCTATTATCAGATGACTGGTAATGAATAACGTCCGACGTCGGAACCACCCAGGCTGCAAAGATTTTGCCGTCAGGATTGATGACCAGCGCGGATGCATTCTCCTGAAAGAGATCTTTTAACCAGCCTTCAACAAACAACCCACCACCTGTGGTGGTATGCGGTTCACCGAAGACATCAAAGTTATCAATAAGGTCTGGTAATGATTTCCCAGCGTTTTCCTGAGATTGTCTGTCACTTCGCTGTCGTTAACGATGTGACTGACCGTATCGAGCTTATTATATTGCGATAATTCAAGCGCCGTTGTGGTTTCAACGACGCCTGTCAATAACGCCGTGAACAAAACGACTGCCAGATACTTTTTGGTCATAAATCACTCTGAAGTACCATTTTCGTAATTCATTGTTATTTTTACAACCTTACTGTCTTTAAGCTCAAAAGAGAGCAATTTCTTTCCCAATTCATAGGAAACCCACTGCTCCCCGGAATCATTTTCGACCTGACCACTGCCGTAAGCTTTATTAAGTTCATTTATTGTTGAACCAATATGGATCCCGCGAACTGTTTTGCCATCCGGAGCAGTTAACGTAATCTGCGCCACAATATAATCGTCAACACTTCGCTCGGTTTTATCCCACCAGAGATTGGAACTGAATATTCTTAACCCAGTCTTCTGATGCTGGTAGAATTTATAGTTCGTTCCGTCAAAAGGAACTTCACCGACAAAACTACCTTCCACAGAAACTGCAATTTTACGCGCAACCTCAGGAGTCCATCTCTCACCCAGTGCCACAATCTGGTCGTTTAACTGCAGAGAAAAATCATCTTTAGCCAGAATGAGCGGCATAGTCTGAGCCATTACTTCATAACTGCTCAGAAAGGTAGACATGAGGGTAAAAAAAAGAGAGACAGAAAGGCGTTTTTTCACGTTAATCGTCATTTGTTGGATAAATGTTATGCTACTCACTACTTTAAAAAGCAGTGAGTAATGAAATAAACATTTTTAGTCAGCGCTAATAGCGACCCCACCCAAGCAGTCAGGTTTTTTTACCGTGAAACTGAAGCTTATTTTTTGCCCATTCATATCCTTTAGCGCTGTATAACTGGTCACTTCGTTCTCCGAACGGCCTCGTGGATAATCAGTTAACGTCAGTTGCGGATAATGTTTTTTAACAGTGTCGAGAGTGATGCACTGGCCGGACGGTGAAAAATTCAGTAACGGTGCCATCCCGTCACTTTCTTTACTTAAACGTAAATCAATTGCAGTAATGTTCGTTCCATCCGCCAGTTTGATATCGTCGGCATTGTAGAAATTGATATATTCATTTTGTTTCGTTAGCTTGAATGACAACGGAGCGTTATCCAGACTGTTAACGGACAATGTTTTGAGCGATGCGCTCATTTCTTCAATGAACTGCCAAAGATCCTGTTTCTGCATGTTACCTCCTGCCATTCCCGTCGTTAATAAAGCCGCAAGCACCGCACCCGTTTTTAGACTATGGATAATTTTTATCATACCAACCGCCATAATAATCTTCGTAATATTGCCCTGTGGTAGACGTTTGTTCGCCTTTGCCAAAGATACGGCCTATCTGCGTACGCGCTTCACTTTCCTTTATAGCCCCACGTTCGAGAGAATCATAGATACGATTATATTGTGTCTGATTTGCCGGATTGCCTGCAATACCTATATCCCCACCCTTGTTGGCTATGATTTCGCGTTGGACCCGGATATTGTTCAAGGTTGCAGCGCCTTCATCACTGAGTGTGCTGTTGAGATAGGCGTCGCGCGAAGAAAAATCAATGTTAGGTTCATATAAAGCGTGACCACTTTCATGTGACAGAGACTGAACGACTGCATTCGGGTTACCGAGCTCATTTTTATCAACGGTAATAACGCGCTTTTGACGATTGGCAAACGTCCCCTTGCCTGCTTCACCTTCTTCAAATGTCCAGCCTCGTTTCTTTAACGTCGCTATGTCATTTTTCATCGTCGGTGATTTATCGACAAGACTATCTACATCCTTTCCATATCCGCTTGAAGGAACATTGGATGCTGGAGGCGTAGCGTTTTTAGAGGTTTCGGCTGGTGCGCTGGCAGCCACACCAGCCTTACTCTCCTTTCCCGGCGTAAATTTCGCCTGCACCGCCGCATCAATATCCCCTTTATGCCCAGAACCCGGCGCCGTTGTGCCCGGCTTGGTGCCAGAAGTATTCAGATGCAGCTTACCGCCCGTGGTGATATAACCATCCCCTTCCACGAAGAAGTTAAACTCTTTGCCGATCAGGTTAATCTTGCCGTTAGCGTTCAGCTCAATAGCGCTCTCACCTGAGACCAGCCGCAGCTTCGTCCCGGATGCAATAACATACTGCTCGACCGCCGCATCCAGCTTGCCTTTCCCCGTCAGGATCTCGGTTCCACCTTTCACCGCTTGAGTCTGGTTTGCTTCCACACGATGCAGCTCATTTTTCTTCACGTAATGGCTGCGCGCCCCGCCGACGCTGTGCGTTTCATCATTTTTAACGCTGGTATCCATATTGCGCTCGGCCTGGATCCATACCTGTTCTGCGCCCGCTTTATCCTCAAAGCGCAGGGCGTTGGCGTTGTCCACGGAGCCCCCTTTCGTGCGGCTCATAAAGCCCATCTGCGTCGCTGCGGCCGGAAGCGCCCACGGCGGCATGCTCGCGTCGTTATACACGCGGCCGGTAATAATCGGACGGTCCGGGTCGCCGTTGATAAAGTCCACCACCACCTCGTCGCCGACGCGCGGGATCTGCACCCCGCCGTAGCCCTGGCCCGCCCACGCGCTCGACACGCGAACCCAGCAGGAGCTGGTGTCATCGCCCTTCGCCAGCCGGTCCCAGTGGAACTTCACCTTCACCCGGCCATATTTATCCGTCCAGATACTCTCCCCCTTCGGCCCCACCACCTTCGCCGTCTGCGGGCCGTAGGTGCGCGGCCAAGCCGTGCTCTGCGCCGGGCGGTAAACCACCGCCGACGGAATGACCGTGAAATCGGTACGGTGTATGGTCTCCCCCTCGCCGCTCGCGTAGCGGTTCTCCTCGAAGTGGTAGCCCGCTGCCGTCACCAGATACTCCCCGTTGTCGCTAAAGAACGGCGCGTTGGTTAACGTGAAGGAGTGCCCTGGCGCTATCCCCGCCGCCGTGGCGGTGGCCTGAATCTGCTGATGCTCCACCTGCCAGCGCTCCTGACGGATACGGGCATAGAACTCCCCGTGACCTTTGTCCACAAAGCGACCCGGCCAGTCGTACACGTCAATGCTGCCCGGCTTCGGCGACGCCGGGTTCTGCTGGGCCTGGAAAAGCCACGCGTTCGGCTTGCGGAAGTCATAGTCGTCGAGGCTGTAAATCCCCGGCGTCACGCTGTCCTCCAGCGCCCACTGGCTGATGCCCTCTTCATCCGTACTGCCGCCGGACGGCGTCTGGTGGTAAGGAATGACCTCATAGCCGCTGAAAGGCTGATGCTGCGTGGCGGCGTCAGTCAGCACCAGGGTGTGCTTGTCCGCATCGTGGCTGAAGTGATACGCAATCCCCTCCAGCTCCATCAGGCGGCTGATGAAGTCCAGGCTCGACTCCTGATACTGCACGCAGTAGTCCCAGACCCGGTAGCTGCCGGTGAGTTTATCCTCAACGTTGACCTGATGCTCACCCAGCAGGGTTTTCACAATCTGCGGCACAGTCTGCCCCTGGAAGATACGCAGGTTACGGTCGCGCTTCATTGGCCACAGGTCCGGCTCCACCGTCAGCTGATACACCGCATAGCGGGTGCCCGTCAGCTCAACGGCGCTGACCGCCACGCGGGTAATTTTTCCGTTAATATAGCGGGACGTCAGCAGATTCTGCGTCGGGATGGTCACCGTGACCGGCTGGCCCAGCAGCTTACTGCGGTCGATGCGTGCGTTCGTGCCGAGCACGGTCAGCGCCAGCGCGAACGACTCGGACATCGCCTCGCGGCCCGTCAGTTTCCAGAAAAGCAGCCCCTCCACCGGGAGCTGAACGGTAATTCGGTTGAGCATAATCATTATTCCACTATGGACTAATCTCAGTGCCAGAAGTTAACTCATTTCAATACGCAAAGCGTAAACGCTGCTGGTTTGATAATGAGTAGCTGTAAGATTGACTTCTCATGCCACAAAAAAACCACTTTTCCTGAATTTTCATCGAGATAAACAGTTACAAGAAAGTGTCTTCAGGGGCTCTATCGAACAATTCACCAGCCATTTTGGCGATACGTTCATGTTGTACGAGTTTATTTTTCCACTCCTGCGGAATAGCGGAATAACCATATAATGCTCCCGCTATTTGTCCCGCCGTTGCCGCAACGCTGTCAGCGTCATCGGCAAGATTGGCAGCCAGCAGAATCGCATCCCGGAAATTATCAGTATTCCATACGGACCACATCGAGGCCTCAAGCGTATCGATTACATAACCACTTGAACGAATCTGATCGCGAGTTTTTTTCTTATATTCACCCGCGTTGATAATCATTACACGTGGCTGAAGCGGCATGACATGCGGAGAAAAAATAAAATCTTTATTGCTACCATTAATCATATGCACAAGCAAATAACTTAAATACTGAGTGCTATTTATTGCTTCCGCGGCACCGTGTGTTGCGATACTTTGTTTTTTTGCTTCATAAAACGATTTGTTTAATGATTTTCTAAAAAAAATTGAGACAGGTGCTTGTCTGATAATGGATGCATTACCTGCAGTTTCTGGCGCAGTATTACCGCTCCACCCGGGACCAACAGTTAAATATTGATCTAAAGCAAATCGAGTTGTATTACCTATATCAAAACAGATGCCATTTGAACTGTTATAACCATGCTGATACCAGTCCAGAAGCTTATTCCTGAAGCATATAGTATCAGCATCACCTTTCTCAAGAAGCGTTTCCGCAAGACATAATGCCATGGATGTATCATCCGTCCATTCACCTGCGCGGAGTCGAAATGGCCCACCACCTATCATATCTTTGACATGTGCTTTGTCACGAGGTAAAAATTCAAGCGTTGTACCTACGGCATCTCCAACAGCAAGACCAATAAGCGCACCGACAGCACGATCCCGTGATTCCGCGAGTGAGATGTTACATTGTGGTGTTAAGTCCCATTGTTTTTGTACATCGCAATCAAAAGATGATTCTAATAGTTTATCATTATATTTATACTGCATCTTCTGCTGGACTGAAAGACTGCTAACAGGTAAGTACTTACGATATATATCTACATATTTTAACAATACATTCAAATTAGCATGTAAGTCTATCACCATTCACCCATAATAAAATATTTTTAATATCAACCCCTAGAATTCATCAGGATATTTCATTTTAAGATTATGTTGTTTCATTCTGTAATTGGCATCAACCTCATGCGGCAGTCTAACCTTTAAGCCTCGGCGGATTTGATCCACAATAAACCAGGCATCCGACAACCTTTCAAAAAACAACTCATCAGAGTTATCGAACTCCTTCACTGCATACATACCGAACGTCATTTCCCATAATTTCGCTTTATCCTTTTCCTTGCCTTCAATTAAATCCCAAAGAAATAATAATTGTTGTACAATAGAGTCGTACATTTGTAAAAGCGGAGAGTGAGGATCCTGATTTTTGACCTCAGCATATCTCTTTTTTGCTAAAATTAATGCTTTTTCAACATAACCAAAGATTGTCATTTTATCCTTTGCATGGGATTTAGTTAAATTAAAGCATCACACCAGATTGAAGTCATTAGATTCCACCGTTTATCATTGGCAATTCTAACTATAAGAAATTATCCTCAGGTGCTCTATCGAATAATTTACCCGCCATTGTAGCTATCCTTCGTGTTGTACGAGTTTGTTTTTCCAAGCCTGCGGAATACCGGAATAACCATATAATGCTCCCGCTAATTGTCCTGCCGTCGCCGCAACGCTGTCAGCGTCATCGGCAAGATTGGCGGCCAGCAGAATTGCATCCCGGAAGTTGTCAGTATTCCATACGGACCACATCGCGGCCTCAAGCGTATCGATAACATAACCACTTGAACGAATCTGATCGCGAGTTTTTTGCTTATACTCACCCGCATTTATGATCATTACGCGCGCGCACAGTGGGAAAACATGAGGGGAAAAAGCTTCTTCTTTTTGATAACCGTTAATTAAATAGTGCAATACCAATCCGAGAAATTGGCATGCGTTAATTGACTCTACCGCGCCATGCGTTGCTCGACTCTGAGCCTGGGATTCGAAGTAAATCGCACGCAGCGATTTTCGACGAAAGATAGACACCGGTGCTTGACGAATAACCCCAGCATTACCAGCAGTGTGTTTCTCTGTATTACCATACCAGGAAGGTCCGACACGCATATACTGTTCAAGTGCGAATCGCGTCGTATTCCCGATATCGAAGCACCGACCATTACTACTATTCTCTCCGTCAAGATACCATTTCAGGAGATATTTTCTAAGCACATCGGTGTGCATTCTGTTTTCTGAAAGATAAGTCTCTGCCAGACATAATGCCATGGACGTATCATCTGTCCATTCACCAGGTTTTAATTGAAAAGGTCCCCCACCAATCATATCCGCTACATGTTCGCTGTCTCTGCGTTTAAATTCAAGAGTAGTGCCAACAACATCTCCAACAGCCAAACCCACTAACGCCCCAAGTGCTTTATCGCGTGAAACATCTTCATTTGTGATTAAAGGTAATATTTCATCCCATACATGAGAGGAATTTGAATCATCAATGCTGCTTCTTATTACCTTACGAACATTAACTGGCATATAGTTACGATAACGATCGGCATAATGATTAATTACTGAGTCTTCGCTGTAAAGATCTATCATCCCGCACCCTTTAATCAAACGTTGTTTACCACTTGCGATATCGTTTTTGCCTTTTCAAATACTCAACGTCTTGCTCATGAGGGAGAATAAACTTCAATCCTTTTCCCATTTGCGAAGCTATATAATTAACATTGGACAAATGCTGAGCAAGTTCTGCATCGGTTGTATCAAACTCTTTTGACGCAAGCACTCCAAGATTTAATTTGTGCAATTTACTTTTATCTTTCTCAGACCCCGTTAGAATAGACTTAATATAGTCCAACTGATTCTTCGCCATAACATATAAAGAAAATGTAGGATTTTCATATAATCGATGATTAATTGCATCAATAGCATCATTGATATAATCCAGCGCGGTGTAATTTTCTTTACTCATGAGTCACCTCAAATACTGCCCTGGCGATGGCCTGAACCTGCGGATGCTCCACTTCTACCTGTTACACAGCATAGTGCGTGCCCGTTCTCTCAACGGCACCGTTCGCCACATGGATAATCTTGCCGTTAACATAGCGGGATGTCAGTTTTCAGAACAGAATATCCACTCCCGCGAGCTGAACGATAGTTCAGCTGAGCATGATTTTTTATTCCACGATGATCTGTTCTCAGTGCCTGAAGTTAACTAATCCTCAGAACGAGGGCGGTTATGATATTATTTCTGTGAAACAAAAAATAAAACCACATTTCTATGGTTTTATTTAGATGGCCATGAATTAACTTTGTCAGCTCATCGTTTTTCTATGCGAAACGTAGAAAGAATGATTTCCATGCATCGTTTATTGGCTTCGTAATAATAATCCTGATGATTACGATGAGGCCCAACCACCTCAACGTAACACCACAAATCATTCATTTTAAAAATACGCATATCGTAATAAGCCCTGATATTCTCAGCAGCACTGACTACCTCTCCCGTACAGCTATAAAGATCGCCTGTAAACGAGGGATTGATATCATTTGGGATGCTGGCAATGTCCGATGTCGTAAGAGAGACCGCACTATCGTGGCGGTTAAAGCGCGCAGTTGCTTCATCGAAAATAGCCTGCGCAGCGGGATAATCAGCCTGACGGAAAAGACAGAAATTAATCACTCCATGGTTGACGTTACCTATTGTGTGTTCAATTACCAGACGATTATCATCCAGCGTATTCACCAGCCATGAATCCGGAATTTTAAATCCACTGTCATTTTTGTTGCTAAGGCTGACTGTTTTCAACAGTTCTGAAAGCATCAAATTGCTGCGATGCAGTAAATCCCAGTTGATAGCAATCAGGAAAATAGTATCGGCAATCGTGTTGTAATCTTTCGACGCACAAGCCGTTTTCAAAAGGAAGTAATTTCCCCCACCATTTACAGGATTATAATCCTTCTGCACCGTATATCGTGAAACGACCTCATCACCCGATGGCATCGTTTTAATTGACAGGATATCCGCAAACTTCCCGCTTCCTGAAGGATGCGTAATTATTCTTTGGCTCAGTACTTTCTCACCCATTAAATCGAGCTTATTTATAAGCCAGTCTGACGCATTCATCTCCCACTGACAGTGTTCATATGCAGCCCAGACTTCAATATAGGGGCCGGTGTCATCGGCGATGTATCGTCCGATATTCGTCAGCCCAACCTCCTGAAATGTGATCGGCTTTAACTCTGCTGGCTTAACATTCTGGGGTAACAATAGCCAGTAATGAAGCATCTCTTTTTCTGCAGAGGTATAGAGACATTTCCAGAAATTTTCCCGAATCTCTTTTTCCTGATCCTTCATCTCAAGAGGAAAAAAATATTGTTTTTCAGCAACCATAATGCAACCTCACTCGTCGCGCTTACTTAAGCCATAAACCCGAAAACATAAGGAAGCTTCCGAGGGTAATTAAGCTTTTAGCAAAGATAAGTAAGCCAGGCGCCACGGCACGTGTCATAGACGATAATTTTTCATAATTTTCCGCGTTGTATCTTTTGTGCCCCCCCATAATCCCGGAAAATAACGTGCAGAGCAGCACTACTGTGATCTTTAATCCCCAAACACACAAGAAAGACATGGATAAGATGATCGAATAATGCTTGGCCGTTGCGACGGAAAATAATGACATTGACTGAGCAAGCCATTTCAACGTAAAGCCAATGACGACCGTAGCCACTAACACTAGAACGAACATTAACCCCGCAAGGAGCCATTGCTTTTTGTTAAATAAATCTTTTCCATTCCAGATAAGCGCTAGCGTCCAAATCATAAAGACTATAAAGAAAAACCAATGCATCACAACGTTCCCCATTTACACATTTTAATCTCCTATCAGGACTGTAACACAGCCAGTCTTAATCACACCATCGCCACTGCCCGCCGCTGGGGACGGCTTACTTTCATCATCGTCATAAATCCAGTCAAGGATCGGTTTGAGAGCAAATTTGATACTGGCATCCCCTCCCAGACCGAGCGCCGCTGCAAGCTCACCGGACACCTTAAGGTTGAATGAATAATCAGTGCTATCAATCCAGGTTCCCACGCCTGCAGAAGCGCCAGCGCTCCCTGCACTCCCTGAAAGCTTGCCATCGGCAACGACTACGCCATAAAAATCGGCTTTAGCCGTCGCCTCTCCTTTGACCGCCGCGGCTTCTGCGCCAAGTTCAACATTAAAACCATAACGCCCTTTATTTCCGTCATATAGTTCACTGACGGCCTTCGCTTCAGCGGTTGCCAGGTATACATCCCCACCGACGCCGCCGTATTGTTGCCCTTCTTTTCCAATGCTTCCCGAGGCGCCATATTGTATTGCGGTGGCGTTTGCATTGAGATTAATCGCCCCGTAATCAGCTCGATCGGTCACTAACGTGCCGCTGGCAGTCGCCACCCCTACTTTAGTACGTACCTCGCCTTTATATTTATCCTGACTTTTTGTATTCCCGACCGTGATATCGGCAAGTGCGAATCCGGCTGAAGCCGTATCGGGTTTTCCAAAGCCGGATTTATCTTCAAGGCTTGCATAGGCGCCAAGCACACGGGCGTCGTAAACATCACCATGTATAGCACCATCTTTACCCGCATCCTTCGCCGCCGTTCCGCCCCAGTATTGCGGAGGTGCGGGTTGAGTGGATGCGACCGCAGGGGTCGCTGAGGTATTGCAACCCGTCTTGTCACCTTCCCTGGCGAGAGGCAAACCATTCACAAATACCGTTGTTGAACCACTGAGAATACTTCCCTGACCATGTTGGGAGCATGAAAGCGGGTCGCCTTTTCGTGCTGCCGGAAATCCGCCAATAATTACGTTGGGACTTCCGCTTTGAATTGGGCCAGTATGTGCGCTGGAATCAATGCGCGCTCTGGCGGCTGGTTTTCCCATAATAGCGTTCTCTGTACGCAGATTAACTGTTAACTTTTACAATCGCGCCCTTAATATCGGTAAGGTTAGTTCCCGTTATACTCACCGTATCATTTGCTTTGAGCTCGGTATTGATCCCATCACCTAGTCTTGTAAGCTCATCACCTTTGAAGATGGCTTGTTCCACAGCCTCTGCTTTGAGGTTGCCTTGGCCTACGTGAATCTCAATGGTATCCGGGGCGATCAGAATATAGTTGTCTTTAACTTTGAGTTTAATCGTGGTCACAGATTCCAGCAGCGCGTTACCTTCTTTATCCATGGTCAAGACGGTTTGATCTTTCCCAACGTTTATAACGTGCTTGTTACCAATATTATGCGTTTCATTATTACCTACATCTGATTTCAGGTTCCGCTTAATCGTAATATTCTCATCCTGTCCGATGGTTTTTCTACGATCGACACCGACATCATGAGTTTCAGAATTTTCAATATCCGTATCCATATTTTTTTCTGCATGGATCCAGATCTGCTCGTGCCCGGCTTTATCTTCAAAACGGAGAATATTGGCATTGTCTTTATGGCCATCTTTGCTGCGGCTATAAAAGCCCATCTGCGTCGCCGCAGCCGGAAGCGCCCACGGCGGCATGCTTGCGTCGTTATACACGCGGCCGGTAATAATCGGACGGTCCGGGTCGCCGTTGATAAAGTCCACCACCACCTCGTCGCCGACGCGCGGGATTTGCACCCCGCCGTAGCCCTGGCCTGCCCACGCGCTCGACACGCGAACCCAGCAGGAGCTGGTGTCATCGCCCTTCGCCAGCCGGTCCCAGTGGAACTTCACCTTCACCCGGCCATATTTATCCGTCCAGATACTCTCCCCCTTCGGCCCCACCACCTTCGCGGTCTGCGGGCCGTAGGTGCGCGGCCAAGCCGTGCTCTGCGCCGGGCGGTAAACCACCGCCGACGGAATGACCGTGAAATCGGTACGGTGTATGGTCTCCCCCTCGCCGCTCGCGTAGCGGTTCTCCTCGAAGTGGTAGCCCGCCGCCGTCACCAGATACTCCCCGTTGTCGCTGAAGAACGGCGCGTTGGTTAACGTGAAGGTGTGCCCTGGCGCTATCCCCGCCGCCGTGGCGGTGGCCTGAATCTGCTGGTGCTCAACCTGCCAGCGCTCCTGACGGATACGGGCATAGAACTCCCCGTGACCTTTGTCCACAAAGCGCCCCGGCCAGTCGTACACGTCGATGCTGCCCGGCTTCGGCGACGCCGGGTTCTGCTGGGCCTGGAACAGCCACGCGTTCGGCTTGCGGAAGTCATAGTCGTCGAGGCTGTAAATCCCCGGCGTCACGCTGTCCTCCAGCGCCCACTGGCTGATACCCTCTTCATCCGTACTGCCGCCGGACGGCGTCTGGTGGTAAGGAATGACCTCATAGCCGCTGAACGGCTGATGCTGCGTGGCGGCGTCAGTCAGCACCAGGGTGTGCTTGTCAGCCTCGTGGCTGAAGTGATAGGCGATCCCCTCCAGCTCCATCAGGCGGCTGATGAAGTCCAGGCTCGACTCCTGATACTGCACGCAGTAGTCCCATACCCGGTAGCTGCCGGTGAGCTTATCCTCAACGTTGACCTGATGCTCGCCCAGAAGGGTTTTCACAATCTGCGGCACCGTCTGGCCCTGGAAGATACGCAGGTTACGGTCGCGCTTCATCGGCCACAGGTCCGGCTCCACCGTCAGCTGGTACACCGCATAGCGGGTGCCCGTCAGCTCAACGGCGCTGACCGCCACGCGGGTAATCTTGCCGTTAATATAGCGGGACGTCAGCAGTCTCTGCGTCGGGATGGTCACCGTGACCGGCTGGCCCAGCAGCTTACTGCGGTCAATGCGCGCGTCCGTGCCGAGCACGGTCAGCGTCAGCGCAAACGACTCGGACATCGCCTCGCGGCCCGTCAGTTTCCAGAACAGAAGCCCCTCCACCGGGAGCTGAACGGTAATTCGGTTGAGCATAATCTTTATTCCATTTAGCTTATGCGATGCAAAAAAGCGGGTCGCATCTCTGATAAAGCATCATTCAAGAAAGGGGCTTTTCCCGCTCGTTCATCCAAAAAACAAGAGAGTAGATTTTCAGTGACTCTGATGTGACAAATAACCCTACATTCAACCAGACGTTTGAAATTCCAAACACGCTTACTAAAAGAGGGAAAAATGAGACTGAACATCTGAATGAAATCAAACGAAATAATTCCTGAGCAAGAGCAAATTTGACTGCGCCGTTCTTTCGTTTGAAGAATAACCAGGCCGAAGCAAACAAAGAGAGTAGTAAAAGTAAGTCAAGCACAAAAAAAAGCATGACCAAAATGCTGAAACCATCACCTGCAAAATAATTCAACGAAGCACTAAATGCTTTTGCGTCAGAAAGAAATGGGATTCTGTTGTGGCGTACTGAATTCGCGCAATAAATTAAAATTGCGAGAAGATCCATACTTCCCCAGAAATACCCTGATTTACTCTTTAAATGAGCGACATTTTGTATATACACGTAATTAACACTGACAAAAATGGAATTCCGCATCTTCGCTTCAGCTAACTCTCCGGGGTCGGAGACAAAAGGGCCTGTCGTTTTTCACTGACGGTGGTCAATTAAGACCACCGCTACTAAGCCAACTGAGCTTTCAATCCTAAAGCGATTTTGTACATAAAGAGGAGAGACGCTCTTCGAACACCTTTGGAATAAGTCTCTGGCCTTGAAGATCGTGCATTACTAAGGATTCACCAGCCAGGTGCCCGGCTTGCTGATATCCAGCGTCTGGCTGCGCGTTCTCCCGTTGCCCTGCAGTTCAATCTTCGCCTCTCCGGCTGGCAGCTTGAGCGAGGCATAGCCGTTGGTCGCCGGACGCAGCGCTTTTGGTTCGCCGTTCACTTTCAGCATTTCACCGTCCTGGATACGGATATAGACCAGCGCAATCGGGCTCGCGGCAGGCGGTGGCGTCTGCTGTGCCGTCGCCGGCTCGCTCACCGTCGCCGTTTCTGGCTTCACCTCTGGCGCGTTCGCGGCAGTTTCTGTCGGACGCGTCTCTGACGGAGCCTGGGCAGCCTGCTCAGGCGCATCATTCCCACCGCTGAACAGCATCGCCCCGGCGACAACGCCCACCAGCACGCCCGCGGCAACCATGCCCGGGATCTTATAGCGACGCCAGTCGAGCACCGAAGCTGGCTTCTCTTCCTCAACCGGAACCAGCATGGTGCCGGTCTTTTTGGCGGTGAGCACGTCGTTGATCCCGGCGACCGGCATCTCAATCAGCGCCCCGAATTCGTCGATAGACTGCGGACGGTCCTCCATGTGCAGCGCCAGCGCGCGGTCGATGGCCTGCAGCAGCGGGATGGAGTAGCCCTGCGGCATGATTTCCACCAGCGGCTTACAGGTATCCTGGATGGAGCGCACCACGCTGACCGGCGGCGGAGAACCCACAATCAGGGTACGCAGCACCGCGCCGAGGGCGTAAATATCCGTCCACGGCCCCTGCTCGCTCTCGTTATCGTCTGTGTACTGCTCAATCGGCGCAAAGCCGGGGCGCAGCATGGTTTCCGTTTCGTCGGAAAGGTTACCGATGGTGCGGCGCGCGGAGCCGAAATCGAGCAGCACCGGCAGGCCGTTATCCTGGATCTGAATGTTATCCAGAGAGATATCACGGTGCAGATAGCCTTCGTCGTGGATGGTCTTGATCGCGCCGAACAGCATCGGCAGCGTGCGGCGGATCCAGGCCTCGTTGATCAGCTCCGGTTTTTCTTCGCGCAGGCGTGAAAGCGTGGTGCCGCTATAAAACAGCGTCCCCATGTAAGCCGTGTCGTTTTGCACCCAGAAACGCAGGACGTGCAGCAGGTTCGGGTGGTTAAAACGCGCCAGCAGACGCGCTTCCTGAATAAAGCTGTTCAGGCCCGCGGAAAATGCTTTGCCAAAGCGCTCGCTGCGCAGCACCAGGGTCATGTCGTCGCCGCGCACGGCGAGCGAGGAAGGCATAAATTCTTTGATAGCGATAGTGCGTTCGAGCTGGTGATCCCACGCGCGATAGACAATGCCAAAACCGCCGCCGCCGATCACCTCTTTGATTTCAAACTCGTTGAAGCGGTACCCGACCGGGAGCGCGTTTGGGACAGTCCGATTGTTATCATTATCCGTCATCTTTTACAGTTCTCTTGATGATTATTACGCGGCAAACTGACAGTGAAACTCGCCCTGCTCGCAGGTGACATGCAGGCGTCGGAACTGCTCGTCGCTGCGGCTGGCGGTAAGTAAGATCTGGCTCATCTGAGGCAGCAGGGTGTTAGTCAGAATAGCATCCACCATGCGGCCACCGGACTCCACCTCGGTGCAGCGCTGAACAATCTGTTCCACCACGCTGTCGTCAAACTCAGAAATAATGCTGTGATTCTCTTCCAGACGACGCTGAATGCGCTTGAGCTGCAGGCGCACAATCTGCCCGAGCATCTCGTCGCTGAGCGGGTAGTACGGCACCACCAGCAGGCGGCCCAGCAGCGCCGGCGGGAATACTTCCAGCAGCGGCTGGCGCAGCGCGCCGCTTAACGCGTCAGGCTCCGGCATCAGCTCCGGATCGGCGCACATGGCGCTTATCAGCTCGGTACCCACGTTGGACGTCAGAATGATAATGGTGTTACGGAAATCAATGTGGCGCCCCTCGCCGTCCTCCATCCAGCCTTTGTCGAAGACCTGGAAGAAGATCTCATGGACGTCCGGGTGCGCTTTTTCAATTTCGTCCAGCAGCACCACGCTGTAAGGGCGACGGCGCACGGCCTCGGTTAACACGCCGCCTTCACCATACCCTACGTATCCCGGAGGCGCACCTTTTAAGGTGGAAACGGTGTGCGCTTCCTGGAACTCGCTCATGTTGATAGTGATGACGTTCTGCTCGCCGCCGTACAGAGATTCCGCCAGCGCCAGCGCGGTTTCAGTTTTCCCGACGCCGGACGGGCCGCACAGCATAAAGACGCCCACCGGTTTGTTCGGATCGTCGAGCTTCGCCCGCGAGGTTTTCACGCGTCGGGCAATGAGATCCAGCCCGTGACGCTGGCCGATAACGCGCTGGTTCAGCGTATCGGCAAGGTTCAGCACCGCGTCGATCTCGTTTTTCACCATCCGGCCCAGCGGGATCCCGGTCCAGTCAGAGACGACTGCGGCGACCACGTTTTCATCTACCGCGGCAAACAGCAGCGGCTCGTCACCCTGTAAGGCGTTCAGCGCCTGCTGCTGCTCCGCCAGCTGGCCGCGCAGCTCGGCGGTCTCTTCCTCGCCCGCCGCAAACAGCGCGGCGCGCAGGCGGATGATCTCCTGCACCAGACCGCGCTCGTCTTCCCAGCGCCGGGCCAGAGCTTCGCGTTTTGTTTCATACGCGTCGCGCTCTGTGATTAACGACGCTACGCGGTCGGCCTCACCGGCGCCGACGCGCGCTTCGCGTTCAGCAATTTCAATTTCCACGTCCAGCGCGGCAAGATGGCGCAGGCAGTCTTCCAGCTGCGCCGGCGGCGCGCTCTGGCTGACCGCGACGCGGGCGCAGGCGGTATCGAGCAGGGCTACGGCTTTGTCCGGCAGCTGACGCGCCGGAATGTAGCGATGGGACAGCTTCACCGCCGCGCTGACCGCTTCGTCGAGCAGCAGGACCTGGTGGTGCGTCTCCAGCGGCGACACGGTGCTGCGCAGCATCAGAATCGCTTTCGCTTCGTCCGGCTCGTGAACCTGTACGGTCTGGAAACGGCGGGTCAGCGCCGGGTCTTTCTCAATGTACTTTTTGTATTCCGCCCAGGTGGTGGCACCGATGGTGCGTAGCTGACCGCGCGCCAGGGCCGGCTTCAGCAGGTTCGCCGCATCGCCTGTTCCCTGCTGGCCGCCTGCACCAATCAGAGTGTGGATCTCATCGATAAACAGAATAATCGGCGTGGCGCTGGACTGGACTTCGTTAATGAGCGCCTGCAAACGGGCTTCAAACTCGCCTTTCATGCCCGCGCCTGCCTGCAGCATGCCGATATCCAGCAGCCACAGCTGAATGTTCTGCAGTGGCTCCGGCACGTCGCCGTCGGCGATACGCAGCGCCAGCCCTTCAACGACTGCGGTTTTGCCGACCCCGGCCTCCCCGGTCAGCAGCGGGTTGTTCTGGCGGCGACGCATCAGGATATCCACCATCTGGCGGATCTCCTCGTCGCGCCCGACAACCGGGTCAATCTTCCCGTCGCGGGCGCGAGCGGTCAGGTCCTGGCCGTACTGGGCCAGCGTACCCTGAGCCGCCGGGACCGCACCCGCGGGTGCGTCGACGGCGGCAGCGGCCTGCTGCGTCTCTTTGCTGTTGGCGCAAATAGCGTCGAACTGCTCGATCAGAACTTCGACGTTGAGGCGGGTGAACTGCAACGAGATGCTTTTCAGCACGTTGGCCAGATTCCAGGTCTTGAGGATGCCGATCAGCAAATGGCCGCCGCGAATGCGGCTGACGCCAAACTTCAGCGAGCCGAAGACCCAGGCGCGCTCCACGGCGCTGTCGATATGTTCGGAGAGATCGGAAACGGAACTTGCGCCGCGCGGCAGAGCGTCCAGCGCCGCCACGATATCGCGCGTTAACTGCTGTTCGTCGAGGGCAAAGTGGCGGATGACCTGCTGCAGATCGCCATCCTGCTGCTGCATCAGCTGATGCAGCCAGTGCACCAGCTCAACGTAGGGGTTGCCGCGCAGCTTACAGAAGGCAGTCGCGCTTTCCAGAGAGGTAAATAACAGCGTATCCAGTTTGCCGAAAAGCACGGCACGGCTAATTTCTGACATGTTCGGTTCCGTTGATAACAATGCGTTAGAAAAATTTATCGCTCTGCGCGATACACCAGATCGCCACGCGGGACAGGCTGCGGCTGATGCCCCAGCCAGGTGTTAAAGCCTAATCGCCCATCGCTGCCGAGCGTGGTGCCCTGCACCGCGTCTTCACGCAGGATCACCCGTGTTTCCCATTCAAACTCAATTCCCGCGTACTGGCGCACCCAGTCGCGCAGCTCGGTGACCCACGCTTCGCCCGGCAGAAAGCGGTTGTACTCCTCCGCGCTCAGCGGGCCAATCTCGATACGAAACTTATGCTGCACGTCGCGGACGGCGACGCCGAGAAAAGCGGATTCCCCCATGCGCGGCATGCGGCGTCCTGCTCCCAGCTGCGCCTGCTCGCGGGTGGAGAGCGGCATCCACTGCGGCACGTTGCTCACCAGCTTAACCGGCGCTTTAAAATAGCTGCGCAGGATCTTCTCCAGCCCTTCCGGATCCCGCCCGTGGCGGGTCAGGTGCCCGGCGTGGGTAAAGCGGGCATGGGCGCTCAGGCTGCCCTTGTTCATCTGACCCGGCTGCCCCATGCCGATCAGCGACGCCAGGTAGCCCTCAAAGCGCTTATTGTCGGCGCGATCGAGGGAAACGGCAGGCTGCGCATCCGCCCAGGCGCGGTAAAACAGCAGCGCCAGACGATGATGGAACAGATCGGCAAACGCGCTGAGGCTGGTGTCCTGATGATGATGAATCCGCTCGCGGGCATACTCGGTCATGTGGACCGGCAGCGGGCCGTTCGGGCCAAACAGGCCAAAACTGAGGATCGACACCTCATGCAGCCCGCTTTCCTCACGCTGTCGTACCTGGGCCAGCGTCGACGGCGCAAAGCTCATTGAGGGCTGCTGGCCAATGCGCAGCGGCTCAAATTTCGGCAGCGGCGCGCGTCCCAGCGGGTAGCGCTCGCCGCCCTGTGCATCAATGCGCCTTAACAGCTGAAACAGATCGTAGCGCCAGGGCGTCTCGCGGACCCCGTGCCAGAACGTATCCGGCAGCTTCGTCAGGCGATGCACGCGCAGCGGTGCGGTGGCAGCGTCACTCATACCAGCGCCCTTTTACCCATGCGCGGCGCCCAGTAGCCTATCTCGCCGCGCTGCTGACTCTTCAGGGTGAACTCGGTGAAGCTGTTGATGGAGACCAGGCGGGCAAAAAGGCGCTCCATCACGCTGCCGAAAAGCCACGGGCTGGCGCCGGAAAACGCCCGCTCGTCCACCGTCAGGGTGATGCCAATTCCGCGGGCGAAAACGACCGGACCGGGTTCAGGCACGCGGCGGTGTACCGGCTCCAGCACGCAGTGGCGAACCCCCTCCACCTGACGCGCAACCGGCGTTTCGGCCAGGTTGGCGTACAGACCTAACAGCTGGCGCAGCGCCGCTGCCCCCTCTTCATTTTCGCTGTCCATCAGGCTGAGGTAGTTCATCTGCAGCTGGCTGATGAGCCGCCAGGTGCTGAACCCTTCCGCCAGCGCCGGACGCGGCGGCGTCGGGCCTTTGCGCAGGGTTAACCCCTTCACCGGCATGGAGTCGGCCATAATGAACTGCCCGAGCTCCTGCTGGAGCATCAGCGGCAGGTCGCGGCTGGTACAGAGCACCTCGGCAGAGATGTAGCGCAGGTTTTCCTGCCACGGGGCATGCTGCTCATCCACCAGCGAGACAAAGACTTCCGAGCCGATATAGCCGGTACGGGTGCCGTAGCGCAGGGCGTGCTCGGAGAGCACGCGCTGTTCCCGGCGCAGGGAAAAATAGGCCCCGTAGTTGCCCGCGTCGCCGCTCCAGGTACTCCAGAATGGACGAAACGTCTGGTCGTCGCGCTGGCCGTCGGCGCTGCCAAAAATTTTATTTACCGCATAAATTTCGTAGTCCAGCGGGCGGATGTTATCGACTACCAGATGGTATTCATGCTGGCCTTCATTCAGCTTCTGCCGGGCCGCCACTTTCGGGAACAGGTTGATGACCGGCGTGCAGTGCAGCGCCAGATGGCTGGCGTCGACCACGCGCTCCAGCTGTTCATCCGACTTATCCAGCAGAATGAAGATATCGAAGGCTTTTTCGTTTTCACAGCGCTGGATAAGCGTGCTCAGACCGCTCAGGCTGATAAAGCGGAAGCGGGCCGGAAACGCAAAATACTCCTGCAGCAGACGGTAGCCGTCAAAGTTGCGCAGATCGTCCGGGAGGAGCGCCTGGTCCGGCGCAAAGCCCTCCTGACGCAGCGCATCCGTTGCCAGCAGCTGTCGCTGCGGCTGCGGGCTGACCGTCTGGCAGACGATCCCGGCGTGGTGCTCCATCACCAGCTCCAGCAGCTTCAGCGCCTCAATGTCCGGGCCGCTGAGGAAAAACTCCAGCCGGTCAAAATTCAGGTGCCCGAGATTTTGCGGGCCGTCGCAGGCAATGCGGATCCGCAAGGCGCTGTTGATCCCCCGCTGGCTTAAGCCGAGCTGCGCCAGCGGCAGGTCAGCGGGCACGCCGCCGAGCTCCACTTTGTCGATTTTCAGCGGCAGCAGATTGACCTCGTGCGCGGTGGTATAGCTGCAGGTTACGCCGGTTTTTTTCAGCGCCAGGCTGTCCATCATGGTGCCGCGCGGCACGATAAAGCCGTTGCTCAGATCGCCGCGGCTGCTGTCGGGCTCAATTTCCGCAATCGCCATTGAAGGGGTGGGCGCGAGGTAGTTCGGCGCGATCATCTCCAGCAGACGCTGGGAGAAACGCGGAAACTCCGCGTCCATTTTCATTTGCACGCGGGAGGTCAGAAACGCGAAACCTTCCATCAGGCGTTCGGTGTACGGGTCCGCCACTTCGATGCCGCGCATGCCCAGCCGCCCGGCGACCTTCGGATAGCGTTCGGCAAACTCGGCCCCCATTTCGCGCAGGTAGGCCAGCTCACGGTTGTAATATTCGAGCAGTTTACTTTCCATGATTACCCCGCATCTTTCAGTTCAAAATGGCCGTTTTCCAGATCGACATCGGTGCGAAACAGAAACTCCAGCGGGTACGGCACACACCATAAGCGCCCTTTAATCTCAATGGAGAGCACGTTGTGCAGATCCAGCGAGGAGGTATCCGACACGCAGCGGACCTGCAGCCCCTGCGGCAAAATGCGCGGTTCAAAATTGATGATGGCCTCAGTGAGCTTGCGCTGAATGTCGTGCCATTCGATGTCCGACATCCTCTTCCCGGCGAGCGGCGCGACGCCGAAGTTAACCACCGAGCGGCTCACGTGCGGTAGCGCGCTTAAATCGCCGGAGGCATCGTGGTTGATGGTGTTAAACAGCCACTGCAAATCCCGCAGCACGTTACGACGCAGCGCGGCGTGGGTGATCAGGTTGCTGTTGGCCGGCTCGCGTTTTTTTTCCGGATCGTTATCGGTGAGGCGATCGAGCAGCGAAGGCTGCATTTTGTCGCGCGCCCCCACCTTCTCCTGCCTGCTGCGGGCTTGCCAGCCGCTGCGCAGCAGATCGCCTTCGCCAGCGGGATTACTCATCGTCTCCATCCATCGCAAACGACACGAGGCTTAACGACAGCAACGGGCTTTCGCTTTGCTCGCTGAGCCAGGCTTTCTGGCCCATCCCTTCGTACAGGGTGCCGTCCTCGTCGAGCGGCTGCCACTCGGTAGTGCGGCCCAGTTTGATCGCATCCGACGCATCGGCAGCAAACGGGTAACGCGCCGGGATCTGACATACCTGCTCCGTACCGTCAGTCAGGCGCACCAGCGCGTGACGCCAGACCAGATCGGTCACGCTGGCAGGCGCCTGGAAACGGATCTCGGCGATAGCGTTAAACGGCAGCCAGAAATAGCGGCCGTTCACGATGGTTTCGCACACCGGGCCGAGACGGGCATCGCCGTCCATCAGCCAGTCAAACGCCTGAGCTTCATCGTTTTCGAGGCTGATGTGACCGGGAGTGGCCTGCGCTTGGTCAAGCGCTTCCAGGCGCAGCGACCGGGCACGCTCGCCCTCCTCGCGGAGCGCCGCGGCCAGGGTGGTCAGCCACGGCCACTGCGTTTCAGGCATGGCCGGACGCGCCTGCCCCGCCATCACCTGTGCGCGCTGCAGCTCGCCCTGAATGGACTGCTCCAGCAGCGTGACGGTGGGTTTCGCCTGCGGCTTCAGCGCCAGCCAGCTTTTCAGCTGGGTCAGCGCGCGCGTCCCGTTGCCGCTGAGGATTAAAAACTGCACGAACGCGGCGCGGAGGTCTGCATCTGCCGGACGGGCTTTGATCTCCGCTTCAAGACGCGCCAGCGCGTCGTTGAGCGTTTCACCCGCCAGGTGTTGATAGAGCGTATTCATAGCCATTCCTTAATTCGCCGCGCGCCAGGCGCCCACTGCCGGATCGCGCAGCTGAGGACGCAGGGTATCAATCAGAACGATATTCAGCGGGGTGCCTGGGGCAACCCAGGCGCTCCAGGTTTTCTTCACCGCCGCAATACGCGCCTGCAGTTTTGCATCGTCGCTGGCGGTCTCGCGGGTTATTTCTACCGCTACCGTGCCGTTGCTCTTCCAGCTGTTCAGGGTGCTGTCGTAAGGCAGGATCATCCAGCTCTGATCGCTGTCTGACGTGCTGAATACCATGCGCTCTTTATTGACGGAGGTGATCAGCGCGTTTTCCGGATCGGCGCTCTGATTCAGCCCCATCACCGGGAAGCCGTGAATGTAGGTCACCGCCATCTCTTTCTGCCCGCCGTTGCGGGACTGCGACACGACGGTGTGACCGCTCAGCCAGCTGCCGTTACCGCAGCGGGTGGTGTCAGAATCCGGAATAAAGAGCGCCGGAGCGGACGCGCCGCCCTCCCAGAAGGTGCGCAGGTGGCAGCCATCCTGCAGGGTAAACTCCTGCCACGGCGTGCGGTCGGCGGCAACGGTGCGGGAAGCCACGTTCTGATCGGGTGGCAGTAACGCGCCGCTGGCTGGGGTTGCGGTGACGGTCTCGGCAGGCACGGCCTGCTGCTGTTTCACCACCAGCGCCCAGTCCTGCGCTTTAGCTGCCGTGCCCTGCGCCAGCGTCGTCCCCTCGGGATCGTTGAGCGTCCAGCTGAGTTTATTCACTTTGCTGCACTGGTGTTCCAGCAGCGAGCCAAGGCGCGGCACAAAGTTTTCCAGCACGGAGACGTCTTTCTTGCCGTTCGCCACAATGCGCAGCGCCACCTCAGGCTTACACCAGCTCTGCGGGGTGTTGTCTTTGATGTTGTCGATCCAGATATCCAGCTTCTGCGCAGGAGACTGCACGATGCGGAAATTTTCAGCCTGCGCGGTGGAGGTCGCCGCCAGAAGTGCCAAACCCGATAGCCAAAGTTTCATATCGTTCCTTGTGTGTCTAATCAGTTCCGCAGGGAAGAAATTGTGCTGCATCAGAGAGGGTGTGCAGCAAAGTGGTGTCCTGAGGGTTGCCCATCCATACCGCCAGGGCGGTATAGTTATCCTGCGCATTCCCCTCCTGCTCGCCATTCTTTTGAATGATTTGGTTCATTAAGGTCAGCCACTCCTGCGGCGTATTGACCATGTGCAGCGACTGCTTCATTTGCTCTTCGCTGACGCCGTGCCAGAACCCGTCGGTGCAGAGTAAAAAGGCATCGCCGTCTTCTACCTGCACCACGTCGCTGTAGCTCGCTTCCGGTCCGCCGTTTTCAATTCCCAGCGCCAGATAAAGCAGGTTGCTGTTGAGATCGTCCGTCTGATGCCCGGCATCCTTCATCTGCTGCACCAGACTGTGGTCCGTGGTGACGTGCCACAGCCACCCCCGGCGAAACAGGTACAGGCGGCTGTCGCCGGCATGCGCCCAGTACGCCAGCCCGTAATCCCGGTCAATGAAAAGGCTGACCAGCGTCGTGCCCATCCGGCGATAGTCCTGAACGGCCTGCTGTTCGCTCAGAATGGTGCGATTCGCCGTCTGCACGTAGTCGCGGATATGCTGCGCGTTGAGGTGCTTGTCGCCATCGAAGCGGGAGATAATGCTGTTACGGGCCAGTTCCGCGGCGACTTCACCACCGGGCAGACCCGCGATGCCGTCGCAGACGACAAAGCAGGCCGAGCGTTCCCCTATGGTTTCTCCCGTCTGATCCTGGTTGCTGGCGCGCGTCCCCTGGCGGGAGAGAGAAGCGGTTGCGATATTCATTTGTCTTCCGATCCGCTCTGTGAGTCTTTGTACTGATTCACCTCCATGTCATATGCATGAAGGAAGGCTTCGCCGAACAGGGTGTGGAAGTCATCCTCAATCTCGCCCGCCGTCTCGCCATAGCTACGAACAAAATAGTCCCACAGGGCGGCTTTGCGGCTGCCCGGCAGCGCCAGACGCGAGGTCATGCCGTTCTGCTTCGCCTGCTCCTCCAGCTGTTCCGGGTTAAAGGACTGCAGCATCGCGGCGATGATGGCGCGGATACCGGAGATCATCCCCAGCTGGTGCGCCTGCAGGTCGATCAGCGCGTCGCGCACCGATTTGGTCGGCGGCATAAAGCCCGGCATCGGGGTGCCGAACATCTGAATTAAGACGGTTTTCCCGGTCGGCAACAGCTTGAACGGGTTGTTGGCATCGTCCAGCACCATGGTCATATCGGCTTTTACGCCGCGTTTCAGGATGGAGCGCGACGAGAGCAGCGCCACGGTGCCCTGCGAGAACATGCCGAGAATCTGCCCCAACTGACGCATATTTTCCCGGTCAAACTGCGGAACAGGCTGCATTTCGCTCAGGCCCATACCTTCAAGCAGCGCCTGCAGCAGCTCGCCCTGCAGCACTTCACCCTTCTCGCCATTATTCGGGCTGGCGGTTGGGGATGCCGCGTTATTGACCGGGTCGATGCGCAGGCGCCCCTTCGGTGCCTGAGCGCTGCTGCGCGCAACGGCCTGCGGCGTAGGCATGGTGAAGCCTGCGTAATCCGGCCGCGCCGGCTCTTCTTCACGCGGCGTTTCCTGCGGCTCTGGGGCGAACAGCGGAGAATCGGCAAGCACGTCCTCTTCCTGCTCCGGTTCAGGCGTTGATGCTGGCTTTTCGTCTGCAATATCATCCGGGTGGGTTAACGGTGCTCCGCCCATCAGCCCGAGCGGGTCATCATTGCGCGCGGCTGGCGCGCTGGCCTTTCCACCGAACAGCGCCAGCGGGTCAAGCTCGTCCGCCGCGTCTTCTTTAGGTGCGGGTTGCCCCTCAACCGGCGGCACCAGCGTAGAAGGCGTCACGTCGTCAAAAATGCTCTCTTTTTTGAACAGCGCTTCGTCGCTGAACAGCGTGTCCGGGTCGACGTTCTTGCGCTCAAGCGTTGGATCGCTGTCGTTGAACATCGCCAACGGATCTTCGGCATTACGCTCCGGCGCGGCGGGCTGGGAGAAGGGATCCTGTGAGGCCGCAGGCTGCGGTTTTGCTCGGTTGCTGGAGATGCTGTCGGAGATGGAGAACTCCTGCATCAGGCTGTCCCAGATTTCGGAAGGCACGGCGGTCGGTTCCGCCTTCCCGCGTGGCGCGGGGTTAGCAGGCTTCGCTTGCGCTGCGGGCGCAGCGGGTGCGGCTGTCGGACGCGCCTGCTGCTGCATGCTGGCCGCCATACGGCTCACCGGCTGTGTGTCGTGGATCAGTTCGGTCACTTCGATACGGTAGTCATCAATACCGAGAATGTCGCCATCCTGCAGTTCAACCTGACGTCCGCGCTCCAGCGGAATATCGTTTAATACCACGCGGGTGACGCTGCCACGGTTGGTGACGCGGCATTCGCCCTGAGCGTCAACGTGGACAATGGCCTGCAGACGCGAGATGGTGCGGTCATTGTCCGGCAATACCAGATTGTTATCCGTACCGCGCCCAATGGTGCCGCCCGGGGCGTAAAAATCACAGCTGCTTTGCGGCGGCTGATGACCGGGTTTCGTAGAAATAATCGTGAATCGCATGGCGTATTCCTGCTGGTATGATTAGCGCTCAAACGCTGCCGCTCTCGGGAATGAGAACGGCGGGGTTTGGGGGTTAAGAACTGATTAGAGCTATTTGACTAAATTCAGGAAAATAATGCCGATAAGCAGCCATAGTGTAAAAAATAAGGCCTGAATTTTATAGCATCGATGCAGTTTTAATATCCAGCCAATTCTCTCTTCCGGTAAAGCCTGAATGAATTTATAGGCATCATCCTGAACATCTCTGTCTTTGGTAAACTTCATCTTCACGCCTTTGCGAAGACGAACAAACCAGATTATTTTTTGATAATTCGCCAGCGAACCAAAAAATGATGCGGAATTTGTCACCAGATCGAGATCGTAGCCTTTTTGCCTATATTCTGAAAGAAGTAGATTATATTCAGTTTCGTGTCTTTTAAAATAACGAGAACTAACGAGATCCATGATTACGACAATTAAGAATAAAACTACGATCAGAAATAAAAGAATATTTTCTACATTCACCATAGTTTATCCATTACATATTCCGTTGCTCCACCGGCTACTTCGCCACCAACGTATCCACCCGCAGCGGCGCCTACCACGGAACATGCGAGCAACCCTACACCACCTGTTGCCACTCCCAATGCAACACATACGCCAGCGCCAGCCATGGCTCCATATTTTCCGCCATAAATCCCGCCCGCAAGACTTGCACCGAATTGACTGTACTTCTTAACGGCGACTTTGGAGCAATTCTGCTCTCTACCTACTGTACAGGCATCATAAACTTCATTGGTTGTGTTTGCACCAGCGAAGCCGATAGCAAGCCATCCCCCCATTTTCAGGTAACGGGCAGCTTTTGATGCATTGTCTACATATGTTGAATACCCTCGTATCGAGGCAACACCTGCGGTACTCCATTCGTGGACAATTGACCTGCTTGATAAACCTAAAGCGTGCTTGATTTCTTCATAAGGTTTCAGTTTCAGCGTTAGTCTGGAAAGCTTATTTAATAAAACGTCCAGCTCAGAAAAAAGTTTTTGTCTCTCAACAAAAAACTGCTGCCCGATCAATGTCCCTTGCGTTCTGTATTGATTTTGATAAGCCAACTCAATAGCTTTTAATTTCTTTTCTATTTCGCTAAAGTACCTTTCACCCGCATCAGCAACCACCCCGAGGGATTTATCCATAAAATTTGTTAATGCGGCGATGGTATTAAAATGTTTGTTAAAGAAATTGGCCTCATCTGTATTTAGCTCAGACAAGGCTCCATTAACCTTTTGCTTTGCATTTTGTAATTGTTTTAGCTGAACAGTATTCTCAGCACCGGGGGTATTAAGAATTAATATTTGCCCTGGCTTCAACCATGCTGTATCCCTGTTGATTTGCATAAAGTAACGCGCTGCTTCACTATCAGGTTTACTGAACAGAAGTCTGGCCTGGAAATCTAATGTCCCCGCCTGCTGCACAACGCAATAACCCGGGGAAATCATTGATTTTACGCTCATAATTCATTCTCTAAAAAATAAATTAAGCCTTCCGAATAATGACCGGGGATATCTCCCCGGCCATATGCGCAATTACGCTTCTTTGTTTTCTTTGATGTTCCAGCCAGCGCTGCTTTCAGCACCTTTACCACCCGACGTGGTCTGCTCCCAGTACTGCTGTTTCACTTTCGCAGCCTGGAATGCATAGGTCACACCCACGGTGTCGCCGTTGTCTGCACCGGTGTACTGAACGGAAGTCACCAGCACATCTTCCAGCGTAATGCGGGAGTATTCCACCTGCTGACCGCCCGCTTTACAGACGGACAGCTCAACCTTAGTCAGGTGTTTACCGCTGGCGCAGTGTTTCAGGATAGCGGTGGTGGATTTGTCGATCAGCGCGTTAACGTGCAGGTCGTTAAAGTTAACTTTACCGGCACCGCCGCCACCGCCAACGCTCATATTACCTGGCTGGGAAGCGCCCCAGGAGAAGGAGGTAATATCAGTCCAGCCGGTGTGGTTAGAATCTTTAGATTCGCCCGTAACACCCTCGACCTTCAGAAACATATCAATAGCCATAATATCTACTCTTCGTGGATGAACAATATTGCTTTCGAAAAAGCCCTTATATGGCAAACAGGAAAGCATGGGGCTGAATAAAACCGTCCATATTTTACCTCTGCCTCATATCAAACGACCCATGTCATTTGACAGTCTTACATTCCCCCTGAATGAAAGGAAAGAATGTGAAGTCTTTTACTCTTGTGGATTATCCTGTAACCAGGTGCGGTCAGGATTTCCGATGATTAACTGAGGTGCAAGTTCGTTAAGTTCGTCGCTGTGATAAAGTCGTAAACAGTTTAAGGTTACGCCTTTGACATCGGGTTTTCGCTCTGAATGAAATCCGTTAATTTGATTTATATATTTCCCAATGAGGACATTCACTTTATCCGTGCCATTTTCGGCATCAAAAGGAATCCATTCAATGAATGCACTCGCACTGCGAGCCGCATCAGCAGAAAACTTACTGCCTTTATCTGCCACCTGCGCAAGGCAGCGCGCCAGAACTAAATCTTTTAAAACCTGCCGGTATGTTTGCTTATGATAAAAATCAGGATAGCTATTTCCGGCATTTACATAAGAAGTCATAAACACGAGGAGATAACCCAAATATTTCATCTGATATCCTTTTCTATATACTCAGTAACACACTGACCAGCATGAGGAACTAACATTTCTCTTTCCGCTTCTCTGCAACAACGTATATACCTATCGCTAATGCATTAAGTCCAGTACATAAGGATCCATGCATTACGATTTGCCGGACATCGTCCGGCCAGTTAAATATAAAGAAATAGTAGCCAGATACTGTCACAAATAGCACGAATGAAATAATGAGCAATGTATAACTGATTAAATAGCTGATGAATTTTCTTGTTATCGTTTTTAAAGGTAAATTCATTAGCTATCTCGAATTAACAGTAAAGCTGCCGGCCCCTGCGGGCCGGCAATCGTCATCACGCGTCTTTCGTCTTCAGCGACGGCAGTTTAGAAACCAGACGCAGAGAAACGGTCAGACCTTCCAGCTGGTAGTGTGGACGCAGGAAGAACTTCGCGGCGTAGTAGCCCGGGTTGTCTTCAATCTCCTGCACCTGAACTTCCGCAGCCGCCAGCGGTTTGCGGGACTTGGTCTCCTGGGAGGAGTTAGCCGGGTCACCGTCGACGTAGTTCATCACCCAGTCGTTCAGCCAGCGCTCCATCTCTTCGCGCTCGCGGAAGGAGCCGATTTTGTCGCGCACGATGCACTTCAGGTAGTGGGCAAAGCGGCAGCAGGCGAACAGGTACGGCAGGCGTGATGCCAGGCGCGCGTTGGCGGTCGCATCCGGATCGTGGTACTCCGCCGGTTTTTGCAGGGACTGCGCGCCGATGAAGGCGGCAAAGTCGGAGTTTTTGCGGTGTACCAGCGGCATAAAGCCGTTTTTTGCCAGCTCGGCTTCGCGACGATCGCTGATGGCGATCTCGGTCGGGCACTTCATGTCCACGCCGCCGTCATCGCTCGGGAAGGTATGGCACGGCAGGTTTTCCACCGCCCCGCCGGACTCCACGCCGCGAATCGAGGTGCACCAGCCGTACTCTTTGAAGGAACGGTTGATGTTGGCGGCCATCGCATAGGCCGCGTTCGCCCACGAGTAGCTGTTGTGGTTTGCGCCGTCGGTCTGCTCTTCAAAGTCAAAGCTGTCCACCGGGTTAGTGCGAATGCCGTACGGCAGGCGCGACAGGAAGCGCGGCATCACCAGCCCCAGATAGCGGGCGTCTTCGGATTCACGCAGTGAACGCCAGGCGGCGTATTCGGTGTTCTGGAAGATCTTGGTCAGATCGCGCGGGTTAGCCAGCTCCTGCCAGGACTCCATCTGCATCACGCCCGGCGCGGTACCGGTAATGAACGGACAGTGCGCCGCAGAGCCAATGCGCGCCATTTCCCCCAGCAGCTCAACGTCCTGCGGGCTGTGGTCGAAGTAATAGTCGCCGACGATGCAGCCAAACGGCTCGCCGCCGAACTGACCGTACTCCTGCTCGTAGATTTTCTTGAAGATCGGGCTCTGGTCCCAGCCCACGCCCTTGTAACGTTTCAGGGTGCGGCCCAGCTCCTGCTTGGAGATGCTCATAAAGCGGATCTTCAGCATCTCGTCAGTTTCGGTATTGTTGACCAGGTAGCTCAGGCCGCGCCAGGCGCTCTCCAGCTTCTGAAACTCTTCGTGGTGAATGATCTGGTTCACCTGCTGGGAGAGCTGCTCGTCGATACCGGCAATCAGGTTCTGAATGGTGCGGTAGGTGTCGTTCGAGAAGGTGACGGTATTTTCCAGCGCCTGCTGCGCCAGGGTCTTGACCGCACTCTCCACGGCGGAACGCGCCTGATCGGTTTTCGGGCGGAACTCTTTGTTCAGCAGCGCGCTGAACTCATCCTGGCTGAACGCCTGACCCGCCTGCTGATCGTGTTGTTGAGTCTGGTTGCTCATCGATTATTCCTCGCTACCTTTCGCACTTTCGTCATTTTTTGGCATCTGGCTCAGGGATTTGAGCAGCGTCGGATCCTGAAGGATTTTTGCGATCAGCTCTTCCGCACCGTTTTTGCCGTCCATGTAGGTCAGCAGGTTAGAGAGCTGCGTGCGCGCCTCCAGCAGCTTGTTCAGCGGCTCGACTTTGCGGGCCACCGCGTCCGGCAGGAAGTCGTCCATGCTGTCGAAGGTCAGATCGACGTTGAGCTTACCTTCGCCGGTCAGGGTGTTATCAACCTGGAACGCCACGCGCGGCTTCAGTGCCTTCATGCGTTCATCGAAGTTATCGATGTCGATTTCCAGGAATTTACGCTCGTCGACGGCTGGCAGGTTTTCCACCGGCTTGCCAACCAGATCGGCCATAACGCCCATCACAAACGGCAGCTGAATTTTGCGTTCTGCACCGTAGATCTCTACGTCGTATTCGATCTGCACGCGGGGAGCACGGTTGCGTGCGATGAATTTCTGTCCACTGTTACTCATTGCCATGATGTTCTCCATCAAAGATGCGCGGTGAAGGTGAAACGGCAGACTCCATGCCTGTCGTCATAATGCCAGGACGCGTCATTCGCGGCGTCCAAAGATGTTTTCCAGTTGGTTAACGCCGTCTGGCGCCAGGTCGCGAATAATGTCCATAAAGTTAAGTTCTGACAGCCGCTGCACCCGTTCAATCATCAGCGGCGCGGGGTGGCTCGGTTCGTACTGCGCGAAATACTGCTTCGCTTTTTCCAGCATTAGCTGCGCGTCGGCGCGGCTGGTAACCTGCACGCTGCGCCAGTCGGTGACTGGCTGAACGGGCTGCGCTGCCGCAGGCTGCGGCTCAGCGTGCTGTTCAGCCTGCGCTTCACGGTTCGGCAGCAGCTTGCTGATGTCGGTCACCTGACACGCGCTGGCGACCAGCCCCACGGTTTTCAACAGCTGTTCCATTTCCGGTACGCCGCTTTCACCGAGATGCCCGGTGAGCAGCTCGCGGATGGCCAGCAGTCGTTCGTTAATCACAATGACCGCTGTGGTCCCCGGCTGGTCGCCGCGGGCCAGTTCGTCAATCAGTCTTGGACGGCCGCCGGGATAGTCTGGACATTCGGTTTTACTGCCGTCCAGCAGCGCCTGGGCGTCACGCAGCGAAATTTCATCGCCGTTTGAACGCAGCAGCGAGGCGTTACGTACCGCGACGGTGAGCTCGGATTTATCGCTCAGCCCTGCCAGAGCGTTAATGCGATAGAACGGGTCGGTTTCGCCATACTCTTCCAGCAGCGGATAGAGCGGCTCCCAGTAGCGCGCGATAGCTTCCTGCACCAGCAACAGTCCGTCGGCGTAGCCTGCAAGACCGCGACGGCGGGTCCAGGCGTGGGTTAACGCCAGCATCACGCGAAGATCTTTGGTGCGGCTCAGCAGGCTGGTAGCGAATTTTTCTACCGTGTTCCAGTCCGCAGGCTCTGCCGGGATGATGGTGTCGCCAAACTGCTGTTCCGCTTTGCCCTGACTGGCCTGGTTCATCGCCTGGAAATCAGCGTCATATTCCAGATTGTCGCCACAGGGCTTGTCGGGACTTATTGGCGCGAGAAATTCTTCGATATTCATGAGATCCCTGCTTATTCAAACATAGGCGGATAGAGACCGTGACGCCCCGGGCGGGCGCCCCCTGCCGGGTCGAACAGCAGGGTAAAAAGCTGCCCGGTGAAGTTGCCGCTGTGAACGTGGGTGTATAGCGGGTAACCGTCGCAGCGGTTAGTCCACCAGTAGCTGGTCTGACGCAGCGGGTCAAAGCACTCTGCCGCCTGCGGCCAGCCCAGCGTGCTTTGGCCGTCCTCGTCGTAACCAATGACGTCGAGGATGTCAGAGCGCTTCTGTGGCCCGACGGGCTGCGGCGCCGGAATGGACATCAGCATCTCATCCAGCTGCGAGGCGGAAAAGCTGTTACGCACCGCGTGCAGCCCCAGACGACCAATTTGCTGATACCAGCTCTCCGCCTGGCTGAGCAGGCTGGTCGACCACTCTGACGGGGCGAAACTCAGCTGAATGCAGACCGGGTACTGTCGGCCAACGCTGTCGCGGCCGGGCAGCAGGCAGCCCATCTGGATCATCTGGCTGCCCAGCATCGGCGGGACGACGAAATTCCAGACCGGAGCTTTGGTGAACTGGCGCTCGCCGCTGCGCTGCTCTTCCTGCTGCCAGGCCAGCAGGCCAACCTGAAACCAGTGCGACCACTGGCGCTGTAAGGTGTCAGGAAAGCGACGCTGCAGGAAATCTCCGGCGCTGGGTAATTTGCCATACCAGCTGTAGCGGTTCATCGCAGGGGTATTCGTCATACGGCTGTCCTTGCGGTTATGGGCATGAAAAACGGGGAAGCTGGAACGGGTTGCGGATGCTGTTTGGCGCAAACTCCAGCGTGACCTGATGTCCGTCGACGTTGAAGGTGGCCTGACGGCTCAGGCTTCCCGCGCCCGGGCTGGTGCTCGCTTTGTCAAAAAAGCGGTTGAGCGCCCAGGAGCCGTTGGTCACAAGCGTCGCGGTGCTGCCGTTAGCCAGACCCAGCTGCATACGGACCTGGTTGGTGCCGCCCGGCCCCGGCCAGTTCATGATCTGCACCGCCTGCGGACCGTGGCTGTAACGCAGCAGCTGGCCGTCGACATCCAGCGTCAGGTTCAGAATGGTGTTATCCATTCGAACGGTGCGAACCGTCACCTTGAAAGACGGCGTGGTTGCGCCGTTAGCAAAGAAGGCGTCGCGAATCGACTGGGCCTGCTGGAACGGTCTCAGCAGCCCTTCGCTGCCCGGCAGGGTTTTACCGTCGATACCCGGCATAAAGCGCCAGTTTGCCTGCGTCGTATCCACTTTGCTGGTCAGGTTATCGCGAAAGAAGGTATCCATCAGCCCGGTGCCCGGCGCGAACATGCGGGCGAGATCGTCCGGAGTGACCTCAGTGCTGGCGCTGCGCACTAGCGGGTAGCGACCGGCGATCGCCTGACGGCAGAAACCGCCGACTTCAACGTTGATCCGCTTACGCACGTTTTCCAGATCGCGGCGCTGGGTATCGCTGCTGGCCCCCACCGCCATGTTGCTGAACATGGTTTGCAATCCGCCCGGCAGTCGACCGGCGCTGGCCTGCAGACGGCTGATCGCCTCGCCGCCCGGTGCCGGCATACCGCTGTTGGCGGCGTCCTGCACGGCGGTCAGGTAACGATAAAGCTCATCCACCTGCTTAAGAAAATCATCAAAGACGATGGTCTTGCCACCCTTTTCCAGCGGCTGGGCCAGCTCAATCATCGGCGCGTAGTGGTCCGTCACCAGCTGCTCCGGCGCCTGAGTAATCGCGGCGGCCTGCGTCGGGGCATTGTCATTATTGCTGAACAGCGCTTCCAGCGTGCGGGTGGCGCGGTTGCTCTGCGCCTGCGCTTTATCGGCATCTTCCGGTGCCGGGGTATCTCGGGAGAGCGTCAGCACCTGGCTCAGGTTCTGCACCAGACGGCGCAGGGGCGAGTTTGCGCCAGAGAGCAGGCGCGCAGTGTTGATGCGCTGGGAGAGATCGGCGCTGTTGTTAAGCTGGATGTCGGCGAGAAAGCGATCCCAGTTCGCGATAAAGTCGCGCATGTAGAGCTGGCGTACGGCGTTATCGATCTGCTGTTTATCTTCCTGCGCGGTCGCGGCGCCCAGCACCCAGGCGTCGTCTTCATGCAGAGCGGTCGTTACGCTGTCAATCTGGCTGTTAAAGCTTTTCCAGTAACCGTCCGGCGTATAAAGACCCGGCACCCCTTCGCTCACCGGCTTACCGCTTTTGCGGGAAAACACCAGCTCGCTCTGTGGCCCGCCCAGGTCGGAAAGGGAGACCGGTTTGAGGTTGTCGTCATGTTCCAGCAGGCGCTTCAGGCGACCGTAGACGCGGGTTGAAAGCGGCTGCTGGTTGATCAGCGCTCTTTCACGCGCCACCAGGGATTCGTCCTGCGCGTACGGCGAGGCCTGAATTTTCGGCTCCAGCAGCTGGGTGAGGTGCCATTCGAGCTGCTGCAGCTGCGCCTTCGTGACGTTTTGCGGCAGGTTGCGCTGCAGGTTGAGCATCACCCAGGAGTGCAGGAATTTGCCGTCGTAGTGCTTCGGCTGATAGAGCATCTGATAGGCTTTCAGCGCCTCGTAGCTGTACTCCACGTCGCTGCCGTTGTCGTTGCGCAGCCAGGTGGTGATGTGCATAGCAACGGCGGGCAACAGCAGCTGATCCAGCGCCTTCTGGTACAGGGACTGCGAAGCATCGCTGACGTCATCCCCACGGTAAAGCCCCATGCGGCGGGAGACCGGCGGATCGTTGACATCAAACGCATCGCTTTTCGGCAGGTCCACCAGGCCATTCAGCAACGGCAGCAGATCGAACAGGTCACGCTGCGGCTGGTTCTGCAACGCTTTGCTCTGCTGATCCAGCAGCGGCACCTTCGCATCCACCTCTTCCAGATAGGCCTTGTTTTTAGCATAGCTGGTCAGCCACAGCCCGCCGAGGATCGCCAGTAGGGCCAGCAGCGCCACGTAGCCGGACCAGATCACCGCCCGGTTGCGCAGTTCCCACCAGCGGTTTTCCCCGGCGATCCCGGCTTCCTGGAAAATAACGTTTTGCAGCAGGTTCTTGATGAAGAAACTCTGGCCCTTCGCGCCCGGGATTGGGGCTTCTTTACTGACCGAATCCCAGTTATCGCGCTCTGCCCCTTCCGGCAGGGAGAGCGCGCGGTTCAGTTCGCCCATTACGCGGTCAAACGGCATGCCTTCCTGCGTCCCGCTGGCGAAGTAGATCCCGCGCGTGGAGAACTCAGTTTCGAAGTTGGAGCGCGCAAAGACCGTGCTCAGGTAGTCCGCCAGCAGCGGACGCAGCGCGGCGAACTCCTGCGGGAAGAGATACGCTTCGGCGCGGGTTTTCGCGTCATGCTCTTTGAGCATGGTTTCCGGCAGCCCGGCATCAAGACGCTGCTGTAACAGAGAAAATTCCTGCTGGAAGTTGCCCATCAGGTCGTAATCGGCGTGTTTGGTCTGCTCCCACGGCAGCGTGAAGCCCCAGATCTGGTCGCGCTGCGCTTTATCGTAGTCGGCAAACCAGGCGCGGAAGCCTTTAAGCAGGTCGGCCTTGGTCACCATCACGTACACCGGGAAGCGGATACCCAGCTGTTCATGCAGCTCGGACAGGCGCTGGCGCAGGTTCACCGCCTGCTGGCGGGACGCCTCGGCAGACTGGGTCAGCAGGTCCGAAATGCTGATCGTGACGATGACGCCGTTGATCGGCTGGCGGCGACGGTACTTGCGCAGTAGCCCCATGAACTGCAGCCACTCACCGGCATCCTGCGCCTGCTCGCTCTCCTGGGTGGTATAGCGACCCGCGGTGTCCAGCAGCACGGCCTCGTTGGTGAACCACCAGTCGCAGTTGCGCGTGCCGCCAATACCGCGCAGCGCGGTCTTACCAAAACGGTCGGCCAGCGGGAACTGCAGCCCGGAGTTCACCAGCGCCGTGGTTTTACCGGAGCCCGGCGCGCCGATAATGACGTACCACGGCAGTTGATAGAGATATTGCGTGCTGAAGCGCTGGGTCCACTGGGCGCCCTGGCCCGCTTTGCTGAAGTGCGCTTTTTTAAGCATCTGCGCGGCTTCATCAAAACGGCTGGCGAGGATCTGCTCCTCACTGTTCAGGCGCTGCTGCGGATCCGCCGCCTCCGGGCTGGTAGTGTTCTCGTTGAGCTTGTCCATCAGCTTGCGGTTCAGCCAGGCGTTATAAAGGCGCGGCAGAATATGGCCCTGCGCCCACAGCAGGTAGACCACGGCGATACTGATGATGCGGTTCTGTTCGGATTCGAGCGGTCGGGTGTCCACGATGGACAACAGCGGGCCAATCATCCAGATCACCGCCGCCAGCGCCGTTACGCCGAGGAAGCTCCACAGAATGCGGTTGGTCAGAATGGAAAGAAGTGTAGTCAGCATCCTTAGTTTCCTTGCGGCAATCCGTTCAGCTCGGCCTGGGTGTTTTCAGGCGACACCAGCAGAGTAATTTCCACACGGCGGTTACGGGCGCGGTTTTCCGGCGTCGTGTTCGGCGCCACCGGGTTAATCTCGCCCCGCCCTTCCGCCTTCACGCGGCCAGGCTGAGAGAGGCTTCCCTGCAGCATTTTCTGTACGGAGCGCGCGCGTTCCAGTGAGAGCTCGTAGTTAGAGGCAAAGCGCGCACTGCGGATCGGCACGTTATCGCTGTAGCCCACCACCAGAATTTTGCCGCTGACGTTGTTCATCGCCTGCGCAATGCGGTTGATGACCGGTTCATAGCGGTCGCGCACGACGGTCGAGGCAGAGGCAAACAGCCCATCGCCCTTCAGGATCACGACGCTGCGATCTGCCTGGTCTTTTACCGCCACCAGGCCCGCCTCAATTTCAGGCTTCAGGAAGCCGCGCAGGTTAAGCACCGCGGGCAGCTGACGCGCCGGCTGCTGGATGGTGGTTTCCGGCAGCTGGGACTGATAAATCTTCGCCAGCACCGGGTTGGTGTTGTCGCCAAGGCGCCAGTTAAGCACGATGTAAAACAGACAGGCGATAAACCCGGCCAGCGCTACGCAGGCCCACAGGGGAACCATCGGCCGCCAGAGCTTGCGCAGCACCGGACGATCTTCCGGATGGGGAGAAAGCGGCGGCGGATAGCTACCGCGCACGCCGCGGATCATTTGCCACAGCCGCTGCTTGATGGTTTCAAGCTGGGTGCGGCCATTGTCCAGCACCCGATAGCGCCCCTCGAAGCCGAGCAGCAGGCAGTAGTTGATCATCTCCAGCAGCAGGATATGCTCGCGCGGGTTCTGCGACAGGCGCGCCAGCAGCTGGAAGAACTTTTCGCCGCCCCAGGTTTCGTTATGGAACGTCACCAGCAGGCCATTGCTGGACCAAACGCCGCTGCTGCCCCAGGGAGTCAGCGCGGCGGCCTCGTCCAGCGCCGTGCACAGGCAGTAGCGCGCCCCGACGATCACTTCGTAGGGCAGCCCCGCCTGCTGACAGCGGACTTCAAAACGGCGAATCTCATCGATCAGGCGCTGGCGTAACGCCACCTGATCATCATGTGATACCGAATGACGGATCTGCGGAATCGCGTTGAGCAGCGGATTGGCGGCCGCCACCAGCTGATTGTTGCTACTGGCTCCGGTAAACGCGGCATCACTGCCGCTATCCTGTCGTTCCTGCATATTAAGCGCTCGCTTTATTATTCTGTCGGGCTACGGATGGCCCAAAACTCCATATCCAGCCCCGGGAACTCCCCTGCAAGGTGCAGGGCGAATGCGCCGGACTTATCCATCTCGTGCCACAGCTCGCTGCCCTTCTCCAGCTCAAAGTAGCTGTAGCCGGCATGCCACGGGATCTGCGGCGGCGCGACCGGCATGGCGCGCAGCATAATGCCCGGCAGCTGCAGCTGAACCAGATCGCGAATTTTCGAGACCGGGGCAATTTTCATCTGCGCCGGGAAGTGGGTTTGCAGGTGTTCGCCCGGCACGTTGGCTTTCACCGCCAGCACGAAGCCAAATTCGCGCACCATGCTGGTTTCAGGAACGGTGGCGATGTTCAGGCCATGCGAGCGCTCGTTAAGCGGCAGCTGAATGGCGTGGTCTTCCATCACCAGCGACAGCCCCTGGCGCAGCATCAGCATCAGCTTGCTGAAGCAGTTCGCCAGATCGTCGTGATCGTAGATCGGCAGCACGCTCTCGGTGGTGCGCTGCGACGTCCAGGTCGTGAGCTCGGTGGCAAACGGCAGCCAGCTGCGCCAGAGCGTTTCCGGGTGCAGCAGCGGCAGCGTTTTTAAATGTGAAACCTCGCCCAGATGACGGTTCACGAGCGAAAGCAGCGTAAATTCAATCAGTTCAGAGGTGTTAAAGCGGCCAGGCTGACGCAGGCGGCCGCCAATCTGCTGGCTGCGCTGCACCAGCAAACCGTGCAGATCGTTGATCATGCTGTAGATCTGCGGGCTGTTATTGGCGTTCAGCATCGGCGGGATGTAGCTGTTATCCAGCCGCACGTGGTTGTCGTTGCGTTTTTCAGTCACAAACGCCACGCCGATGGATGTCCATTCTGCCGTGAGGTCTTTTTCCAGCATCAGCGTCAGGCGCAGGCGGCCAAACTGGACGGTGGCATCACCCACCGACATGGCGTTATCGTCCTCCACCTCCTGCTCAAACGCGACGAAGCGGGCCAGTGAGGCAGGCTCTTCGCTGAAAATCACCTCTTCCCGCTCGCCACGACGAACCGGCAGCGCGAGCACCACCTTTTCGTTGGTGAGATTGTCAGGAATTTTTAGCGGCGCGGGACCATTGCGTCCGTTGCGGACCTGGAAAAAGGTGCCGTCCGGCAGTAACCCGCTGCAGTAGCTCAGGGCAATGCAGCCCTGGCGAAGCATCGCTTCGTCCAGTTCTACGTCGAGAAAGCCCCAGAGATAGGAACGCTGCAGCGCACCCCACTCACGAACATGGTTGAGCAGATAACTTTCAGTCCGCTGAAAATGGTGTGGACGCAGGAACATGCCTTCGGTCCAGACGACCTTTTCTGCTTTGGTCATGATGATGTGTTTCCTGTTGTGAAGCGCGTTACTGGCTGATGACCCGAATGCCGTTTACGTCGAGAAAAACGTTGGCCTGGAGTTCATCCGCGGACCATTTCCAGAACTGGTAGATATGATTTTCGCCTGGCACAGGCAGCGGGAGTGAAACGCGCCATTTTTTACCGTCCAGCTTCTGATATTCCGCCATCACGCCGATATAACGCGCCTCAGGATCGCTCTGACCGCTGAGGGTTTTGGACAGCTGTCCCGGCATCAGGAAGAAAACGTCGCTGTTCAGCAGATTCGCGCCAAGCGTTGCTGACGCGTTGTTCTGCAGGGAATAGAAGTCGCTGGACATAAAATCCGCATCGGATTTCAACAACAGCACCCGGACTTTAAGTGGCGCAGAATCATTGATTTGTGGATGAGCCTGAAACTGCAGATTGTAGCGGGAAGGGTCGCTGTGTGAAGACGACGTACAACCACTGACAAGGGCGAAAATCGCCGCGTAAAAGACTAACCACAGCCTATGAAACTTTTTATTATTCATAAAAATACGCCCACGAAAGCCGTTTAGTTCAGGATCCAGGTACCGTTAGCGCTGTCTTTGCAGGCTTTGCTGTTGCCATCCACATCGACGCAGGTCGCTTTTTTACGCACCTTAGGACGAATGGCCTGTTTGCGGACGGTGGCTTCGTACTGGTCGGCTTTGATAACGGCACGCATCGGGACGTAGCCAATCAGCTGGTCGTTCCCCTCATCGGCGAGCGCCATCCAGTAGTGTTCAACCTGCCCCAGCACTACATAGGTTTTTCCGGTTTCCAGCGTACGGATAACCTTTCCGCCAAAATCAGGACGGCTCATCAGGGAGGCCGGGTACATGGCACGATAAGGCTCGTTGAGCTGGGCGAATTCCGTTGGCGGCACCACGGCGTGACGGTGGGTCAGGGTGACACCGTTGACCTGGCTGGTCACGATCGTGTCGTCGGTGATTGCCGGTTTCTGTGGCGCTTTACAGCCCGCCACCGCCATTACAAACAGAAGTGAAAACAGTACGCGCATTTTCATATGCTTTTCCGTAGCGATATTTTGATGATGGAGATAAGGGGATGAAATTTGACTTAGGTGCTATTGTTAAAATAGTCAGGATAATTTCGGGGCGTTACTAATTTAAAGGCATAGCTACCGCACGAGCCCTTCAGAATAAGGCCCAGCGTCTTCCTGACATATTTTGACAAACGGTAAACAAGTTTACATGAGCTTTGCTTCAATTCAATATTTACCGCAGCGTAAGTGGTGGTAATTGAAGCAGCCAAAACATTATAGGAATAATCTGATAAAAAAACCCGACATGGCCTGGATCTACTTATTTCAACACCAGCTAATGATATAACACACTGTTATTAAAGCACAAAATTCAAAAGAGAACGGATTTCATTAACGCAATAATGCTATTATCGCCACTACCATAATTAGTAGAAATGTCGTTTTGGTGATATCAGAAGAAGATATCGACGATGAATTATTTGTTGCACTAACAGGGTATGTTTAATATTGCCGCATCACCTGACGACACCATCACTATTTAACTTATTGACTGCGCCTTTAATTTCACGACTCAAAATAACTTATATTTCATGTTGTGATAATAACCCTGTAAGTGATTATATATTTCCATTAATCATTAAGCCTGAGTAAACCTTCTCGTCACTATTTCGAATACCGACGTAGCTACAGTGCCTGTCAGCCGCCATGTTTCCACTTTTGAGCGACCGTCTCTTTCATTCGAAATTTTACCTTCGCTACATACTTTCTCTCTCGACGCTATCTATCCTGCCTACCGGATGATAGATACAATTTATTATTAAAATGATAAAATTTCGTTATAATTTCTTTAAATAGTTGCATGCCAACACTTTTAACTCATTGTTATAAAGATAATTACAGGCAAGAGCCGTAACTCGACCGCGTGGATTTCCATCTCCGCCAGTCATTGCTTTTGCTTATTACCCAGCCGTTGCGCGACCAAACACGTCAGGAGTCAGTATGAACACGAAAAGACGCTCAGTTCCCGGTATCAGACACTACGATGGTCCTGCCGGCGGCTGGGGCGCGTTGAAGGCGACGGCCATTGCAGTTCGTACCCAAATGGATACCCTGGACGCTCCCGCGACGCTGCTGCGTACCAACCAGCCGGACGGTTTTGACTGCCCCGGCTGCGCGTGGCCCGATAAAGAGCACAAGTCGACATTCCAGTTCTGCGAGAACGGCGCGAAAGCGGTAACCTGGGAAGCGACCAGTAAGCGCGTGACGCCCGATTTTCTGGCGGAAAATAGCGTCTCCTCGCTACTGGCTAAATCAGACTTTGAGCTGGAAGGTTATGGTCGTCTGACGCATCCCCTGCGCTATGATCGGGCCAGCGATACCTTCCGGCCCGTCGACTGGGACGAGGCGTTTCAACGCATCGGGGAAATATTGCGCGGGCTCGAACCGGACCAGGTCGAGTTCTATACTTCCGGGCGCGCCTCTAACGAAGCGGCGTATCTGTTCCAGCTGTTCGCCCGCGAGTACGGCACCAATAATTTCCCGGACTGCTCGAATATGTGTCACGAGGCCACCAGCGTCGGCTTGCCGCGCTCCATCGGAATTGGGAAAGGCACCGTCTCGCTGGACGATTTCGACAAGACTGAGCTGGTGATCTCCATCGGTCACAACCCCGGCACCAACCATCCGCGAATGATGGGTACCCTGCACGAGCTGGCGCGTCGCAATGTGCCGATTATCGTTTTCAACCCGCTGCGCGAGCGCGCCCTCGAACGTTTTGCCGACCCGCAAAGCGTGATTGAAATGGCAACCTATAGCTCTACGGACATCGCCTCGACCTACTTCCAGGTGAAGGCCGGGGGCGATGCCGCCGCGCTGAAAGGCATTGCTAAACACCTTCTGGAGATGGAGGCCGAACGCGGTGACGTGCTTGACCGCGCGTTTATTGCAGAACACACCCGGGGTATTGAAGATTTTGCCGCCGATATCGCGCAGACCCGCTGGGACGACATTGAGCGCGAGTCGGGGCTCAGCCAGGCGGCGCTCAAAAAGGTGGCCGAGGCCTATGCCAAATCAAACGCCACCATCATTACTTACGGAATGGGGATTACCCAGCACAATAAAGGCACGGCGAACGTCCGCCTGATTGCTGACCTGCTGCTTCTGCGCGGGAACATCGGCAAGCCCGGCGCGGGGATCTGCCCCCTGCGCGGCCACTCTAACGTTCAGGGGAACCGGACCGTCGGGATTAGCGAGAAGCCTGCCCCGGCCTTCCTGATCCGCCTGAAAGAGGTGTTTGGCTTTGAGCCCCCTTCCCGTCACGGACACGATGCGGTGCAGGCGACGCGGGCCATGATCGACGGTCGCGCAAAAGCGCTCATTTGCCTCGGCGGTAACTTTGCCGTCGCGATGCCCGACCACGAGAACGGTTTCCCGGCGATGGGTAACCTGGATCTGAGCGTGCACGTCGGGACCAAGCTGAACCGTACCCATCTGCTGGTGGGTAAAGAGACCTTTATTTTCCCGTGCCTCGGCCGCACGGAGCTGGATATGCAGGCCACCGGCCGTCAGTCCATCACCGTCGAAGACTCTATGTCGATGGTGCATGCTTCCTCCGGCAAGCTGAAACCCGCCTCGCCGTTGCTCCGTTCGGAGCCTGCCATAGTCGCTGGCCTCGCAAAGGCTACCCTGCCGGAAACACGCGTGGACTGGCTGACGCTGGTCGAGGATTACGACCGCATCCGCGATTTGATCGAGCAGACCATTCCGGGCTTTGAGAACTACAATGCGCGGATCCGTGTTCCCGGCGGCTTCCGCATGCCGCTGCCTCCGACACAGCGTATCTGGCCGACCGCAACGGGCAAAGCGATGTTCTCGGTTTTCGACGGCGTACAGGAAAACGCCAGCGGTGAAGGCGAGCATGTGCTGCGCCTGATCACGCTGCGCAGCCACGATCAGTACAACACCACCATTTACGCCCTGGACGATCGCTACCGTGGCGTATTTGGCCGCCGCGACGTGCTGTTTATGAACGAAGAAGATATGGCGCAGTCAGGGCTGGAACACGGCGATCGCGTGGATATCGAAACCGCCCTCCCCGGCAGCGCGCAGCGTCTGGAAGATATTACGGTGGTGGCGTACAACATCGCCCCGGGCTCCGTCGGCGCGTATTACCCGGAGGCCAACGTGCTGGTGCCGCTCGATTATCTTGATAAGGACAGCGGTACGCCGTCGTATAAATCGGTTCCGGTTCGCATTACCCTGCGCTCGAAAGAGATCCGCATGCTGTAAGGCTTTACGCGCAGAGAAGAGTGATGGACATAAAACAGTTAAAATATTTACTCGCGCTCGACGAGACCCGCCACTTTGGTAAAGCGGCATTGCGGTGCAACATCACCCAGCCGACCCTCTCCATGCGCATCCGCAGCCTCGAAGAGGAGCTGGGGCTGGTGCTGATCGTGCGCGGGCAGCGTTTTGAAGGGTTTACGCCGGAGGGAGAGCGCATCCTAGCATGGGCGCGCGCGCTTCTTGCCGCACACGACGGATTGCAGGCGGAAGCCGCGCTGTGTAAAGGCCAGGTGGTGGGAGAAGTACGTCTGGGGATGGTGCCGCTGGCGAGCGTGGATCCGATGATCTTTATCCGCCTGCTTACGCAAAAGTACCCGGATCTGACCTACAGCCTCTATTCTATGTCTTCGGCGCAGATTGCCGACGGCGTCAGCCGCAATCAGCTTGAGCTGGGGATTTGCTACCTGAACAGCATCGACACCAGCCTGTTTGACATTATCCGGTTGCCAGAAACGAAAATGGGCCTGCTGCACGACACCCGTCATTTCCAGCTTACCCCGGAGACGCTGACCTGGCACGACCTGACGGATTTTCCGCTGGGGTTCCTGACCAAAGGGATGCACTACCGGGCGCATATGGAGGCCAGCTTTAAAGCTGCTGGCATCGAACCGACGGCCGTTTTTGAGAGCGACTCCACGTTCCAGATCATTCAGGCAGTTCAGAGCGGCGTATGCTGCGCCGTGATGCCGCTGAATAACGGGCTGGAAGCCCTGAACGGCACTTTCAGGATTATCCCCATCGCCGACGCGAACATTGAGGCTCCCATCGGCCTGATTATGCGCAGGCAGAAACCCGTCTCTTCGCTGGCGCTGCGCTGTTTTACCGACGCGCAGGCGATTTATCATGCGGGCAAGGAGGCGTAAGCCTGGCGCGTCACCACGCTGAAACCGCCGATCAGCACCGCGGCGCAGACCTCCCGGTATTCCGGCGCACTCACCAGCTCGCGCAGCGCATCGCGAATGGCGCTGAGCGTTTCGGGGGACGTGCGTCGCGACGTGATTAATGGCAGCCCTGGCGTCAGCGGCGTTCGATCGAACGCCGCCAGCCCCGCAAGCCGTTCCGGCTCATGACGCTCCAGCAGCGCCCAGGTCACGCAGTCTATGGCGGCGATATCGCTCTTCCCGCGCTGCACGTCAATCAGCGACTGACGGTGGCTGCCGCTGAAGGACGTTTGTGAAAAAAATGGCCCGTCAACAATCAGGGGAGCCACCTTTTTGCGCAGCGCGTTATAGCCGGACTGCGAGTCTTCCGAATTACAAACCGCCCGACGTCCGCGAAAATCCGCCAGCGTGAGATGCCTTTCCTCCGCGCGCGCTACCAGAAAACTGCGGTACTGGCTCCCTTCGCAGCCCGCGGCGGTGTAGTGAAAACAGCCCACCACCTGTACCTCCGGGAGCTGCGTCACCAGCGGGTAGCCGCATGTCTGGCTGAGGATAAGCTCAGGCTGCTGCCAGTGGGCCAGCAGGTCAGACTCCGGCCAGCCGGGAGCACCACCGACGGGCACGCCACGCGCGGCCAGCAGATGCTGCACCGCCAGCCAGAGCGCGCGGGTATCGCCGCGATCCACGGCGTACATGGGAAACGCCAGCAGGTTACTCATACCTCTCCTCCTGTTGTTTTCCGGGATGGACGGTGACCTCCACTGGCCGGGTCCAGAACTGGCGTAGCCATTCACCGTAGCCCCGGACCACAAAGCCGTGGTTACGCAGCCGGTACGCCTCCCGGTTTTGCCGGTAGATCGTCGGCAACCCGTACCAGGGAACGCCCGGTAAATCGTGGTGAATAGAATGGTAGTTGAGATTCAAAAACAGCACCCGCCAGACTAGCCCGGCCTCGTTAATGACCGAGCGCGCGAGCGGATCGTCCGCCGCCCGATGTTCGTAGAACGAGCGGACTTTGGTCAGCGCCAGCGCCGGATAGCTTACCGCCAGCACAAACCAGACGGGTGAAAAGTCGTGATGCACCATCCACGCGAAAAGTGCCGCCAGCAGCAGAGCGTGAACCAGCCACATCGCCATCGCCCGCAGGTGAAAATGACGAAACGCCGCCCCGGCGCTGCCCAGCGTCTGAAGGATATCCAGCAGCGGCGCCAGCAGAAGCCGCCCGGCAAAGGTATTCCGGGCCCGGATCAGGCGCTTCTGCCACGGGGAAAAGCGCGCCCAGCTCGCCTCGGTGAAATAATACGACTCCGGGTCATCCGCCGGAAAGGTCAGGCTATCGTGACGGTGATGGGCCAGATGGGAATCCCGGTACAGGCCGTACGGATACCAGACCGCCAGCGGGAGCGTGCCGAACAGCTGGTTAAGCCAGGCAAAACGGGTGGGATGCCCGTGGATCAGCTCGTGCTGCAGGGACATGTACCAGGCGGTAAACCAGATAAGCAGCAGCGTGGCGGGAAGCAGGCCGAGCGTTTGCCAGAATGTTAGGGTGGAAAACCAGCCGGTATAGATAATGACGATCAGCAGCCACGTAGGGAGTTCACTTCGCCACAGAACCCCAGATGCAAGTCGGTGGATGTGATTGCGCTGCTGCGGATGTAAATAGAGGGAGCTTCGTTTACTCATTCCTTCAGATGCCGTTTCGCCAGAGACAATACTCTGACGATCGGGGATAACGCCTGAAATGACAAAGAACTTAAATCGCTTTGCTTTGCCGGAAACACAGGGTCACGCCCGGCTTGACTTATTCTGTGGTAAATGTACTTTTCAGGACATGAAGAAAATATTAATTATCGTACCTGACGGCGGCATGCTGTTTGAGGCCGCCGGTATCGCCGACATTCTGATGCAGGCCAACCGGCTGCATCCGGAAGGGCTTACCCAGCCCCGCTACCGTATCATCATTGCCACCACGCAGCCCCACCAGGTGATCCACGGCCAGTCTGGCCTGAACCTGCTGGCGGACTATCGTCTGCCGGAGCTGGATCCGCGCGAACCGCTGGACACCATTATCATCACCGGACGCGGGATCAACGAGCAGGAGAGCACGGCGGTGGTGGACTGGCTGCACCTCGCTGCCCCGCACGCCCGGCGGGTCGCCTCCATTTGCGGGGGCGCGATGCTGCTTGCCCAGACCGGCTTGCTGGACGGCCGCCGCGCAACCACCCACTGGCGGCTGCTGGAGACGATGCAAGCCCAGTACCCGGCTATCCACGTCGAAGGCGGCCCGCTGTATATTCAGGATGGCCCCATCTGGACCTCCGGCGGCGTGAGTTCCGGGTTCGATCTGACCCTGGCGCTGGTGGAAGACGACTACGGATTTACCCTCGCCCGCGACGTGGCGCAGGATATGGTGATGTATCTGCGTCGCCCCGGCGGACAGCTGCAGTTCAGCCGCTATAGCCTGCAGCAGTCTGGCGCATCGGGGCCTATCAGCGAACTTCAAACCTGGATCCTGCAGAACCTCACCGCCGACCTGTGCGTGGAAAATTTGGCCGAAAAGGTGGCGATGAGCCCGCGCAATTTCACCCGGGTTTTTACCCGCGACGCGGGCGTCTCGCCTGCCCGTTACGTGACGGAAGCGCGCCTGGCCGCCGCCCGACAGCTGCTTGAGCAGACCCATGATCCCCTTGAGCGGGTTGCCGAGCAAAGCGGGTTTGGCACCAGCATTAACCTGCGCCGCGTGTTTGAGAAACAGCTCCACCTCACGCCAGGCGAGTACCGCCAGCGCTTCCACTGCCGCAAGATGGCGTAATCTGATCCTTTTTTGTCGTTTACGCCAACCGGCCCCGCGCCTACAGTGACTCCAGACAACAGAGATAAGGAGTGCACCATGGTTAAGGTCGGTATTAACGGTTTCGGCCGTATCGGACGTAATTTCCTACGCGCGGCGCTGGGTAACCCGGATCTTCAGATTGTGGCCATTAACGATCTGACGGACAGTAAAACCCTCGCCCACCTGCTGAAACATGATTCCCTTCTGGGCAAACTGCCCGCGCCCGTTGAAGCGGCTGACGGCGCGCTGCAGGTGGACGGTCAGCGGATTGTGGTGTTTAGCGAACGCGATCCGGCAAATATTCCGTGGCGCGATGTTGGTGTTGACGTGGTAATTGAGGCCACCGGCTTCTTTACCGATCGGGAAAAAGCGGCGGTGCACGTCACGCAGGGTGGCGCAAAGCGCGTCATCATCTCCGCGCCCGGCAAGAATGACGATCTGACGGTTGTGATGGGAGTGAACCACGATCGCTACGACCCGGCTCAGCACGTGGTCGTCAGTAACGGGAGCTGTACCACTAACGGTCTGGCGCCGGCGGCTCAGGTGCTGCATCAGCAGTTCGGGATCGAGCATGGTCTGATGAACACGACGCACGCCTACACCAACAGCCAGGCGCTGCACGACCAGCCGGAAAAAGATCTGCGCGGCGCGCGCGCGGCGGCGCTGTCGATTGTGCCTTACTCCAGCGGCGCGGCGAAAGCGCTGGGCAAAGTGATCCCCTCCCTGGACGGCAAGCTGACCGGGTACTCCCTGCGCGTGCCGGTGCCGGTGGTGTCGATTGTGGATTTAACGGTAACGCTCAGCCGTAGCGTAACCGCCGAAGAGGTGAATGAGGCGTTCCGCAACGCGGCCGCCAGCGGGCCTCTGAAAGGGATCCTGGGCTATAGCGATGAACCGCTGGTCTCCAGCGACTACCAGGGCGACCCGCGCTCCTCCATTATCGACGGGCTTTCCACGCTGGTGATTGGCGGGAACATGGTGAAGATCCTGGCGTGGTATGACAACGAGTGGGGCTTCTCTAACCGCCTGGTGGATCTGGCGGTGCTAATGGATAAGAAAGGGCTGTAAGCCTGGAGCCGGGTGGCGCGAACGCTCACCCGGCAAAAAATCATTCCGCTTTCACTTTCACGCCCATCAACACAATCACCATCGCCGTCACCAGCAGGAACCCGCTTCCGGCGAATACGCCGCTGGCACCGTTAAGGTCAAATACCGCCCCGCCCCCGGCCGCACCGGCGCTTATCGCCAGCTGGATTGAGGCCACCAGCAGCCCCCCTGCACTTTCGGCTTCATCCGGAACGGTGGTGGCAAGCCAGGTTGACCAGCCCACCGGAACCAGACCAAACGCAAAGCCCCACAGCGCCACCAGGAAACCGTCCAGCATTGCCAGATGGCCAAACGCCACCATCGTCAGCGCCAGTATGCCCATGGCGAACGGCACCAGCGCCAGCGTCAGGCGCAGATTACGTGCCAGCAGATGTCCGGCAACGGAAGTACCGACAAAGTTCGCCAGCCCAAAGCCCAGCAGGATCAGTGAAATGGTCTCAACGTTCGCCTGCCCCACCGTTTCCAGAAACGGGCGCAGGTAGGTAAAGAAGGCGAAATGGCCGCTGAAGATCAGAATAGTGGCCAGCATGCCGCCGATCATGCCCGGTCGACGCAGCACGCGGAACAGCGTGCTGAGGCTACCGCTGCTCTCGGGCTTCATGGACGGCAGCACCCAGATCTGCCACAGCAGCGCCAGTACGCTCGGCAGTATGCAGAGCACAAAGACGTTGCGCCAGCCGATCAGGCTACCCAGATAGCTCCCCAGCGGGGCAGCAACCACGGTGGCAATCGACACGCTGGAGAAAATCACCGCCAGCGCCTTCGGTACTTTATCCGTCGGAACCAGGCGCATCGTGGTGGCCGTCGACATCGCCCAGAAGCCACCGATGGCGACTCCTAACAGCAGACGCCCCATCAGCAGGACGTGCAGCGTGGGCGCAAAGGCCACCAGCAGGCTGGAGATGATTTGCAGCACGGAGAAAAACATCAGTACCCAGCGACGGTCGATACTTTTGGTCGCCGGCGTAATCAGAAGCCCGGTGACAAGCGCCACCAGCGCGGTGGCGGTGACGGCCTGCCCGGCCATGCCCTCGCTGACGCCCAGGCTCGCGGCCATCGGCGTCAGCAAACTGGCTGGCAGGAACTCAGCCGTTATCAACCCAAACACGCCCAGCCCCAGTGAATAGACGGCCCGCCAGGCGGGTCTGGCAGGCGCCACGGCCTCTCTCGCCACGACACATGAATTCATCTGTTGTTCTCCCGTTATAAAAATGTGACAACTGTCGCAAAAGCATAGAGGGTTCACCGTGGACGATCTATGACATATAATCTCCACTTATTGATTATTCGTCCGGAGTTGCGCCATGACCGTTCAGTCCCCCGATTTGATCAGCGAACTCTTACGCGGCATGCGCCTGTCGGGTGTGAAATACCGACGGATTGAAGCCAGCGCGCCGTTTGGCGTGGCGTTCCACCAGGCGCCCGGTAAGGCGCAGTTCCATTTTGTGAGCCACGGTAGCGCCCTGCTGCGTATGGAGAGCGGTGCGACCTTCGAACTGAGCGGCGGCGACGCGCTGTTTATTCCTGGCGGGAATGCCCACGCCCTGCTCTCTGACGCGCAGGCAGCCATTACCCCGGTGAACGCTTTTCCGAGCGAACCTATCTGCGGCTCGGTGTGCGCCATTACCTGCGAGCCCTGTCCGGAGAGCGAGAACACCATCATCTTTAGCGGGTGTATGGATTTTGAGCTCGGCGGGATGCAGCCGCTGATCAAAGCAATGCCGGAAGTGATGATGGTCAGCCGGCTGATGTCCACCTGGCCGGAAATTCATCCGCTACTGGCGGCGATGGAGCGAGAATCCATGACCCGTCAGGCCGGGTTCGCCGGGATCCTTGCCCGGCTGGCTGATGTGGTGGCGGCGTTAATTGTGCGCGGCTGGGTTGAGGGCGGCTGCGGTAAAGCCACCGGCTGGGTGCAGGTTTTACGCGATCCGCGCCTGAGCCGGGCCATTTACGCCATGCACCAGCAGCCTGGCCTGAACTGGAGCGTGGCGGATCTGGCGAAAGAAGCGGGCACCTCACGCTCCGTGTTTGCCGAACGGTTTCTGGCCGCGACGGGGACGACCCCGGCAAAGTATCTCAGCGAACTGAGAATGCGGCTGGCGATTCAGTACATTCGTCACGAAAATCAGCCGATTGAAACGGTCGCCCTGCGGCTGGGTTACGGATCGCTGGCGGCGTTTAGCCGGGCCTTTAAGCGCATCATTGGCCATGCGCCGGGCACGCTGCGGGAAGCCGGCCAGGCCCCGGAAGAGGTCTGACCGGCAGGCTGGCATCAGAAAGAGTATTTAAAGCGCACGCGGCCACCGTAGCGATCGTCGTTTTTCTTATCGCCCGCTTTCGGGGAAGCGTTGACCCAGGACGCATACGCGCCCAGATAGATGTTGAAGTTTTTCATCTTCAGGACGTTCGGGATCAGATCGTATGGATGGTATGAATATCGTACTCGCCCTTCGCGTCCAGGTAAGCGGTGTTGAGGTTGATGACCACGCCGTTCTCCGGATCGGTTTTAAGCCCGTCCCAGGTCATAGTAAACCCGTAGCCGTCGCTGTAGAGATCGTCCGACTTTAATTTCCCCGTCGTTCACAGAACCGAAGAAGAATACCGCATCATCGAGATACATTTTCCCGCCGAGAGGCTGAACGGAAAATCCGGCAAAATTGCCGTTATCCCTTTTTCGATAACCATCAAAACCTCATAAATTACGCCCGTTAATATCCCAGCGTTCTTTATATCCCGGTGCCTGGTCGCTATTAGCGCTTTGCTTAATGGAGGTCAGACTGCCTGTATTACTGGCGGCATCTATATTAAACTCCACGTCACCATAAAATTTAATATCACCAAACCCTGAAAGCGTCAGCTTTGGCGGTTCGGCTTTGCTCACCGGCTCTTCGGACTGCACAACAACGGCGGGTGCTGCCTGCGCGGCGGCCGCCTGCTGCTGTCTAAGCGCCGGAATAAAATGCACTTATCAGTATTACCGTTTTTTTTAATTTCATAAAATCCATCCTGATTATAAAAGTGAATACGCAAATAGAGAGCATCGCCATTTCGACTACATAGCCTTTTGGGTTCTATTATTTTTTTTGTTGCACAACAAATCCTTCCGGACAGGGCGTGCGAAGCGGTAAATTGTCTGGTTCTGCGCAAAATGGGATATTCAACACGCGAAGCGGGCAATATTCGTCTAAGGTTTTCAGGTGATTGATAACAGCGGTCACGCTGCTCAGGAATACAGGAGACGAACCGATGATAAGACCTCGTACTTTACGCCCTGCTCTTTTGCACCTCGCGCTGGGAGGCGCGCTGCTCGGTGTGGCAACGATGAGTTATGCTGAAGAACAACCAGCCTACCAGAAAAATTCACCCGATATTTTGCTTGGCCCTCTGTTTAACGACGTGCAGAGTGCCAAACTGTTTCCCGATCAGAAAACCTTTGCCGATGCCGTTCCCAAAAGCGACCCGCTGATGATTCTGGCGGATTACCGGATGCAGCACACCCAGACAAGCTTTGACCTGCGCCACTTTGTGGAGATGAACTTCACGCTGCCTGCGGAAGGTGAAAAATATGTGCCGCCTGCGGGACAAAGCTTACGTGAGCACATTGACGACCTCTGGCCTGTGCTGACGCGCACCACGGATAAAGCCAGTAACAAATGGGATTCCCTGCTGCCGTTACCGAAACCTTACGTTGTGCCCGGCGGGCGCTTCCGCGAGGTCTACTACTGGGATAGCTATTTCACCATGCTGGGCCTGGCGGAGAGCGGCCACTGGGACAAAATCAGCGATATGGTGGATAACTTTGCGTATGAGATTGATACCTTCGGCCATATCCCCAACGGCAACCGCAGCTACTACCTGAGCCGCTCCCAGCCGCCGTTCTTCTCACTGATGGTTGAGTTGCTGGCGACGCATGACAAAGACGCGCTGAAAAAATACCGTCCACAAATGGAAAAAGAGTACACCTACTGGATGGAGGGTGTAGAAAGCCTTCAGCCAGGGCAGGCTAACCAGCGCGTGGTGAAGCTCGATGACGGTTCCGTACTCAACCGCTACTGGGACGATCGCGATACCCCGCGCCCGGAGTCCTGGCTTGACGATATCACCACGGCGAAGAGCAACCCTAACCGGCCTGCGACGGAAATCTACCGCGATTTGCGCTCCGCAGCGGCCTCGGGGTGGGACTTTAGCTCCCGCTGGATGGACGACCCGCAAAAGCTCGGCACCATCCGCACCACCAGCATTGTGCCCGTCGATCTGAACGCCCTGATGTTTAAAATGGAAAAACTGCTCGCGCGAGCAGGCCAGGAGGCGGGCGACAGCGCGGCGGCGAGTAAATACGAGGCATTAGCCACCGCGCGTCAAAAAGCCATTGAGCGCCACCTGTGGAACGATAAAGAGGGCTGGTACGCCGATTACGATCTCAAGAGTAAGAAGGTGCGCAACCAGCTCACGGCGGCGGCCCTCTTCCCGCTCTACGTGAAGGCGGCGGCACAGGATCGCGCCGATAAAGTGGCCGCGGCCACCTCCGCGCGCCTGTTGAAGCCGGGGGGTATTACCACCACCACCATCAACAGCGGCCAGCAGTGGGATGCGCCAAACGGCTGGGCGCCGCTGCAGTGGGTGGCAACGGAAGGGTTGCAGAACTATGGGCAGGATAAGGTTGCAATGGACGTGACCTGGCGCTTCCTGAAGAACGTTCAGCATACTTACGACCGCGAGAAGAAGCTGGTGGAGAAATATGATGTCTCTTCTACCGGTACCGGCGGTGGCGGCGGTGAATATCCGCTCCAGGATGGGTTCGGCTGGAGTAACGGCGTGACGCTGAAAATGCTGGATCTGGTTTGTCCGAAAGAGAAACCGTGCGACAGCGTGCCGGAAAATCAGCCTGCGGCGAACGATGAGGCTGCGCCGATGAAAGCTGCGGCGCAGTAAGGGAGTATTGCCGGGTGATGGCTACGCCTTACCCGGCCTTCATTTTGAACTCACAGGGATTTAGAAGCTGTAACTCGCCCCTAGCTGATACGTCCTGTCACGCCCAATCCAGCAGTTGGTCGCATCGTAGCAGGTCAGCGTCTCTTTATTGGTGATGTTCTGCATACTCGCCTTAAGCGTCAGCCCCGCCAGCGAAGGCAGAATTTCGCCCATCCGGTACGACGCCGCCAGATCGTACTGCGTAGTGCCCCCCAGCTTACCCGCATCGTTAGACGGTGAAATCTCCATCGGCCCGGTATAGCGCGCCCCGGCGCCCAGCATCAGCCCCTTCAGCGGCGTGCTCTCGAAGGTGTAGTCCCCCCACAGGTTGAACGCATTTTCCGGCACCTGAGTAGGACGCTTGCCCTGGTATTTATCATCTTCGGTATTAATTACGTGGGTGTAGGCATAGTTGGCAATCAGCGTCAGGTTGTCAGTCGGGCGGCTGATGGCGGAGAGCTCCGCGCCTTTGGATTCCACTTCACCAGTCTGACGGTAGTTCAGGAAGCCCGGGTCGGAGGTGACGACGTTTTTCTGCCGGATGTTAAACACCGAGGCGGTAAACGTCGTGGCGTACTCTGCCAGCAGATATTTTACCCCGCCTTCCACCTGCTTGCTGGTGGTTGGCTTGACGTCTTTCGCCGTGAGCGTCCCCTGCGGCGAGACCGGTGCAAAACCTTCTGAATAGCTGATAAACGGCGAAATACCGTTATCGAAGGCGTAAAGCGCCCCCAGGCGTTTGGTAACGCGATCCTGCGATACCCAGGCCTTATCGCCGTTTTGCAGGTAATCGGTGGTGACGGAGCGGTAATCGTCGTAGCGCAGGCTGCCTAACAGATTTAAGCCACCAAATTCCACCTGATCCTGCAGGTAGTACCCGTTCTGCTGGTAGCTGAGACGGTTTTTCTGGGCGGTGTAGAGCCCCAGCGCGCTTTCGTGGATTTGCGAATAGTCCGGATTACGCATATCCATGCCCGGCGTAGTCGACGCGTAGCGGTAGTGGAAATGGGAGTTCAGCCTCTGATAGTCAAACCCGGCCAGCAGATGGTGTTTCCATTCGCCCAGCGCAACGGTTTTAGTCACCTGGTTGTCGATGTTGAAGCTCTTAAGATCTTCATCGGTGGTATAGGCAAAGCGGTTAAGCTGATAGACCTCACTTCCCGTTCCCGTCGCGTAGACGCTGTTCTGGTGGGTATCGACGTCGAAATAGCGCGCTTTCTGATTAAAGCCCCAGCCGCTGTCGAACTCATGCTCGAAGCTGTAGCCCAGCATCCACTGCCGCTGCTTAAACCCGCTCCACTCATCTCCGGCGTAATCCCGGCGATCGGCATATTTGGACCGCAGGTAAGCGAGCGGCAGCGGGTTAGACGGCGTCAGGCTCGGGGAGTTTTGCGCCAGCGCATCCAGGGTGAGGCGGGTTTTACTGTCGGGTTGCCATGTAACGGACGGGGCGACCAGATAATTTTCATAGCGGCTGGTGTGCGGCTGATCTTCATTCTCCGTCGCCTTACCCAGCAGGCGGTAATTCCAGTCGCTGTCGGCAATTTGTCCGGTCGAATCGAGGTAGCCTTCTTTCAGATTACGGTTCCCGGTGTTAAAACCGACCTCGGTTCGGGCTTCCCGCTGCGGCTTTTTGCTTTGAATATTTACCAGCCCGCCCGGCGAACCGCCGCCGTAAAGCACCGATGAAGGCCCTTTCAGGATATCGACGCTCTCTATTAACAGCGGATCGATGCGCGCCTTGGTGTTGCCGGTGACGTTATAGGGTAGCTGCAGCCCGTTGTAAAACTCCTGATCAACGGTAAAGCCACGAATTTTGTATTCGCTCATATAGGAGGTATTCCCCCGCACCTCGGTTGAGACGCCTGGGGCATAGCGCAGGATTTCATTCACGGAGTTCGCGTGACGCTTTTCGATCTCCGGCGCAGAGAGCGTGTTGATAACCTGCGGCGTTTTACTTTCGGCAACGGTCGATTTGGTGGCGCTGTTGGTCCAGGCCGGCAGCGCGCTGCCCTGCTCTGAGCCCGTGACGACAATGGTTGATTCTTCGGCGAAAGCCTGGACCTGCAATGCCAGCGTGACGGCACCCGCCAGGGTGCATAACGTAAAACGTGAGGAGTTCATAATGTCGTCTTGTTATTACATGTAATACGGAACGACAATTATTATCATTTAGATTAGCAAATCAATATAGCGGCAAAAAAAACGGCCCTCCGCAGAGAGCCGTTCTGTCATTTTATGCTCGTCGCAGTAATCTGAATATGCCCAGCACGACAATGGCTCCCACGACAGCGACCAGGAAACTGTGCATGTCGAAACCACTGATGTCACCACCAAAACCAAACATCGTCGCCAGCCAGCCGCCTACAACCGCACCAACGACCCCGAGTACGCAGGTCAAAATAAAGCCGCCGCCATCGTTTCCCGGCATGATCAGTTTTGCGATAGCGCCGGCAATAAGGCCAAAGATAATCCAGGCGATGATACCCATAGCAATGCCCTCTTGCAGATTAAACGCATGTACAGAAAACCTTCTGCACAGCTAACTTAAGTATAGGTCATCACCGGAAAACCAGTTTCGTCTCACCGACTTATCCTGCGGACAACGGTAAAAAAATCTCACCGGTTTGTATTAAGTTTGAGGGTGGATTGCCGATAACGCTAAGACAGTCTGTCATCAATCAAGGAGCCATCCGGCGTGAGTCATTACAGTGAGCAGTTCCTCAAGCAAAATCCGCTGGCTGTATTAGGGGTATTACGCGACCTGCAAAAAGGCGAAGTGCCGCTGCGCATCAGCTGGTCGAATAATCAATTTATCAGCAAGATCCTTGACGTCTCGCAGGAGAGGCTGGTTATTGACCTGGGCAGCCTGGAGTATGAAAACCGCGCGGCGCTGAAAGCAGAGAATATCGTGGTCATGGCCGAAACCCATGGGGCCAAAGTGGAATTTGTCCTGCCGCGACTGGAACTGAGCGAATACCAGGGACTTCCGGCTTTTGTTACCCTCCTTCCTGGCAATCTCTGGTTTGTCCAGCGCCGTGAATATTTCCGCATCAGCGCCCCCCTTCATCCTGCCTATTTTTGTAAGGCCAAAATGCCGGACAAAAAAGAGATCCGCTTCCGTCTCTTTGACCTGTCGCTGGGCGGAATGGGCGCGCTGATGGATACCCCGAAGCCGGAGGGTCTGGTAGAAGGCATGCGGTTTACGCAAATAGAACTGGATATGGCGGGCTGGGGCCGCTTTTATTTCGATGCACAGCTGATTGCCATCAGCGAGCGCACGGTGGTGGACAGCAAAAATGAAACGATTACCACGCCGCGTCTGAGCTTCCGTTTTCTGAACGTCGGGCCCGGCGCGGAGCGCGAGCTGCAGCGCATTATCTATTCGCTGGAACGGGAAGCACGGGAACGTGCGAATAAGGTTCTGTAGGAAAAGTCGGGCAGCGAGCGCCGCCCGTTTGCGGCATTACATGGCATCCATCGCTTTCTGTACTTTCCAGATATAGCGAGGCGCCTGCGGTGCCGGATGATTTTTCGCCACATGCTCGACGAACTCATCTTTGTCCATGTCGTTGATCTCCTCAATCGCCTCTTTGCGGTCAGAGGAGAAAGTTCTGAGCAGCGCCCCGGCGCCGTTCACGTACGAGACCACCAGCGCGTATTGCATCACTTCCGGATCCTCAATGCCCTTCAGCACGCCGTGTTCCAGAATGCTCAGGTAAGCGGTCCCCATAGAAATGTTGCGTTCCGGATTCTTCAGCTCGCTGGTCGACGGCTGGCCGCTCCAGCCCATATAGCGGTAGACCTCTCTCCCCGCCGTAGAGGCTTTCAGCTGCATCAGCCCCACCGCGTTGGATTTGCTGACAAGCGTGGGATTGCCGCCGGACTCCACCGCAATAATGGCGGTGATCAGCCGAGGGCTGACGCCCCATGCCTTCCCGGCTTGTTCACTGATCGGCATCCACTGCATGGCCCGTTTCACCGGCACTTCCGGGTTCCAGGGCGGGTTTTGATAATCATGTTTTGAACTACAGCCAGCCAGCAAAACAATCAAAAAAGCAAACCATCTCAATTTCACGTCATCTATCCTTATAGCCGGTCATCGCGGTGCGCCGCCCTTGAAGCAGGCGACGTATACGCGGCATGATATAGACAATTAGTTTCTCATTCAGCAAGGAATTGCCATGTCTCAGTTTCATCTCATCGCGCCATCGGGCTACTGTATTAACCAGGACGCGGCGCAGCGGGGCGTTCAGCGCTTACTGGAATCCGGCCATCAGGTAGAAAATCAGACAATTATCCCACGCCGCCAGCAGCGTTTTGCCGGAACAGAAGCGCAGAGGCTAAATGATATCAATAGCCTGGTGAACCTGAAGGGCGAAAACCGAATAGTCCTTGCGGTGCGCGGCGGCTATGGTGCGAGCAGGCTGCTTGAGAGCATTGACTGGCAGGGCCTGGCACAGCGCCAGCAGCAGGATCCGCTGCTGATATGCGGCCACAGCGATTTCACCGCCATCCAGCTTGGTCTTCTGGCGCTGCATAACGTCATCACGTTTAGCGGCCCGATGCTGGCCGGTAACTTCGGCGCGCCGGAACTGGACGCGTTCACCATGGAGCATTTCTGGCGCGCGCTGCGCAATCCCACCTACAGCGTGGAATGGCAAGGCAATGGACCGCACTGGGAATGTGAGGGCCAGCTCTGGGGCGGTAACCTGGCGATGCTGGTCTCGCTCATCGGCACGCCGTGGATGCCGCAAATCAAGGACGGCATTCTGGTGCTGGAGGATATTAACGAACATCCGTTCCGCGTCGAGCGCATGTTATTGCAGCTTTATCATGCCGGTATTCTCGATCGCCAGTCCGCGATCGTGCTGGGCAGCTTCAGCGGCTCTGCCCCGAATGACTATGACGCGGGTTACTCCCTGGAAACCATGGTTGAGTTCATTCGCTCGCGGCTGGATATTCCAGTGATCGCCGGTCTGGATTTCGGCCATGAGCAGCGAACCGTCACCCTGGCGCTCGGGGCGCACGCCGCCCTGACCCATAATGATGCCGGCTCCCGGCTGACCATCAGCGGCCATCCTGTCATAAAGGCATAAAAAAGCCGTTATACCCGCTTAATAAAACGCTGTTGCCGTCGTTAATATGTTAGGGTTTTAGTAACAGCGTTAACATTGAGGTGGGAGTAAGAGAACATTGGATGCCGCAGCGATAATCAGCCTTTTCATTCTGGGTTCGGTCCTTGTAACCAGCAGTATTTTATTAAGTTCATTTTCATCGCGTCTCGGCATACCTATTCTTGTTATTTTTCTCGCCATCGGCATGCTGGCCGGCGTTGACGGCATCGGCGGTATCCCCTTCGATAACTATCCCTTCGCCTACATGGTGAGTAACCTCGCGCTGGCGGTGATCCTGCTCGACGGCGGGATGCGCACTCAGGCGAGCTCCTTCCGCGTGGCCTTAGGGCCTGCGCTGTCGCTGGCGACCGTCGGCGTGTTGATCACCTCCGGCCTCACCGGGATGATGGCCGCCTGGCTTTTCGATCTCAATCTGATGGAAGGCCTGCTGATTGGCGCAATCGTTGGCTCTACCGATGCGGCGGCGGTCTTTTCCCTGCTTGGGGGTAAAGGGCTTAACGAACGCGTTGGCTCAACGCTTGAGATTGAATCCGGCAGTAACGATCCGATGGCGGTGTTCCTGACCATCACGCTGATAGAGATGATCCAGCAGCACGAGACGGGCCTGAGCTGGATGTTTGCCCTGCATATTCTGCAGCAGTTCGGGCTGGGGATTGTCATCGGCCTGGCAGGGGGATACCTGTTACAGCAGACGATCAACCGCATTTCTCTGCCCTCGGGGCTTTACCCTCTGCTGGCGCTGAGCGGCGGCATTCTCATTTTTGCCGTCACCACCGCGCTGGACGGCAGCGGTATTCTCGCCGTCTACCTCTGCGGGTTCCTGATGGGCAACCGCCCTATTCGCAACCGTCATGCTATTTTGCAGAACTTTGACGGCCTGGCGTGGCTGGCGCAAATCGGCATGTTCCTGGTGCTGGGCCTGCTGGTGACCCCGTCGGACCTGCTGCCGATCGCCGTTCCGGCGCTGCTGCTGTCGGCGTGGATGATCTTCTTCGCCCGTCCGCTCTCCGTATTTGCAGGCCTGCTGCCGTTTCGCGGTTTTAACCTGCGTGAGCGAGTCTTTATCAGTTGGGTCGGCCTGCGCGGCGCGGTGCCGATTATCCTTGCGGTGTTCCCGATGATGGCCGGTCTCGACAACGCGCGGCTGTTCTTCAACGTGGCGTTCTTCGTGGTGCTGATTTCCCTGCTGTTCCAGGGCACGTCGCTCGGGTGGGCGGCGAAAAAGGCCAAAGTGGTGGTGCCGCCCGTAGGCTGGCCGGTCTCCCGCGTGGGGCTGGATATTCACCCGGAAAACCCCTGGGAGCAGTTCGTCTATCAGCTGAGCGCCGATAAATGGTGCGTGGGGGCCTCGCTGCGCGATTTGCACATGCCGACTGAAACGCGCATTGCCGCCCTGTTCCGCGATAATGTCCTGCTGCACCCGACCGGCAGCACCCGCCTGCGCGAAGGGGATATTCTGTGCGTCATTGGCCGCGAGCGCGACCTGCCCGCGCTGGGCAAGCTGTTCAGCCAGTCGCCTCCCGTGGCGCTGGACCAGCGTTTCTTCGGCGATTTTATTCTGGAAGCCAGCGCCAAGTTTGCGGATGTGGCGCTCATTTATGGCCTGGATGAAGGTGCAGAAGACGGTGATAACCCGCAAACGCTGGGCGAAATCATTCAGCAGCGGCTTGGCGCTGCGCCGGTTGTGGGTGACCAGGTGGAGTTTGCCGGGATGATCTGGACGGTGGCAGAAAAAGAAGATAACGCGGTGCGGAAGGTCGGTTTGAGGCCGATGGAAGAGGACGAGGAGTAGTTTTTTTACCGGGTGGCGGCTTCGCGTCACCCGGTAAAGATACAAGTTACACCGTCACAACCGGCACTCTTGGTGCCAGGGCACACATCAGTTCATACCCTACCGTTCCCGCCGCGGCCGCCACGTCATCAATTTTGATTTCATTGCCCCACAGCTCGACCGGTGAACCGATGCCCGCCTGCGGGCATGGCGTCAGGTCAACGGCCAGCATATCCATTGAGACGGTCCCCACCGTGCCCGTGCGCACCCCATCCACCCAAACCGGCGTGCCGGTCGGCGCGATACGCGGATAGCCGTCGGCATAACCGCCCGCGACGATGCCAATCCGCTGCTCGCCCTTCGCCCGGAAGCGGCTGCCGTAGCCTACCGTGTCGCCCGCCTTCAGCGTCTGCACGCCGATGATCTCGCTGCGCAGGGTCATGACCGGCCTCAGGCCGCTGTTGGCGATATCCTGCCACTGGCCTGAGGGTGATGCACCGTACAGAACGATCCCCGGACGCACCCAGTTATAGTGGGCTTCAGGATGCCAAAGCGTCGCCGCCGAGTTCGACAGGGAGCACGGACAATCGAGCCCTTCAGCCGCCTGCTCAATGCGGACCATAGCATCAGCAATGCCGTCCGGTTTTTCCGCATCGGCAAAGTGCGCCATCAGCGTCATTTCGCCGACGTTTTTCAGGCCACGCAGCTGCTGCCAGACCGTATGCACCCGCTCGGGCTGGAAGCCCAGGCGGTTCATGCCGCTGTTCACCTTGAGATAAATATCCAGCGGAGCGTGGAGCTTCGCATCCTGAATGGCTTTAATCTGCCAGTTGCTGTGAACGCTGGTGGTCAGGCGATACTTATCCAGCAGCGGCAGATCGTCCGCGTGGAAGAACCCCTCCAGCAGCAGAATAGGCCCTTTCCAGCCGCGCTCGCGCAGCAGGATTGCCTCTTCCAGATTGAGTAACGCAAAACCGTCGGTCGCGCCGAGCGCGCTCCATATACGGTCAATACCGTGGCCGTAGGCGTTTGCCTTGACGACTGACCAGACGCGCGAACCAGGTGCTGCCCGGCGAACAATTTGCAGGTTTTCCTTCAGGGCCTGCAGATCCAGCTGAGCCAGAACAGGACGGGACATGACAACTCCTTAATTATGCGCGCCGTGCAGGTGCTGAGGACGCGATGGCGTAAATCCTGATTGATACCGCGCAGCACTTAAATCGTCAAACGGAATTGCCGGCGTGCGCCCGGAAATCAGGTCGCTCAGCAGCTGGCCCGAGCCGCAGGCCATCGTCCAGCCGAGCGTGCCGTGTCCGGTATTGGTCCACAGATTTTTGTATGGCGTGCGGCCCACAATCGGCGTGCCGTCCGGGGTCATCGGACGCAGGCCGGTCCAGAACGTCGCCTGTTCCACAAACCCGCCGCGCGGGAAGAGATCGCCCACCACCATCTCCAGCGTTTCACGACGCGGCTGCAGCAGCTCGGTGTTGAAGCCGACAATCTCCGCCATGCCGCCGACGCGAATACGGTTATCGAAGCGGGTAATGGCGATTTTATAGGTTTCATCCAGGATGGTTGACACGGGCGCCCCGCTCTCCTCTTTCACCGGGATAGTCAATGAGTAGCCCTTGAGCGGGTAGACCGGAATATCGAGGATGCCTTTCAGCATGGCGGTGGAGTAGGAACCAAACGCCATCACGTAGGCATCCGCCTTTATCACCTCGTCGCCGCACTTCACGCCGTAAATTTTTTCGCCTTCCGACAGCAGCTTGTCAACGGAGGTATTAAAGCGGAATTTCACCCCAGCCTGCTCGCACATCTGTGCCAGACGCTGGGTAAAGAGCTGACAGTCGCCGGTTTCGTCATTCGGCAGACGCAGACCGCCGGTCAGCTTGTGGGCCACTTCGGCCAGCGCGGGTTCCACCTGCCCCAGCTGGCTGGCTTCCAGCAGCTGATACGGTACACCGGCATCTTCCAGCACGGCGATATCGCGGGTGGCGTTTTCATACTGTTGCTCGGTGCGGAACAGCTGCAGCGTGCCGCCCTGACGGCCTTCGTACTCAATCCCCGTCGATGCGCGCAAGGCTTTGAGGCAGTCACGGCTGTATTCCGCCAGACGCACCATGCGGCCTTTGTTTTCCATGTAGTGCCGGGTGTCGCAATTGCGCAGCATCTGCCACATCCACTTCAGCTGGAACTGCGTGCCGTCAAGGCTGATGGCCAGCGGCGCGTGGCGCTGGAACATCCATTTGATTGCCTTCAGCGGCACGCCGGGCGCCGCCCACGGGGCCGCATAGCCAGGAGAGATTTGACCGGCATTTGCCGCACTGGTTTCAAGCGCCGGGCCGGATTCACGATCGATAACGGTAACCTCATGTCCCGCCTGACTTAAATACCAGGCGCTGGTTACGCCAACGACACCACTTCCCAGTATGACAACACGCATAGCCACTCCATTATGAGCAAAAGAACAATCATCTAATTACAGATTGATAACCTAGTTGAAAATATTATTCAACATACGACTTTTTTATGGTGACTTACCTCACACATCCCCCAGCATCAGGGGACAGGGATAATTTGGGATCTCCTGCTGAGCTTTATTTTTAACCAGCATAAAATTCTGATGAGTGCGCTTTTTTTGCCGTATCAAAAACGGGAAATCGCAAAGAAAAAATTTCTGCGCCAGCACGCTTTTTAACACGTTGATCTATGCTTGAAAGGAGGCTCTCCAGACAGAGAGAGCACCCACAACGAGGGCGCGCTAATGGCTACTATTGATTCCCTGAACAAGGACAACACACGTCTGAGCGATGGACCCGACTGGACCTTCGAGCTGCTGGATGTCTACCTCGCCGAAATCGACCGGGTGGCAAAACTGTATCGCCTGGATACCTATCCCCATCAGATTGAGGTGATTACCTCCGAGCAGATGATGGACGCTTACTCCAGCGTCGGGATGCCGATCAACTATCCGCACTGGTCGTTTGGTAAAAAATTCATTGAAACGGAGCGGCTGTACAAGCACGGCCAGCAGGGGCTGGCGTATGAGATCGTCATTAACTCCAACCCGTGTATCGCCTATCTGATGGAAGAGAACACCATTACCATGCAGGCGCTGGTGATGGCGCACGCCTGCTATGGCCATAACTCCTTCTTTAAAAATAACTATCTGTTCCGCAGCTGGACGGACGCCAGCTCCATCGTCGATTACCTGATCTTCGCGCGTAAATACATTACCGACTGCGAAGAGCGCTACGGCGTGGACGAGGTAGAGAAGCTGCTAGACTCCTGCCACGCGCTGATGAACTACGGCGTGGACCGCTATAAACGCCCGCAGAAAATCTCACTGCAGGAGGAGAAAGCCCGGCAGAAAAGCCGCGAGGAGTATCTGCAGAGCCAGGTGAACATGCTGTGGCGCACCCTGCCGAAGCGTGAGGAGGAAAAAACGATTGCCGAAGCGCGTCGTTATCCGTCCGAGCCGCAGGAAAACCTGCTCTATTTTATGGAGAAGAACGCCCCGCTGCTGGAGCCGTGGCAGCGCGAGATTTTGCGTATCGTGCGTAAGGTGAGCCAGTATTTCTATCCGCAGAAACAGACCCAGGTGATGAACGAAGGCTGGGCAACATTCTGGCACTACACCATTCTCAACCATCTGTATGACGAGGGGAAAGTCACCGAGCGGTTCATGATGGAATTTCTTCACAGCCATACTAACGTGGTGTTCCAGCCGCCCTACAACAGCCCGTGGTACAGTGGGATTAACCCGTATGCGCTGGGCTTTGCGATGTTCCAGGATATTAAGCGCATCTGCCAGTCGCCAACGGAAGAGGACAAGTACTGGTTCCCGGATATCGCCGGTTCTGACTGGCTGGAAACGCTGCATTTTGCGATGCGCGACTTTAAGGATGAGAGCTTTATCAGCCAGTTCATGTCGCCGAAGATCATGCGCGATTTCCGCTTCTTCACCGTGCTGGACGATGACCGCAACAACTATCTGGAGATCTCCGCGATCCACAACGAGGAAGGATACCGGGAGATCCGCTCCCGCCTCTCCTCTCAGTACAACCTGAGCAACCTTGAACCCAATATTCAGGTGTGGAACGTGGACCTGCGCGGCGACCGCTCCCTGACGCTGCGCTATATCCCGCACAACCGCGCGCCGCTGGATAAAGGACGTAAAGAGGTGCTGAAGCACGTGCACCGCCTGTGGGGCTTTGACGTACAGCTGGAGCAGCAGAATGAGGACGGCAGCGTGGAGCTGCTGGAACGCTGCCCGGCGCGGTTGAATACGCTGTAGCGCCACCGGGCGAAAAAAAACCTCTCGATTGAGAGGTTTTTTATTTTAGCGGCTCTGAATCGCCAAATCGCCCGGCAGCGTTTTCTGCATACGGTGCCAGATTTCACCGGAGTCGTGGCCGTAGCGGCGTACGGTTTCATAAACCTGATCGTGCAGGCCTTCGGTGCACAGCTTGCTCAGCTTATGGTAGAAGCCCAGCGCCAGACTGCGGGCTTCAGGGTTAGCGAAGTAGTGACGACCAATGCGGGTATAGAGCCCTTTCATACCGTTGAGGATCAGGCCGTAAACCGGGTTGCCGGAGGCAAACGCCAGGCCGCGAAACACGTTGTAATCGAGGGTGGCAAAGGCGTCGGCGTGATCTTCAACTTCATTCGCGCTGGCCAGCACCGCAAGCGCATCTTCAGGATGCTGACGGAAAGCGGTACGAATAAAAATAGTCGCGATGTTGGTGCGCACGGAGAGCAGATTATCAATCAGTTGCGGCACGCTTTCGTGGTCGAGGCGCGCCAGCGTTTCAAGAATGTTCAGCCCCGAGGTTTCCCAGAAGTTGTTTACCTTTGTTGGCTTGCCGTGCTGGATCGTCAACCATCCATCACGCGCCAGTCGCTGAAGCACTTCACGCAGCGTGGTGCGAGTGACGCCAATCAGTTCAGAGAGTTCGCGTTCAGCCGGAAGAATGGACCCCGCAGGGAAACGATTATTCCAGATGCTTTCAATGATGTACTCTTCCGCGAAACCCGCCGGGCTCTGCGCCTTAATGACCATAGTGAGATTTCCATTACACAGCTTTTTGCAAATTGGACTCATCATACCAGAGGCGTGCAACGGCAGGTAGCGCGGCAAAGTGAGAAAAGAGGGATCGCCGTTTCATTTTTGTGAAATTTACAATGCGGTCTTATCCGCCTCCGGGCCGCGATTTTTGCGTATACTGATGTTTTGTATTACTTAACGGGAAGGACGTCTGTTGTGGAAATTTCTTTTGGGCGCGCGCTGTGGCGCAATTTTTTAGGTCATTCTCCTGACTGGTACAAACTGATACTGCTGGTTTTCCTGGTCGTTAATCCCATCATTTTTAGTGTGGATCCGTTTATCGCCGGGTGGCTGCTGGTGGCGGAATTTATCTTCACCCTGGCCATGGCGCTGAAGTGTTATCCCCTGCTGCCCGGCGGTTTGCTGGCGTTTGAAGCCGTTGTCATCGGCATGACGTCCGCAGAGCATGTAAAAGCAGAGCTGGCCTCCAATCTGGAAGTGCTCCTGCTGCTCATTTTTATGGTGGCCGGTATCTACTTTATGAAACAGCTGCTGCTGTTTATCTTTACCCGCCTGCTGCTGAGCATTACGTCAAAAACGATCCTCTCGCTGGCGTTTTGCCTTGCCGCCGCCTTTCTGTCGGCCTTCCTGGATGCGCTCACCGTTGTCGCGGTGGTGATCAGCGTCGCCGTCGGATTTTACGGCATTTATCACCGCGTGGCCTCCTCTCGCCCAAGTGAGGATTTACAGGACGATAGCCACGTCGAGGCGCATAACCGCGACGTGCTGGAACAGTTCCGCGCGTTTCTGCGCAGCCTGATGATGCACGCAGGGGTCGGTACGGCGCTGGGCGGCGTGATGACCATGGTGGGCGAGCCGCAGAACCTGATCATCGCGAAAGCGGCTGAATGGCATTTTGGCGAGTTTTTCCTGCGCATGGCCCCCGTCAGCGTGCCTGTGCTGGTCTGCGGGTTAGCGACCTGCATTCTGGTCGAAAAATTCAGGCTGTTCGGCTACGGCGCACAGCTACCTGAACCGGTCCGCAAAGAACTGCATAAATTTGACGAGCAGAGCCGCAAACAGCGTACGCGCCAGGAGACGCTGCGTCTGATTGCGCAGGGGATCATCGGCATCTGGCTTATCGCCGCGCTGGCGTTGCATCTTGCCGAAGTCGGGTTGATTGGCCTCTCCGTCATTATTCTTGCCACCACCTTTAGCGGGGTTACGGACGAACATGCTATTGGTAAAGCCTTTACCGAAGCCCTGCCGTTTACCGCGCTGCTGGCGGTCTTTTTTGCGGTCGTGGCGGTGATTATTGACCAACACCTTTTCGCACCGATTATCGCGTTTGTGCTTCAGGCCTCGCCGGACTCGCAGCTTACGCTGTTCTATCTCTTTAACGGTCTGTTGTCCTCTATTTCCGATAACGTCTTTGTCGGGACGGTGTATATCAATGAGGCCAAAGCGGCGATGGAGCAAGGGATCGTCAGTACCGGGCAGTTCGACCTGCTGGCGGTGGCCATCAACACCGGAACAAACCTGCCCTCCGTTGCAACACCGAACGGCCAGGCGGCATTTCTCTTCCTGCTGACCTCGGCGCTGGCGCCGCTCATACGGCTTTCTTATGGAAGAATGGTCTGGATGGCGCTGCCGTACACGCTGGTGCTCACCGTTGTTGGTTTGCTGTGCATCAAAATTACTCTCGTTCCCTGTACGCAATGGCTGCTACAAGCGGGTATACTTGCGGCGCATTAAAATTCGTTTACACTGCGCTTTCTAAGCATGTTCCAGGGAAATGATTATGTTGAGATTTTTAAACCAGTGCTCCCGCGGTCGCGGAGCGTGGTTGTTGATGGCCCTGACCGCCTTTGCGCTGGAAATGGTTGCGCTGTGGTTCCAGCACGTGATGGGACTCAAGCCCTGCGTGCTGTGCATCTACGAGCGCTGCGCGCTGTTCGGCATTATGGGTGCAGGCCTGGTGGGCGCAATTGCCCCAAAAACGCCGTTGCGCTATGTGGGTATTGCCATCTGGCTGTACAGCGCCTGGAAAGGGATTGAGCTTTCCTGGCAGCACACCATGATGCAGCTGCATCCGTCACCGTTTATGACCTGTGATTTCGCCGCCCGCTTCCCGAGCTGGCTGCCGCTGGATAAGTGGCTTCCGCAGGTGTTTGTCGCATCCGGTGACTGCTCCGTACGTCAGTGGGAATTCCTGACGCTGGAGATGCCGCAGTGGCTGGTGGGCATTTTTGTGGCCTACTTCGTCGTGGCGCTGCTGGTGCTGATCGCTCAGCCGTTCAAACCGAAGAAACGCGATTTGTTTGGAAGGTAAAAGCAAAAACCCGCCACGGCGGGTTTTTTATTATCACCGATTAGGGTGATTCATGATGTGATCTTCCCAGTCCCGTACCTCGGACTCCTTCACCGCAATGTGGCGTACCGAGATACGCTCGCCGTGCATCGCCGCTTTTGAACCGGTCAGCAGAGGATGCCAGGCCGGTAGATCTTTCCCTTCCGCCAGCAGGCGATACGCGCAGGTGTGCGGCAGCCACTCAAAAGTCGGCAGATTTTCACGGGTGAGCTTGATGCAGTCCGGCTCGAACTCGAAGCGGCGTTCGTAGTTGCGGCACTGGCAGGTTTTAATGTTCAGCTGCCTGCAGGCGACGTTGGTGAAATAGATCTCATCGGAGTCTTCATCCATCAGCTTGTGCAGGCAGCACTGCCCGCAGCCGTCGCACAACGATTCCCACTCCGCGTCGGTCATTTGGTCAAGAGTTTTGCTTTGCCAGAAAGGAATGTCGTTCATCAGGATGTCCACACGTCAAAAGAAAGCGCACCTTATAACCAGTCTGGCACGTGGTTGCAAGTTTTGCCGCCCTTTGCAGGCGGCAAGATGCGGTTACAGCACGCGGGTTTTTAGCGACAGGCCGTTAAAACCGACCTCAAGCTCATCGCCGCTGGCGAGCGGGCCCACGCCTTCCGGCGTGCCGGTGAGGATCACATCGCCCGGCTTCAGGGTGAAGAAACGGCTCATGTAGGCGATCAACGGCACGATCTTGTGGATCATATCTGCCGTGGTGCCCTGCTGGCGGATCTCTCCGTTAACCTTCAGGCTGAGCGGAGTGTCCTGCGGATCGTTGGTAAATTCATTCACCGGAACAAACCCTGAAATCGGACATGCGTTATCAAAGCCTTTGGCTTTTTCCCACGGCTGCCCTGCCTTCTTCATTTTGCCCTGCACGTCGCGCAGGGTCAGATCCAGCGCCACGCCGTAGCCAGCAATCGCTTTCTCGACATGCTCTTCGGAAGCCTGGCGCAGCGTGGCGCCGATCAGCACGGCAAGCTCTACTTCGTGATGTACCGACCCCAGCCCCTGCGGCAGCGCCAGCGGCTGGCGGATGTCGCATAGCGCCGTCTCGGGCTTAATAAACAGGACCGGCTCTTCTGGGGTTGCGCTGCCCATCTCCTGAATATGCTTCGCATAGTTGCTGCCCACGCAGACCACTTTGCTGACGGGATAATCCAGTAATGCACCTTGCCAGTTATGATGTTGATACATGCTCGACCCCTAATCGGTTGATGTGTTATGCCCGAAAACAGCTGAGGCTATTTTTTCCCGGACGCCTCGAGGTGCTGTTTTAATAAATTCTCAGGCGGCGGTGGAAGCTGTAAATAATAGCCCTGCTCGGCTAATGCCGTTTTCACTTTTTCCAGATTGGCATTCACCAGTTTCTTACGGCCGTCCAGCGGCAGCAGCATCGCCAGCTGTGGTCGGCCAAAGTTCTTCATTAATTCTTCCGGCACGCGTGAAAAATCGTCTTTCTTTTCGACATAAAGATAGGTCTGGTCACGGCTTGTACTTCTGTAGATCACACAAAACATGTTTTTACTCTGAATTAATGGGTGGTTGCTTGCCTCAATATACTCCTGACTATAACATGCCTGATACTCTTCGGAATATCGCAGCGAATGGTTGCGGTTAATAGCAAATTGAGTAAGGCCAGGATGTCAAACACGCCCATCGAGCTTAAAGGCAGTAGCTTCACCTTATCAGTGGTTCATTTGCATGATGCAAAACCCGAGGTTATTCGTCAGGCGTTAGAAGACAAAATCGCCCAGGCTCCCGCCTTTCTGAAGCACGCCCCCGTCGTCATCAACGTCAGCGGTCTTGAGGCGCCGGTTAACTGGACACGTCTCCAGCAGGCGGTCTCCTCTACCGGGCTGCGTATTGTCGGTATCAGCGGCTGCAAAGATCCCGAGCTGAAAGCGGAAATCGACCGTGTGGGGCTGCCGCTTCTTAATGAAGGCAAAGAAAAAACCCCACGTGCAGCACCCGCTGCCGTACAAACGCCCCCTCCTGCGGCGCAAAACGTTACCGCTCTCACAAAAACGCGAATGATTGATGTGCCGGTTCGTTCCGGTCAGCGCATTTATGCGCCAAACTGTGATCTAATTGTTACAAGCCACGTCAGCGCTGGCGCAGAGCTTATTGCAGATGGCAATATTCACGTTTACGGTATGATGCGTGGACGTGCGCTCGCGGGCGCAAGTGGCGATCGGGACGCGCAAATATTTTGTACTCACCTGACGGCGGAACTGGTGTCCATCGCAGGTGAATATTGGCTGAGCGACAAGATCCCAGCCGAATTTTATGGCAAAGCGGCTCGCCTGCTTCTGGCAGACGACGCGTTGACCGTTCAACCGTTGAATTAATCCCTTTTTAACAAGGAATTTCTATGGCACGCATTATTGTTGTTACTTCGGGTAAAGGAGGCGTTGGCAAGACCACCTCCAGCGCGGCCATCGCTACTGGTTTGGCCCAGAAGGGAAAGAAAACCGTCGTTATCGACTTCGATATCGGTCTGCGTAACCTCGACCTCATCATGGGATGTGAGCGTCGCGTCGTATATGACTTCGTGAACGTCATTCAGGGCGATGCCACGCTGAACCAGGCGCTGATTAAAGACAAGCGCACCGAGAACCTCTTCATTCTTCCGGCTTCTCAGACGCGTGATAAAGATGCCCTGACCCGTGAAGGCGTGGAAAAGGTGCTCGACGAGCTGAAAAAAATGGAGTTCGACTTCATCGTCTGTGACTCCCCTGCCGGCATTGAAACCGGTGCCCTGATGGCGCTCTACTTTGCTGATGAAGCGATCATCACCACCAACCCGGAAGTCTCCTCCGTGCGTGACTCCGACCGTATTCTCGGTATTCTGGCCTCCAAATCCCGCCGTGCGGAAAATGGCCAGGATCCGATCAAAGAGCACCTGCTGCTGACCCGCTATAACCCGGGTCGCGTAAACAAAGGTGACATGCTGAGCATGGAAGACGTGCTGGAGATCCTGCGCATTAAACTGGTTGGCGTTATCCCGGAAGACCAGTCCGTGTTACGCGCCTCTAACCAGGGCGAGCCCGTGATCCTTGATACAACGGCAGATGCAGGTAAAGCTTACGCCGATACCGTTGACCGTCTGCTGGGAGAAGAACGTCCTTTCCGCTTCATTGAAGAAGAGAAGAAAGGTTTCCTCAAACGCCTGTTCGGAGGATAAGTTATGGCATTACTGGACTTTTTTCTCTCGCGGAAAAAAAGCACCGCCAACATCGCAAAAGAACGCCTGCAAATTATCGTTGCGGAGCGTCGTCGTAGCGACGCCGAGCCTCACTACCTGCCGCAGCTGCGCAAGGACATCCTGGAAGTGATCTGTAAGTATGTGCAGATTGACCCGGAGATGGTCACCGTACAGCTGGAGCAAAAAGACGGGGATATTTCGATTCTGGAGCTGAACGTAACGCTTCCGGAAGCGGAAGAGTCGCGTCCGTAGGTTCCTGGTGTCGTAGCCCCGGTAAGCGCAGCGCCACCGGGGAGAATATGCCGGGTATATCGCCCGGCATATTTTTATCGCGGATAACCTTCCAGCAAGGTATTCAGGCGATCGGCCATCAATACCCCGCGCCAGCCAGCCATCAGTTCCGGCACGCCATTCTGCGGTTTCAGCTTCCAGTGCCAGTTCAGCAGCTGGTTAATCTGTCTGCGTGACGCCAGCAGTTCAGCGCTCAGCTTGCTTTCCGTTGCGACATCCTGCACCAGCGCTTTGATATCCTTAAATGCTTTACGATAGCCCGGCATATCCATGAGATTCAGCAGCGTCTCAGGCAGTGCGTCCTCCGGCAGCGCCTGCGCTTTGGCGACCAGCGCCAGCAGGGTTTTACCATGGAAACGGATCTCGCTGCCGGAAAGGCCAATGCTGTCCAGCTCGCCCAGGCTGCCCGGCATATAGCGCGCGACCGCCCAGAGATGCTCTTCACGCACCACAAAATTCACGGCTAGATCGCGCTCGCGCGCTTTACGCAAACGCCAGTCCGCTAACAGCTGCAGGCAGGCCAGCTGACGCGTGCGAAGCTGCCAGGCGTTGGTGATATCACGCCAGGCCTCTTTCGGGTCAACCACTTCCTGGCGACGCTGCTGCGTCATACGGCACTCGTCCAGCGCGGCAGACAGCCAGCCGGAGGCTTCCGCCTCTTTCATCAGCTGTCCGGCAATCGGCAGCAGGTAAAACACGTCTGCCGCCGCATATTCCAGCTGACGCTCGGTAAGCGGACGCGCCAGCCAGTCGGTACGGGATTCACTTTTATCCAGCGTCAGGCCCGTGTACTCCTCCACCATGGCGGCAAAGCCCCACGACAGCGGACGACCGCTGAACGCCGCGAGGATCTGCGTATCAATCAGCGGCTGAGGCATGATGCCAAAGGTGTTAAGAAAAACTTCCAGATCTTCACTGCCCGCGTGCAGATATTTCGTTACCGCAGTATCCAGCAGCAGGTCACGCATCGGCGCCCAGTCGGTAATGCCGAGCGGGTCGATCAGCGAGACGTGCTTACCGTCGTACATCTGTATCAAACCCAGCTGTGGATAATAGGTGCGAGTACGGACAAACTCGGTATCCAGAGCGATGGCAGGAAAGTCGCGCGTCACTTCGCACAGCGAAGCCAGCTCGTCGTTGGTCGTGATCATCTGGTAATTCAAATCGGATTCTCTTTTGTTTGCGCCCATAAAAAACGCCGGCTTAACCGGCGTCTGGGCGATTAACGTGAAGCTCAGGCCTTATTGTCTACTTTGGCACGGGCTTCGTCACGTAATTCTCGTCGTAATATCTTCCCGACATTGGATTTCGGCAGCTCATCGCGGAATTCCACCAGCTTCGGCACCTTATAGCCCGTCAGCTGACGGCGACAAAACGTTATCAGCGCTTCCTCGGTAAGAGAAGGATCTTTCTTGACCACAAATATCTTCACCGCTTCACCGCTACTGCCGGAAGGAACGCCCACCGCCGCCACTTCCAGCACGCCGCTGTGCTGCATCACCACGTCTTCGATTTCGTTCGGATAGACGTTGAAGCCGGAGACCAGGATCATATCTTTTTTGCGATCGACGATGCGCAGGAAGCCTTCGTCATCCATCACCGCAATATCGCCGGTGTGAAGCCAGCCGTCTTTAATGATTTCGTCGGTCGCATCAGGACGCTGCCAGTAACCCAGCATTACCTGCGGCCCTCTGACGCACAGTTCGCCCGGCTCGCCGTGAGGCACTTCGTTATCCTCATCATCCACCAGCTTTGCTTCCGTCGACGGGACCGGCAGGCCGATGCTGCCGCTGTGGTAGTCGATATCGTGCGGGTTGACGCTCACCAGCGGGGCACACTCCGTCAGGCCGTAGCCTTCCAGCAGATATTGCCCGGTTAGCTTCACCCAGCGCTCGGCCACCGCCTGCTGAACCGGCATGCCGCCGCCCGCGGAGAGATGGAGCGTGGAGAAATCAAGCTGCTGGAACTCTTTGTTGTTAAGCAGCGCGTTAAACAGGGTGTTCACCCCGGTCATGGCGGTAAACGGGTATTTTGCCAGCTCTTTCACCAGACCCGGGATATCGCGCGGGTTGGTGATCAATACGTTTTGCCCGCCCAGCTCGATAAACAGCAGGCAGTTCATGGTCAGCGCGAAGATGTGATACAGCGGCAGCGCGGTGATTACCAGCTCTTTACCCGGATGCAGCAGCGGCCCGTAGGTGGCATTAACCTGCTCAAGGTTCGCCAGCATGTTGCGGTGGGTCAGCATCGCCCCTTTGGCCACGCCGGTGGTGCCGCCCGTGTATTGCAGGAAGGCCAGGTCTTCGGAGACGACTTCAGGCTTGACGTACTGCATGCGATAGCCCGCATGCAGCGCGCGGCGGAAGGAGATAGCATCCGGCAGGTGGTATTTTGGTACCAGACGTTTGACGTATTTAACGACAAAGTTAACCAGCGTCCCTTTGGCGGTGGAAAGCTGATCGCCCATGCGCGTCAGGATGACGTGCTTCACCTGGGTTTTGTCGACCACTTTTTCCAGGGTATGGGCAAAGTTAGAAACAATGACAATCGCCACCGCCCCGCTGTCGTTCAGCTGATGTTCCAGCTCGCGCGGCGTGTAAAGCGGGTTAACGTTGACCACAATCATCCCGGCACGCAGGATGCCAAACAGCGCCACCGGGTATTGCAGCAGGTTCGGCATCATCAGCGCGACGCGATCCCCTTTTTGCAGCCCAAGTCCTTCCTGCAGATAAGCCGCAAACGCCCGGCTACGCTCCTCAAGCTTACGGAACGTCATCACCTCGCCCATATTCACAAACGCGGGCTGGTCTGCGTAACGTCTTACCGAGTGCTCAAATAATTCCACCAGGGATTGATAACGGTCAGGATTGATCTCCGCAGGCACATCTGCGGGATAACGGTTAAGCCAAACCTTTTGCAATGCATCACCTCTGAAATGAGTGTTCGTCGTCATCACAGCCCCGATAATAAACAGCTTGTTAACATTATATTAACTCAGCGTACCAGTTTATTAATTGTTCAGATTGCAGGTTGCGAAGCGCGTCACTCTTTTTTTTCGTTTTATCCGTAAAAAAACAGAGACAGCGGCTGAGCCGCTGTCTCTTTCTTAACAATAACAGTAAGTTACTCAGTTACGATCGTTTGCACCTGTGCAGGGCCCGGGTTATACCAGCCCCATCCCGGATAACCGTAACGATAAGGATGTGGACCCCACATCCACGGGTCGATTGGCTGAGGCGGCATCACCACCTGCTGGGCGATACGCCAGCGCTTATAGCCGTTCACCTGCATGGTCATAAATTTATACGGCGTGTTGCCGATTTTGCCCTGCACCGAACCGGTAATCGGCCCGACAACGGTTACCAGCTGTCCGCGAAAATCGACCGGGTCGAGGAAACCACTAACGTCGGCATAGATACGCCCGCGAGAGGCTTCACCGAGTACGGGACGCGCGCCGCTGTCGAGCGGTACCGTGGCAATTTCCAGACGGGTTTTCCCCTGCTGGTTCTGCACGTCGATCACTTTCCCACCGAAGCGGGCTTCCTGGCCGACATAAAGCTCGGGCGCATTCATTACCCGAACCAGATCCTGCTGTGGCGTCGGGCTGCTGCCCTTGATCGCATCAGGTACGGTTACGCAACCGCTCAGTGCTATGGCAACCGCGCCTGCCATAAAAAGGCGTACTACTTTAGTCTGAACCGCCATGATGCGACTCCTTTTTCTCAGTTCCTGTTACTGAGATTCATTCGCGGCCCGGAAGTTTCTTCCACGCGACGGTGTTTCGCAAATAAACCGGCTCCGCATGCTCAACGGCAACGGTTTTTCCTGCTGCAAGCAGTTGACGGGCAATCGGGAGCATATCTTCTGCCGCAGGCAGGAGCATGTTGCCGTCCACCAGCGTCACGCCGGTGCCGCTCGCCATCTCTGGCCACGCCGGCCAGCCCGTGCCGACCGTCGCCCACTCGCCGGACAGCTGCTTCAGGCGCTCAGTAACGGCTTCAGGCTTAAGCACTGCTTCCGTCTCTTCGCCGTGCCAGACGCCATTTTCATCGCGGGTGTATTCCGCCCAGTAAACTTCACCCATGCGAGCGTCAATAGCGGCGAGCACGCGGGTCGCGCCCGTCATGCGCCAGGCTCCCTCGGCCATCGTCGCAAGCGTAGAGACGCCGATCATCGGCAGGTCAGCGCCCAGCGCCAGCCCCTGCGCGATGCCAATCCCAATGCGCACGCCCGTAAAGCTGCCGGGGCCGCGGCCAAAGGCCAGCGCGTCGAGGTCGGTTAAGGTGGTGTTGCCCTGGGTTAAAATGGCTTTTACCAGGGGCAGAATACGCTGGGTGTGTTCCCGTGGGCACTCTTCGAAATGAGCAGAAACAGCACCGTCGTTCAACAGAGCAACAGAGCAAGCCTCTGTCGCGGTATCAATAGCCAGAATTCGCATCAGTCGTCGCGCTCTCGCAAGGGTCAGTCACAAAATGGCGCGCATCTTAGCACACTCCGGAGCGAATTACTCCGCCGTTGGGTTTGCCAGGAAACGCACCGCGCGTTTAATGTCCCGCGTACGCGGGGCGGGCGGCAGGCTGGCGAGGAAGGTTGCGCCGTAAGGACGCATCACCAGGCGGTTATCGCAGATCACCAGCACGCCGCGGTCGGTGACGTCACGGATCAGGCGCCCTACCCCCTGCTTAAGCGTGATGACCGCGTCCGGTAGTTGGACGTCGTCGAACGGATCGCCCCCGCGCAGGCGGCAGTCTTCCATCCGCGCCTTGAGCAGCGGATCGTCCGGCGACGTGAACGGCAGCTTATCGATGATCACCAGCGAGAGCGTGTCGCCGCGCACGTCCACCCCTTCCCAGAAGCTGCTGGTTGCCACCAGCAGGGCGTTACCGGCGCTGACAAACTGCTGGAGCAGCTGGCCTTTACTGGTTTCCCCCTGCAGCAGCACCGGGAGGGTCATGGTGGCGCGAAACTGCTCGGCGAGATCGCGCATCATGGCGTGTGAGGTGCAGAGCATAAAGCAGCGCCCGTTGTTGGCCTCAATCATCGGCTTGAGCATCGCCGCGAGATGCCGCGCCGCCCCCGGCTGGTTCGGCAGCGGGAGATTGCGTGGCACGCAGAGCAGCGCCTGCTTTTCGTAATCAAACGGGCTGGGCAGCAGCAGTGATTCCGCCAGCTCAATACCGAGGCGCTCGGTGAAGTGGTGCAGATCGTCATTTACAGACAGGGTTGCGGAAGTGAAGATCCAGCTTCCCGGCTTCTGCGCCATCACCTCTTTGAATTTATCGGCCACCGTCAGCGGCGTGAGCGCCAGGGTAAAGTGGCGTGAGGTGCATTCATACCAGTAGCTGTACCCCGGCTGGTTGATCTCTTTTAGCCGTTTGAGCCGCCCGCGATAGAGCGTGGCGCGCTCGAAGGCGGCGTCAAGCAGCGCGGAGCGTCCGAGGGACAGCTTCGCCACGTCGTAGCAGAGCTCAAGTGCATCATCGAGCAGCAGCAGCGCGCGCTGGATATTTTTGTCCGCGAGCAGTTCGCGCAGGTTGCCGCGATAGCCCGGCTCGCCAAGCTGTAAGCGGAAATCCTGCGCGCTTTGCGCCAGACGGTCGGCGCACTTCTGCAACTGCTGGGTATCTTTGAGTTCGGTCCGGTAGGCAATGGTAAAATCTTTCGCCAGATCCTGTAGCTGGCGGCTGGAGAGCGACTGGCCGAAATACTGGCTGGCGATATCCGGCAACTGATGGGCTTCATCGAAAATCATCACGTCCGCCTCCGGGATCAGCTCGCCGAAACCGCTGTCCTTAACCACCATGTCCGCGAGGAACAGGTGGTGGTTCACCACCACCACGTCTGCGTCCATCGCGGTTTTGCGCGCTTTCACCACAAAACAGTCTTTATACAGCGGGCAGTCGCTGCCGAGGCAGTTGTCGTTGGTGCTGGTCACCAGCGGCCAGGCCGGGGAGTCTTCCGGCACGCTCGCGCAGGTGCTGATATCGCCCTCTTCGGTCTGGTTCGCCCAGGCGCGCAGGATAATGACGTCGCTCAGTGTTTGTACCGGCAGATCGCCGCCGGCCAGCGCCTGCTGTTCAAGTCGCTCCAGGCAAAGGTAGTTCGATCGCCCTTTCAGCAGTGCCAGGCGTCCTTTGTATTTCAGCGCTTTTGCTACGGTAGGCAGATCGCGGCTGTAGAGCTGATCCTGCAGCGCTTTCGATCCGGTGGAAATTATCACTTTCTTTTTCGCCCGCAGCGCCGGCGCAAGGTAAGCATAGGTCTTACCCGTGCCGGTTCCGGCTTCAACCACCAGCGGCTGGGCCTTATCAATGGCGCGGGCAACGGCGTGCGCCATCTGTCGCTGAGGCTCACGGGGCTTGAAGCCGGGGATCGCCTGCGCTAATTGACCTTCAGGGGAAAAATCGTCTGCCACGTTGCTCTCTCACTGTATTTTTGCACAGGGATTATGTCAGCCCATCTTCTCCTGTGCCACCCCAAATAGTGACGACGGCAGAACAATATGGCAGTCTTGCCGCCTGACGACGAAAAATAACGAGGAAACGTTTATGACAATTGTGCGCATTGATGCCGAAGCCCGCTGGTCTGATGTGGTGATCCATAACCAGACGCTGTATTACACCGGTGTACCGTCAAATCTGGAGGCGGATGCGTTCGAACAGACGGCGAATACCCTGGCGCAGATTGATGCCGTGCTGGAAAAACAGGGCAGCGATAAATCCCGCATTCTGGATGCGACCATTTTCCTGGCAAATAAAGACGATTTCGCGGCGATGAACAAAGCCTGGGATGCGTGGGTGGTAGCGGGTCACGCGCCTGTACGCTGCACCGTACAGGCCACGCTGATGAAACCGGAATACAAGGTTGAGATCAAGATTATCGCGGCGGTTTAAGCCCGATTACTCTTCATCTTCATCCTCAAAACGCGCCACGATCCGCTCGCCGGTATGGGTGGCGCGCAGCTCCTCCGCCACCTGGGAAATCGCCTGTCCGCTGCTCATCCCCTGGGACATCAGTTCCTGAATTCGCTCAACCGCTTTCTGCTGCTGTTCATGGCTCAGAGAAGGTAAACCTGCAAACATCGTCAACTCCTGCTAAATTATTCGCGCTAATTATTTCACGCTGCCCGGTAGTATGCCATACATGAACATGCGCTTCCCCACTGTTGTTACCTTACCCTGGCGCGCTGACGCCGCTGAGTTCTGGTTTGCCCGTCTGAGCCATCTTCCTTTTGCCATGCTGCTGCACTCCGGCCATGCGGATCACCCGTACAGCCGCTTCGATATTCTGGTGGCCGATCCCCTGAAAACGCTGACGACCGACGATCTGTCGACGACGGACGATCCGCTGATGCAGCTTCAGCAGGAAATCAACGCGCTGGGCTTATCCGCTACCCCTAACCTGGACCTGCCCTTCCAGGGCGGCGCGCTGGGCCTGTTTGGCTACGATTTGGGTCGCCGCTTCGAGGTGCTGCCCGAGCATGCGCAGGCGGATATTGCCCTGCCGGACATGGCCGTGGGGCTGTATGACTGGGCGTTGATTGTGGACCACCAGAAAAAAAGGGTCTCCCTGCTGAGCCATGATGACGTGCAGGCGCGTCTGGCCTGGCTTGAGGCACAACAGCCTGCTCCAGCTGAAGCGTTCACCCTGACCTCCGGCTGGCGCTCGAACATGACCGCGCTGGAATACGCGGAAAAATTCTCCCGCGTGCAGGCCTATCTGCAAAGCGGCGACTGCTATCAGGTTAACCTTGCCCAGCGTTTCCAGGCAGCATACCAGGGGGACGAGTGGCAGGCGTTTACCCGTCTCAATGCCAGCAACAGGGCTCCGTTCAGCGCGTTTGTACGTCTGGAACAGGGGGCCATCCTCAGCCTGTCGCCGGAGCGTTTTATCCATCTGGCGGAAGGGACGATTCAGACCCGCCCGATTAAAGGCACGCTGCCGCGCCTTGCCGATCCGGACGCCGATCGCCAGCAGGCGGAGAAACTCGCCGGGTCACCGAAGGATCGCGCCGAAAACCTGATGATTGTCGACCTGATGCGTAACGATATTGGCCGGGTCGCCGAACCAGGCAGCGTGCGCGTGCCGGAGTTGTTCGTCGTCGAACCTTTCCCGGCAGTGCATCATCTGGTCAGTACCATCACCGCGCGTCTGCCCGCCTCTCGCACCGCCTGCGATCTGCTCCGGGCCGCGTTCCCGGGTGGCTCCATCACCGGTGCGCCAAAAATTCGCGCCATGGAAATCATCGACGAACTGGAACCGCACCGCCGCAACGCCTGGTGCGGCAGCATCGGCTATATCAGCCTGTGCGGCACCATGGATACCAGCATTACCATTCGCACGCTGACGGCCTGCGGCGGCAATCTGTACTGTTCTGCGGGCGGCGGCATTGTGGCGGACAGCCAGGTCGAGGCGGAATATCAGGAAACCTTTGATAAGGTGAACCGCATCCTGAAGCAACTGGAGAACTAACGGTGGAGAAAGAGAACCTGACGCTGGATGATTTTCTGTCGCGCTTTCAGCTGCTACGGCCGCAGGTCAACCGCGCCACGCTGAATCAGCGTCAGGCGGCGGTGCTGATCCCGGTGGTGCGCCGGGAACAGCCGGGCCTGCTGCTTACGCAGCGTTCGCCGCATATGCGCAAACACGCCGGTCAGGTGGCCTTTCCGGGAGGGGCGGTGGACAGCACCGATGCGTCGCTGATTGCCGCCGCGCTGCGGGAAGCGCAGGAGGAGGTGGCGATCCCGCCTGACGCGGTGGAAGTCATCGGCGTGCTGCCGCCCGTCGACAGCGTGACCGGCTTTCAGGTCACCCCGGTAGTCGGCATTATCCCCCCCAATCTTCAGTATCACGCCAGCGTCGACGAAGTCTCTGCGGTGTTTGAGATGCCGCTTGAAGAGGCGCTCCGGCTAAGCCGCTACCATCCGCTGGATATCCATCGCCGGGGGCATGACCATCGGGTCTGGTTGTCCTGGTATCAGCATTATTTTGTCTGGGGCATGACGGCGGGCATCATTCGTGAACTGGCGCTACAAATCGGCCTGAAGCCTTGACTATACTTTACATTCCAGCCTTTTTTGCAGGTTTGCGATCCGCGTCGCGCTATTAGCAAAACCCATCGTTAACCATTAGTTTAATTCATGTGAATAGTTAAGCCGAGGTTGGTGTTCCCTCTTACACTATGCGCAGTTATAACATCGTTACTGGAACCCCGGTAACCCTGTCAGGAGTGTGAAAGTGATTAGTATATTCGACATGTTCAAAGTGGGGATTGGTCCTTCTTCTTCCCACACTGTAGGGCCGATGAAGGCCGGTAAACAGTTCGTCGATGATCTGGTCGAAAAAGGATTACTAGAAAGCGTTACCCGTGTCGCCGTAGACGTTTACGGTTCACTGTCATTAACGGGTAAAGGCCACCACACCGATATCGCCATTATTATGGGTCTGGCGGGCAATATGCCGGACACTGTTGATATTGATGCCATCCCGGCATTCATCCGCGACGTGGAAGCGCGCGGTCGCCTGCTGCTGGCTAACGGTCAGCACGAAGTGGATTTTCCGCAGGATGACGGCATGCGTTTTCGCAGCGACAACCTGCCGCTGCATGAAAACGGCATGACTATCCACGCCTGGAGCGGCGAAAAAGAGATCTACAGCAAAACCTACTACTCCATCGGCGGTGGCTTCATCGTTGACGAAGAGCATTTCGGTAAAGAGAGCGCGGGCGACGTGAACGTGCCCTATCCGTTCAAATCGGCCACCGAGATGCTGGGCTACTGCAAAGAGACCGGTTTGTCGCTGTCCGGCATGGTGATGCAGAACGAGCTGGCGCTGCACAGCAAAAAAGAGATCGAAGACTATTTTGCCAACGTGTGGCAAACCATGCGCGCCTGTATCGATCGCGGGATGAACACCGAAGGCGTACTGCCAGGGCCACTGCGCGTGCCGCGTCGTGCCTCTGCCCTGCGCCGTATGCTGGTGACCACGGACAAATTCTCTAACGACCCGATGAACGTGGTTGACTGGGTGAACATGTTTGCTCTGGCGGTGAACGAAGAGAACGCCGCAGGGGGGCGCGTCGTGACTGCGCCAACCAACGGTGCGTGCGGGATCGTTCCGGCTGTGCTGGCCTACTACGATCACTTTATCGAGCCTGTGACGCCGGATATTTATATCCGTTATTTCCTCGCGGCAGGCGCTATCGGCGCGCTGTACAAGATGAACGCGTCCATTTCAGGCGCTGAAGTGGGCTGTCAGGGTGAAGTAGGCGTGGCCTGCTCCATGGCGGCGGCCGGTCTGGCAGAGCTGCTGGGCGCAAGCCCTGAACAGGTTTGCGTGGCTGCGGAAATTGGCATGGAGCATAACCTCGGTCTGACCTGTGATCCGGTCGCAGGCCAGGTGCAGGTGCCGTGCATTGAGCGTAACGCGATTGCCTCCGTCAAAGCGATTAACGCCTCACGCATGGCGATGCGCCGTACCAGCGAACCACGCGTGTCGCTGGATAAGGTTATCGAAACCATGTACGAAACCGGCAAAGACATGAACGCGAAGTACCGTGAAACGTCGCGCGGCGGTCTGGCCATTAAGGTGCAGTGCGACTAATCCTCTCTTTCGCCCATCCGCAACGGATGGGCGAATTTCTCCCTTCATTCTCGTCTCCTTCTTCTTTCCCCACTACACTTTTACGGTCGCGGCTGCTCGCGCTCGGCCTGACATCAGGCAGCGGCTAAATAGCGAACGGGTTGAGAGAGAAGCAGGCGCGGTAGTAGCCACAATGGCTGGCGGGAAAATCTTCCCCGCCAGAAGATCGTAACGGGCACATCGTACCCGTTAAGCAGACTTATTCGTCTTCGTCGTGTGCAGACTGTTCTTTAACAATGCGGACCAGATCGACGCGGTAGTCGTTAGCTTCAACGATAGTGATGTGCAATGGAGGAAGCTCGATCACATCCCCGACGCGGGGGATCTGACCGTTTACGGCGATAACCAGCCCCGCCACGGTTGCGATGTCTTCTTCATCGTTAACCACGTTTTCCAGCCCCAGCGTATGCGAGAGCGCGTGCAGGTCGGTCGCACCTTTGACCAGCCAGCCTTCGCCGTCGGCCACAATCTCAGGCGTTTCGTCTTCATCCGGGAATTCACCGGCAATCGCTTCAAGCACGTCCAGCGGCGTCACCAGCCCCTGTACCACACCAAACTCGTTGGTGACGATAACAAAGCTACCGCGCGCGCGACGCAATACGCCCAGCAGGTTGATCGGATCCAGCGTTTCCGGTACGACAATCGCTGGCGACGAAGCTGCAATGGCCTCCACGTTGACGCCCTCTTCCAGCGCCACCAGCATCTCTTTCGCCCGAACCACGCCGATGATTTCATCCAGCTCACCGCGGCATACCGGGAACAGGCTGTGCGGAGATGAGAGCAATTGCTGACGAATTTCATCCACGCTCAGGTTTGCATCGACCCAGCTAATTTCCCCGCGCGGCGTCATGATGCCGCGCAGCGAGCGGGAAGCCAGGGAGAGCACGCCGTTAATCATGTAGCGTTCTTCTTCCACAAACGCCCCTTCCGGAACCGGCACCGGGTTACGGTTTTCAGGGTCAGACTGGACGTTCACCTGACGGCGTCCGCCCATCAGGCGCAGAATGGCGTCCGCCGTACGGGCGCGCAGCGGCTGATTTGACTGCTGCTTAATAAAGTTACGGCGCGCAATCTGGTTGAACAGTTCGATCAGGATCGAGAAGCCAATCGCGGCGTACAGGTAGCCTTTCGGAATATGGAAGCCGAAACCTTCCGCCACCAGGCTCAAACCAATCATCAGCAGGAAGCTCAGACAGAGCACGACCACCGTCGGATGCTGGTTGACGAAGCGCGTCAGCGGTTTCGAGGCCAGCAGCATCACCGCCATCGCAATCACGACAGCCGCCATCATCACCGGCAGGTGGTTCACCATACCGACCGCGGTAATCACCGCATCCAGCGAGAAGACTGCATCCAGCACCACAATTTGCAGCACCACGACCCAGAAGCTGGCGTAGCCCTTACCGTGACCATCATCATGCTGCCGGTTCTCCAGCCGTTCATGCAGCTCTGTTGTCGCTTTGAACAGCAGGAATATCCCCCCGATTAGCATGATCAAATCACGGCCGGAGAAGGTGTAATCCATGACGGAGAACAGCGGTTTGGTCAGCGTGACCATCCACGAGATCACGGAGAGCAGCCCCAGTCGCATGACCAGCGCCAGCGAGAGCCCAATCAGACGCGCTTTATCACGCTGTTTTGGCGGCAGCTTATCCGCAAGGATGGCGATAAACACCAGGTTATCAATACCGAGAACGATCTCCAGTACGACCAGCGTGAGCAGTCCCACCCAGATTGACGGGTCCATTAAGAATTCCATGACAAGCTCCTGCTAAAGGAATGACAAAACGGTGCCCCACTCAACGTGGGCAAATAAGAGGCAGACAGAGTTGATACGTGGCGTGGTTCGCCGGTGAAAAAGGCGCGGAATGGCCTGGTAGATGACTGACGTCGGTGACGGTCCATATAGTGGGCTGTAGCCCTATACTCCTGAACAAGTAAACGGAGGCTAAACATATCAGAGAGACTGTGTTTTTAGCAAAGATTTACGTTCCTTTGCAAAGTTCTGTAACACAGCGGCTATACGCTACAGATAATTCTGTAACGCGTGGCTAAATTACGGATCTTCATCACATAAATTATTTTTTCACTATCTAAAATAATTCGCGGAAGTCTTAGTTTTTTGAACTCTAACCCTTATCTGAATCGATTCGGTTCGCCAATACGATTCTCAGTACGTCTGCCCGGCAGGCGTATTAATGATAATAAAAGGAGGTAGCAAGTGACCATTGCTATTGTCATAGGCACACATGGTTGGGCTGCTGAGCAGCTACTCAAAACGGCAGAGATGCTGTTGGGCGAGCAGGAAAACGTCGGCTGGATCGATTTCGTTCCCGGTGAAAATGCCGAGACGCTGATTGAGAAGTACAACGCTCAACTCGCGAAGCTGGATACCAGCAAAGGCGTGCTGTTTCTCGTCGATACATGGGGCGGCAGTCCGTTTAATGCTGCCAGCCGCATTGTCGTCGATAAAGAGCATTATGAAGTCGTCGCCGGGGTAAACATTCCCATGCTGGTGGAAACCTTTATGGCGCGCGACGATAACCCAGGCTTCGATGAGCTGGTCGCGCTGGCCGTTGAAACCGGCCGCGAAGGGGTGAAAGCCCTGAAGGCTCAGCCGGTTGAAAAACCCGCCCCTGCCCCGGCTGCGGCTGCACCGAAAGCAGCAGCACCGGCAAAACCGATGGGACCGAACGATTACATGGTTATCGGCCTGGCGCGTATTGATGACCGTCTGATTCACGGACAGGTTGCGACTCGCTGGACCAAAGAGACCAACGTACAGCGTATCATCGTGGTCAGTGACGAAGTGGCCGCCGACACTGTCCGTAAAACCCTTCTGACTCAGGTTGCACCACCGGGCGTTACCGCGCACGTGGTGGATGTCGCCAAGATGATCCGCGTTTACAACAACCCGAAATATGCGGGTGAACGCGTGATGCTCCTGTTTACTAACCCGACAGACGTCGAGCGCATTGTTGAAGGCGGCGTGAAAATCACCTCCGTGAACATCGGCGGTATGGCTTTCCGTCAGGGCAAAACGCAGGTCAACAACGCGATTTCAGTTGATGCGAAAGATATCGAGGCGTTCAACAAGCTGAATGCTCGCGGTATTGAGCTGGAAGCCCGTAAGGTTTCCACTGACCAGAAACTGAAAATGATGGATTTGATCGGTAAAGTTGGGAAATAAGCCCGCGCCGGTTTTTCACATAAAGCTTATGTTATAGGAGAAGTACAATGGAGATTACCACTCTTCAGATTGTGCTGGTGTTCATCGTCGCGTGTATTGCGGGTATGGAATCCGTACTTGATGAATTTCAGTTCCACCGCCCTCTGGTGGCCTGTACGTTGATCGGTGCCGTTCTGGGTGATATGAAAACCGGTATCATCATCGGTGGTACGCTGGAAATGATCGCCCTGGGCTGGATGAACATCGGTGCCGCCGTTGCGCCTGATGCCGCACTGGCCTCTATCATCTCAACCGTTCTGGTTATTGCCGGTCATCAGAGTATTGGTGCAGGTATTGCCCTTGCCATTCCTCTGGCCGCAGCAGGCCAGGTGCTGACCATCATCGTTCGTACCATCACCGTGGCCTTCCAGCACGCGGCGGATAAGGCGGCCGAGAACGGCAACCTCACGGCACTCTCCTGGATCCACGTGTCGTCCCTGTTCCTGCAGGCGATGCGTATCGCAATCCCGGCGGTTATCGTTGCGATCTCTGTCGGCACCAGTGAAGTTCAGGGCATGCTGAACGCGATTCCTGAAGTGGTCACCAGCGGTCTGAACATCGCGGGCGGTATGATCGTCGTGGTAGGTTACGCGATGGTCATCAACATGATGCGCGCGGGCTACCTGATGCCGTTCTTCTACCTCGGCTTCGTCACCGCAGCATTCACCAACTTCAACCTGGTTGCGCTGGGCGTGATTGGTGCCGTGATGGCGATTCTCTACATCCAGCTCAGCCCAAAATACAACCGTGTTGCGGGTGCCCCAGCGCAGGCTGCTGGTAACAACGATCTCGATAACGAACTGGACTAACAGGTGAGCGAAATGGTTGATATGACAAAAACTACCACCGAGAAAAAACTCACTCCGGGTGATATTCGTGGCGTGTTCATCCGTTCTAACCTGTTTCAGGGTTCATGGAACTTCGAACGTATGCAGGCGCTGGGCTTCTGCTTCTCTATGGTGCCGGCGATAAAACGCCTCTACCCTGAGAACAACGAAGCACGCCGTCAGGCAATTAAGCGTCACCTGGAATTCTTCAACACCCATCCTTACGTCGCGGCTCCGGTTCTGGGCGTGACGCTGGCGATGGAAGAGCAGCGTGCGAACGGCGCGGAGATTGACGATGGTGCCATCAACGGTATCAAAGTCGGTCTGATGGGTCCGCTGGCCGGCGTGGGCGACCCTATCTTCTGGGGTACTGTTCGTCCGGTCTTCGCGGCGCTGGGTGCCGGGATCGCGATGAGCGGCAGCCTGCTCGGTCCTCTGCTGTTCTTTATCCTGTTCAACGCGGTACGTCTGCTGACCCGTTACTACGGCGTGGCCTACGGCTACCGTAAGGGCGTGGACATCGTTAAGGATATGGGCGGCGGCTTCCTGCAGAAACTGACCGAGGGGGCGTCTATTCTCGGCCTGTTTGTGATGGGGGCGCTGGTTAACAAGTGGACGCACGTGAACATCCCGCTGGTGGTTTCAACCATCACCGGTCAGGATGGTCAAACCCGCGTTACCACCGTGCAGACCATCCTCGACCAGCTGATGCCTGGCCTGGTGCCGCTGCTGTTGACCTTCGCCTGTATGTGGCTGCTGCGTAAGAAAGTGAACCCGCTGTGGATCATCGTTGGCTTCTTCGTCATCGGTATCGCGGGCTACGCTGTCGGCCTGCTGGGCCTGTAAAACATTGCGTTATCGACCGGGGGCTTGCCCCCGGTCTTTTTATCTGGAGGATGAATGACTGTTACGGACATCGTACTGGTGTTGTTTATTGTTGCCCTTCTGGCTTACGCGATCTATGACGAATTCATTATGCCTCGCCGTAATGGCGAGACGCTGCTAACCCTTCCCCTCTTACGCCGTGGACGCATTGATGCATTTATCTTCGCCGGCCTGGTGGTCATTCTGATTTACAATAACGTGACCAGCCACGGTGCAATATTAACCACATGGTTATTATGTGCGCTGGCATTAATGGCGATTTACCTGTTCTGGATCCGCTCGCCAAAACTCATTTTTAAAAAACAGGGATTCTTCTTCGCCAACGTATGGATAGAATATAACCGCATTAAAGAGATGAGTTTATCCGAAGACGGCGTGTTAGTGATGCAATTAGAACAGCGCCGCCTGCTCATTCGGGTCAAAAATATTGATGACCTTGAGAAAATCTACAAATTACTCGTTAAAACTCAATAATTTAACATTATAACCTCGGCTATATATTGTAATATTCTTTCGCAAAGAATATAGCCGTTGCTATATCTTCTCTCCTCTTTGACTTATATTTATTAACGATATTTTCACGCATAAACCTAAATGAAAATCGTTATCAAAGACGCAGATAAATTAAGCTTTGCTCGTTGTTGTTTTATATTCTCAAAATATGTTAAGGTTGCGCCCGTCGTTGGGGAGTAGCCGATTTCCTGCACGCAGGAAATGTACGCGTCAACATACTCGTTGAAAAACGTGGCGCGTACGGATCGCTTTCAGCACGCTTACCGTGCAAAAGAGATCAGGCGAGACCATAGATACATCAACTGCTGTTTACTGGGGGCAGTGATGTGTCATATGGATATCCCCGGTCTGGACGCTCTTATGAACATCTCCGCTACGATCCTTCTCGCTTTTGGCATGTCCATGGATGCATTTGCCGCCTCCATCGGCAAAGGCGCCACGCTTCACAAACCTAAATTCACAGAAGCTCTGCGCACCGGTCTGATCTTTGGTGCCATCGAAACGCTGACGCCGCTCATCGGCTGGGGTTTGGGCATGCTCGCCAGCCAGTTCGTGCTGGAGTGGAACCACTGGATTGCGTTCGTCCTGCTGGTGTTTCTCGGAGGCCGAATGATGATTGAAGGTTTTCGCGGGAATGATGATGAAGATGAAGCACCGCTGCACCGCCACGGTTTCTGGCTTCTGGTGACAACCGCTATCGCAACCAGTCTTGACGCCATGGCCGTCGGGGTGGGTCTGGCATTCCTGCAGGTCAATATTATCGCCACCGCGCTGGCCATTGGCTGTGCAACGCTGATTATGTCCACGCTGGGCATGATGGTCGGGCGGTTTATCGGCCCGCTGCTGGGTAAACGCGCCGAGATCTTAGGCGGTATTGTGCTGATCGGCATTGGTGCCCAGATCCTCTGGGCACACTTCGCGCCTTAAGCGTCGCGCTGCCAGACGTGGATACTGAAATCTGTCTGGCAGACAAACGTCGTCCGAGCCGCTAACGCATCCCATACTTCCGGCTTTGCCCGCCACGCGAACGGCGTCATCTGCAGCAGGGCTACCGCTTCTTCCCCGTTCAAATTCATTTCATACGCAACTGAATGCTCCTGCTTCAGCGTAAAGCCTGTCAGCTGTTCAGAGTGTGGGGCATGCAGACGCACCTCGTCGTAAATGAGTCCCTTCAGCTCCATCAGGTGACGCGGACCCGGCGTGACGGTTATCACCCAGCCTCCGGGCTTCACCACGCGCGCCAGCTCATCTGCTTTACACGGCGCGTAGATGCGGATAATGGCATCCATACTGGCATTATCAAACGGCAGCCGGTGGCTGGATGCCACGCAAAACGTCACGCCAGCGTAACGTTTAGCCGCCGCGCGGATCGCCACTTTCGACACGTCAAGACCGAATGTCACGGCCCCCTTCTCCCGCACCACATCCGCAAACCGTGCGGTGTAGTACCCTTCCCCGCAGCCGATATCAAGCATGGCGGACGCCGAATCAGGCAATAAGTCACCCAGCATCTGCGCTACCGTCTCCCGTAGCGGCAGATAGTGCCCGGCATCGAGAAACGCCCTGCGCGCCTGCATCATCTCTGCGCTATCACCCGGATCGCGGGAGCGCTTGTGCTGCACCGGAAGAAGATTCACATACCCTTCTTTCGCCATATCAAACTGATGTCCCTGCGGACAGGCATAACTTTTATCTGAGCGCGTCAGTGACGCGTGGCAAAGGGGACAGCTGAAGGACATGGAAACTCCGGGAGATAAACCAAAGGGCGAAGTGTACCGCTATTCGCCCTGCTATAAAACGGCTGGATTACCGCATGACGATAAGGTGGTCTGAACCGGCCGGCAGGCCATCGGGTTTGATATTCTCCAGGCGCAGCACGTTGCCCATGATTTCGCTGAAGACCGGCGCGGAAACCGCCCCGCCATAGTAGGCCCCGTTTTGAGGATCGTTAATCACTACCACCAGGGCGAAACGCGGGTCGCTGGCAGGCGCAACGCCTGCGGTATAAGCGACGTATTTATCGACATATTTGCCGCTATCATCAATTTTCTTCGCCGTCCCGGTCTTAACCGCCACGCGATAATCGCGAACGGCGGCCTTAACGCCCCCGCCGCCGGGCAGCGCGACGCTTTCCATCATGTGCTCCACTTCATGCGCGATCTCCTCCGGCATGACGCGGTGGCCGATAACCGGGGGATCGATGCGGGTGATGGAGAGTGGACGCTCAAGCCCGAAGCCGCCAATCGTCGCGTAGACGTGGGCAAGCTGGAGCGGTGTGACCATCAGGCCGTAGCCAAAGGCAAAAGTCGCGCGGTCTAGCTGACTCCAGTATTTACGCTGTGGCAACAGCCCGGCGCTTTCGCCCGTTAACCCCAGCCCCGTGTTGGTGCCAAACCCAAAGTTTCGATAGGTATCAATAAGATGCTGGACAGGCATCGCCAGCGAGAGCCGGGATACGCCGGTGTCGCTCGATTTTTGCAGGATCCCGGTCATGGTCAGCTCAGGATAATAACCCACGTCGCGGATACGATGCCCGTCAAGGGTATACGGGTGGGTATCAATGACACTGTCCGGCTGGACCAGCCCCTGCTGCAGAGCCGTCATCAACACCAGCGGCTTAACGGTCGAACCGGGCTCGAACGTATCGCTGATTGCCCGGTTGCGAAAATCGTTTATCGTCGCGCCTTCACGGTTATTGGGATTGAAATCCGGATAGCTCGCCATGGCGAGTATTTCCCCGGTGGGGATATTAATGAGCACCGACGCCCCTGACTCGGCCTTATTCCAGGCGACGGCATTGTCCAGCGCGTCTTCGGTAATGGTTTGCAGCCGCTCGTCAATACTCAACTGGATGTTATGTGCCGGCGTGGGCGCCACTTCCGTCAGGTTTTCAACCACGCGCCCGTAGCGATCCTCCCGGACCTGTCGGACACCCGCTTTACCGGTCAGCTGAGTGTTGAAGCTTTTCTCCACCCCTTCAATGCCCTGCCCGTCAATATTGGTGAAGCCAATCAGGTTCGCCGCCACGTGGCCTGCCGGGTAAAAGCGGCGGGATTCATCGCGCAAATTAATGCCGGGTAAATTGAGCTTATCAATCCACTTCGCCTGAGCAGGATCGACCTGACGCGCCAGGTAGATGAAGCGTCCCTGGGGGTTGGCGTTAATCCGTGATGAAAGGGTGCTCAACGAAAGATGCAGCGCGCTCGCCAGCGCCTGCCAGCGTTCATCAAACCCAACGCCCCCTTTTGCCAGCACCGTTTTTGGATCGGCCCATACGGCCCGGACGGGCACGCTGACCGCCAGCGGTCGGCCTTCACGATCCATAATCATCCCACGCGGCGCATCAATCGCCAGCTGACGGAGGGATCGCATATCTTCCTGCTTCACCAGATTGTCAGGTTTGATGATTTGTAGCCAGGCAACGCGGCCAAGTAAAAAGGCCAGACTGCAGAAAATAGCGAAACAGAGCAGCGCGAAACGCGCCGGCGTGAAATTGCCAGCGGTTAATATCAATTTTTTCTTCACCTGAACCCCAGGGCTGTTAAACAACGCTCTGATTTAACGAGAAAAGATGCGCTTAGGGAGGCGAAACTGTGATACTAACCTCGCAGCTTTGCAACAAGTTGCTAACAAGACCGTAGATAGTAATATTTTGAAAGATAGGGAATAAAAAAGCCCCGCATGATGCGAGGCTTTATGTCTGAGAGTGAAGCGCTATGCGCCCCAGTCAGCAGCGGTTCGATCAGATAGCAGTTACGTTAACTGCAGCTGGGCCTTTCTGGCCGTCCTGAATTTCGAACTCAACGTTCTGGCCTTCGGCCAGAGTTTTGAAGCCGTTACCCTGGATTGCAGAGAAGTGTACGAACACGTCTTTGCTGCCATCAGCAGGAGTAATGAAACCAAAACCTTTAGACTCGTTGAACCACTTAACTTGACCTTTAATCTTTGCCATTTTGCAAAATTCCTTAGAGTGTTTTCTTAGCCCGCAGGCATTAACTGAGATAAAACTGAGACATTACTGCATGAGGCACTAATATAAGGTTCGGCAGAGAAGCGGTATTCAACGACAACGTGTTTACTCAGGACTTCTTTACTGAAAATGCCACACATAAACAGAACTGTACCTCGTTTGACCCAAAACGTGTTATCACACACTATGTTTAATATGGCAAGCCATTTTTAAACATGTCTCGATCCGCCGCACAAATTCGAACACTGTCTGTAAGGAATTGCACAATTATGCGCTTCTCAAACAGACGGCTATACTCCCTTACACAGACTCAACGCTGCTTGCACAACCGCTGTAATCTAAGACTTTTTTAACATAGCTCAATCATTACAATGCGTCCAGCATTCGGGAAAAGAAATCTTTGGCGTTGATTGAGTTAGAACAAATTGTGAAAACTTATGCTTAAATCATTGTAACGTGACCGTATTGTTTCAGCCAAAAAGGATGTTAATAATCCGCACCCTTCTGTATTAAAATCCATCAGGTAATTAGCAGTGTTATGCACCAAAATAATGAAATTTTTATGACTCTGCATCAAAACAAGGCAAGCAAAACGTTTCGATAAAATTAAAATTTTCCTGACGACGAATACATACACAATATACGCAACAATTTATCGCTTCGTTTATAAGGGTAAATACTCGCCAACTTTCAGTATCCTGAAAGTATTATTAACTGGTGCTACATTATCCAGCGCATCAGTTAATTCTTTTATGGGGTCATCCAGCGCTTCATCCGCCAGCTCAAACACGCCCCAGTGAACAGGGAACGCCAGCGGGCAACCTAACTGTTGCCACAGCGCAACGGCAGACTGGGGATCCATATGGTGTACGGCCATAAACCATCGTGGAGCATAGGCGCCAACGGGCAATGCTGCAGCATCAATTTTCCCCAAACGTTCCGGTATCAACAGCAGCTCAGGCGAATAGCCGGTATCACCACTAAACCAGAACCGGTGATGCCGCCCTTCAAAGACCCAGCCGCACCACAATGAGCGATTGCGGTTCCAGAGCGTGCGCATACTCCAGTGCTGCGCCGGTACGGCGGATAATGTTATCCCCTGCCAGGTATAACTCTGCCACCAGTCGAGCTCAACCACCTGTTTTGCGCCCCGGCGGCGAAACCAGCCGCCCAGGCCTAAAGGAACAAACACGCTAACGTCCGGAAAGCGTTTGAGAATGTGGCGAACAGTGAGTTCATCAAGATGATCGTAATGGTTATGCGAGATAACGACCGCGTCAAGCTGGTGCAGCTGATCGACAGAGAGTGCCGGAGGCGTTCTACGCTGCGGCCCTAAGAAAGGAAGTGGAGAAGCGCGCCTTGAAAAAACGGGATCGGTAAGAAGGAAATTGCCGTCCAGCTGCAGCAGGATGCTCGCATGTCCGAGCCACCACGCCCCATCCTGCTGCGGCTGCTGAAGATCGGCCGGTTGCCACCACCGCCGGATAAAGTCATCGTAGCCGAGCGCGGGCGGCTTCGGTAAGCCAGCGGCTTTGCGTTCTTTGCGCCAGCGGTCAAGGTCGCCAGGCTGGTGTCCTGCAGAAGTGGTATTACGAAAACCGTTTGGGGTGTGATGTTTCAGGGAGGGGTCATACCAGGGATTTTTCCAGACCACTGCCACCTCCCGGAATAATACGATTAACGCTCAGCCACCAGGCGGATAAAATCGTCTTGATCGTTGTTCTCGTCAGCGACCGCTTCTTTTTGTGCTTCTTTCTCTTCCGGCTCGTTAGCCTCGCACAGACGACGCAACAGTGCATTCTGCCGTTTTTGCTGCTCAAGCAGCGCTTCCAGCAGTTCGATCTGCTCATTGGTACGTGAACTGGCACGGTTTACGAAAAACCAAATGACCAGCCCCACCAGCAGAACAACCAAAGAGATCGTCAGGGATGCCATATTTAGCAGCCCTGAATTCAGTAACTCACCCATTTCACCACCTCAATAAAAACGTCTATTTTACCACTGGCGCGAAGGAAGGAAATCACCTGAAGAAAAAATGCGTGCTACCACGGAATAAACTTATTGATTGCGCAAACGCCGCTAAAAAACTGTACATCCTGATCGCACATCACGTTGATAGTCTGCGTCCACAATACCACGCACGCTATCAGCACGATAATCAGAATCACCCAGCGTATTTTTTTCACTCCACACTCCGTTTACAGACCTGATATGACCAGGTTATCACGGTTATCTTAAACAAGGACTAACTGTAGCGCCATCAGGCTCTTTTCAGAATCCTGCACTTGTTTCATTACGTAAACCGGTTAGGCTAGCATCATGATAACAATGATAAAGAGGTAATAATGCGCTTAATTATTCGTACAATTGTTGCACTGGCGATACTCTGGATTGGCCTTCTTTTAACGGGTTATGGCGTGCTGGTGGGAAGCACCGAAAACGCCGCAGGGTTAGGCATTCAATGTAAGTATTTAACAGCACAGGGAGTCAGCACGGCGCAGTATCTCCATTCTGATAGCGGGATCATTGGGTTAACCAACTGCCCGGTACTGCGTAAGACCTCCGTCGTGATTGATAATGGCTGAGCCACAGCGTTAACGACGAATAAAAAACGCCGCAAAGATGCGGCGTTTTTTTTATGCTAACCGGGGTTAGAACGGATAGTCGTGGTAACCCATCTGTTCAGAAATCTTACGCGCGGCGGTATGCAGAATAGCCACGTACTCGTGCAGGCGCTCTTCCGAGAAGCGAAGCGTTGGGAAAGAGATGCTCAACCCCGCGATCACGACGCCAAAACGGTCAAACACCGGAACGCCAATACAGCGCAGCCCTTCTTCCTGCTCTTCGTTATCTTCGCCGTACCCTTGCTCACGCACCTTGTCGAGCACCGTTAATAACTCATCGGTGTTAGTAATGGTGCGTTCAGTGCTGCGTTTGTACTCCACGCCATCGAGGATCTGTTTAACTTCTTCACGATCGCGCCACGCCAGCAGAACCTTACCGATTGCCGTGCTGTAAAGCGGGTTGCGACGACCAATGCGCGAATACATACGCAGGTTATACATGGAGTCAATTTTATGGATGTAAACAATACTGTCTTCATCCAGCGCGCCCAGGTGGATAGTCTCTTTGGTCAGGCGGGAGATCTCGCGCATCTGAATATCCGCGCTACGGATCAGATCCACGTTTTGCAAGGCACGGGCACCCAGTTCAAACAGTTTCAGCGTCAGAGAATATTTTTCAGATTCGCCTTCCTGTGCAACGTAACCCAGTGATTTCATGGTTTGCAAAAAGCGGTAAACGGTGCTTTTCGACATCATCACGCGCTGTGACAACTCTGTGATACCAATTTCACGCTCTTCCCCGAGCGCCTGTAAGATGCCAAACACCTTCAGCACGGAAGAAACTGAATCTGGCTGTTTATCCAAATCCGCAATTGCCATTTACCACCTCATAGAGAGTGTTTTATAAAAATCAGAACCGGTTTTTATTATAAATTCCCGTCATGTTACCTGCAATCAATCTGCGTTTACTTCGTTACAAATCTGCGACATAAAACGGTGTTAACGATGCTAAAATAGTTACCCTGAGAATAATTTCACTCTGAGCTATTTATCCCCGATGGAAAAGAACCTTTCCGATGGCCTGCCTTTGCCCCAGCGGTATGGCGCTATCGCTACGATTATTATTGGTATCTCAATGGCCGTTCTTGACGGCGCGATTGCGAACGTTGCCCTTCCCACCATTGCCACCGATCTGCATGCTTCCCCGGCCAGTTCGATATGGATTGTTAACGCCTATCAGATTGCGATTGTGGTTTCCCTGCTCTCCTTTTCTTTTCTGGGCGATATGTTCGGCTACCGTCGGGTATATCAGTGCGGGCTGGTGGTATTTACCTTTACATCACTGCTGTGCGCCCTTTCGGACTCTCTGCATACGCTGACGCTGGCGCGCATCGCGCAAGGTTTTGGCGGCGCGGCGCTGATGAGCGTCAATACGGCGCTAATCCGCTTAATCTATCCGCACCGCCATCTGGGCCGCGGCATGGGGATAAATTCGTTTATTGTCGCGGTCTCTTCTGCCGCCGGGCCAACGATTGCAGCGGCCATTCTTTCTGTCGCCTCGTGGCAGTGGCTGTTCGCCATAAACGTGCCGCTGGGTATCGTAGCCATCTTCTTTGCCCTGCGATTTCTCCCTGCTAACGGCCCGAAAAACACCATGCCGCGCTTTGACGTAGCAAGCGCGGTGATGAATGCGCTCACCTTTGGTCTGCTGATTACCGCCCTGAGCGGTTTTGCGCAGGGTCAATCCCTGATGCTAACCGCCGTGGAGCTTGTTGCCCTGCTGGTGACGGGCTTCTTCTTTGTTCGCCGCCAGCTTGCCCTGCCGGTGCCCTTACTGCCGGTCGATCTGCTGCGTATTCCCCTCTTTTCGCTTTCCATCTGCACCTCCGTCTGCTCATTCTGCGCCCAGATGCTGGCTCTGGTTTCTCTGCCCTTCTTCCTGCAAAGCGTGATAGGACGTTCCGAAGTGGAGACCGGGCTGCTGTTAACCCCCTGGCCGCTGGCGACGATGGTGATGGCCCCCCTGGCAGGTTATTTAATAGAACGTGTACATGCCGGTTTGTTGGGCGCGGTGGGGCTGGCCGTGATGGCAACAGGTCTTTTCGCGCTGGCGCTGCTTCCATCATCGCCAGGGGATCTGGACATCATCTGGCGCATGATTCTGTGCGGAGCCGGGTTTGGCCTGTTTCAGTCCCCCAACAACCACACCATTATTACCTCTGCGCCGCGCCACCGCAGCGGAGGTGCCAGCGGCATGCTGGGGACCGCGCGTCTGCTGGGGCAAAGCACCGGTGCGGCGCTGGTTGCCCTGATGTTTAACCTTGCCGGGCAAAACGGCAACCACGTTGCGCTTATCACCGCAGGTGCGCTTGCCACCCTTGCAGCCATCGTCAGCGGGTTGCGCGTGACCCAACCCGGCGCTCAGGCATAAAAAAAGCCGGGCGGAGTCTTCTCCTGCCCGGCTTATTTAAGCGCTTAGCGTTACTTCAGGTATTCTCCACTGCGCAGCGCTTCAATACGTTTATCCAGCGGTGGGTGAGACATAAACAGCTCGCTCAGCGACTTTGATTTGCCGTTGATGCAGAAGGCCATCATGCTGTTCGCTTCCTGCGGCTCGTAGCTGGTTTTCAGACGCTGCAGGGCGGCAATCATCTTTTCACGCCCTACCAGCTTCGCTGAACCGGCATCCGCATGGAACTCACGGTGACGGGAGAACCACATGGTGATAATGCTGGCCAGAATACCGAACACCAGTTCCAGCACCATCGATACGGCGAAGTAGATCAGCGGATTACCGTTGCTCTCTTCACCTTCATCACGGTTGCCGCCCATGAAGCCAGCCGCAATCTGCGCCAGGATACGGGAGATGAAGATAACGAAGGTGTTCACCACACCCTGAATCAGGGTCATGGTCACCATGTCACCGTTGGCGATATGGCTGATTTCGTGCGCGATAACCGCTTCGGCTTCATCACGGCTCATGTTCTGCAACAACCCGGTGCTCACGGCAACCAGCGACGCATCACGACGGGCACCCGTAGCAAACGCGTTAATATCCGGGGCATGGTAAATAGCAACCTGCGGCATCGCAATGCCTGCCTGCTTAGACTGCTGTGCCACCGTATTCATCAGCCACTGTTCCATGTCGTTACGCGGCTGTTCAATCACTTCACCGCCTACGGATTTCAGCGCCATCCACTTTGACATCAGCAGGGAAATGAAAGAGCCACCAAAACCAAACAGCAGCGCCATAATCAACAGACCCTGAACGCTGCTCGACTGAATTCCCGTCAGGCTTAGCACTAGCCCGAAAACCACCATCACCGCCAGGTTGGTGAGCAGGAAGAGCGCGATTCGCATCATAATTTTCTTTTAACCTCAGTTTAACAAAACGCACTATGCGATTACCCACATCGTATGGGTATTACGGCTATTTTCAAGCATCCGGTGGGCGTAAGTCACCAGAAAGACACAACTTTACACAATTGGAAATCAGCCTGACGGAAGGATGCAGAACAAAAAGAAACAGGCACAATTTCTTGTGCCTGTTGGGAGATTATTTTGCCGGAGCGGGCTGTACGGCAGGCTTCTCTTTTTCCAGATTCGCCAGGTCGAGCGCGATATGCACCGTCTCGTCCAGGTACGGATCCGGCTCCTGGTAATCTTTTGGCAGATCGTCCAGTTTCTTGAGCAGAGGCTTACCTTCTCGCTTGAAGCGATCGTTGATACGCGCCAGACGCGTTGCGTCGTCCTCGTTGTTCTCTTTTTCACGCTGAGCGTAGTTCAGAGAAACAATATTCCGCTTATCTTTCAGGGCATTGAAACGCGCAATGTCCTTCATGATGTACTGGAATTCCGGATCTTTCGCGATGCGTTCATTATGCGCTTTCAGCAGCTCAGGGCCAAACTGCGTCATATCACCCGCCTTCACGAATGTCGCAGCATTGATGCTGTCCCACGGCAACGCGTTATCTTCAAACTTCTCGCCGGTTTCGGTCTCTTCCGTGCCGGTCGGCATCATGATATCCGGCGTTACGCCTTTACGCTGCGTACTGCCGCCGTTAACGCGGTAGAACTTCTGAATGGTGTACTGAACGGAGCCCAGCGCAGGCCATTCCGGACGCAGCATCTGATCGTAAATACGGTTCAGCGAGCGATACTGCTGAACAGTACCTTTGCCGAAGGTGGGCTCACCCACGATTAGCGCGCGGCCATAGTCCTGCATTGCAGCGGCAAAGATTTCAGATGCGGACGCGCTGAAGCGGTCAACCAGGACCACCAGCGGGCCTTTGTAATAGACCACACCGTCGTTATCAGCATCTTCACGAACTTTACCGTTGTTATCGCGCACCTGTACAACCGGGCCAGACGGGATAAACAGGCCTGAGAGCGACACCGCTTCGGTCAGCGCACCGCCACCGTTCGTGCGCAGGTCGATAATGACGCTGCTCACGTTCTGCTTCTCAAGTTTCTGCAGCTGAACTTTTACATCGTCGGTCAGCCCCACGTAGAAGCCAGGGATATCCAGGACACCCACCTTCTCTTTACCCACGGTTTTCACCGACATTTTCACCGCGCGGTCTTCCAGACGGATACGCTCGCGGGTCAGGGTCACGATACGGGTTTTGGTGCCTTTACCGGCAGGCAGAATTTCCAGACGAACTTTGCTGCCTTTCGGACCTTTGATCAGCGCAACCACATCGTCCAGACGCCAGCCAATGACATCAACCATGCTCTGACCGGTTTGTCCTACCCCCACAATGCGATCGCCTACGCTTATCGCTTTGCTTTTGGATGCCGGGCCGCCCGCGACCATGGAGTTGATCACCGTGTAGTCATCATCCATTTGCAGTACCGCGCCAATACCTTCCAGAGACAGGCTCATCTCAGTATTGAACTGTTCGGTATTGCGTGGAGAGAGATAGTTGGTGTGCGGATCGATTTCGTGCGCAAAGGCGGTCATCGCCAGTGAGAAAACATCTTCACTGTTGGTCTGCGCCAGACGGCGAATGGCAAATTTGTAACGACGCGTCAGCGTGTCGCGGATCTCTTTTTCATCTTTGCCGGTCAGCTTGAGGCTCAGCTCGTCGTATTTGACCTTTCCATCCCACAGCGCGTTCAGCTCGGCTTCGTCTTTCGGCCAGGGCGCTTTGCTGCGATCGAGATTAAAGGTATCGTTGCCGGTGAAGTCCATTGGACGTTCCAGCACTTTCAGCGCGTACTGATAGCGTTCAAAGCGGCGCTTCTGCGACAGGTTGTAGAGATCGTAGAACAGATCCAGCTTGCCTGACCGCAGCTCATCACCCACCTCGGATTTGCGCTTAGCGAACTGCTCGACATCGCTGGCGAGCAAAACGTTATGGCTGTAATCCAGCAAGTTCAGATAGCGGTCAAAGATTTTGGCCGAAAAGGCCTGATCGAGATCGAACTGACGATAGTGCGAGCGGGTAAAGCGAGAGGTTACACGCTCGCTTACCGTCGCGTGCTGCGTCTCTTCCTTGAGTACCGGAATTTGATCAACACGCGTGATATCGTCCACTGCGAAAGCGTGACCTGTTATGGCAAACAGGCCCGCCAGCGCGGTGAGCTTAAAAAAAGTGTTCATGCCAGGCTTGGCCTCCGTTTCAGAACAACAAGTGTTCTGCGCGTACAATCATTGACATACCAGAAGTCAGCTGTACACGAACGCCATCTTTGGTGATTTCCAGTACGGTGGCGTCCATTGCGTTGTTGCCCGCTTTTACTTTCAGAGCCTGACCCACGCTCAGGGCGTTAATGTCAGAAACCGGAGTATGGCGCTGCTCTTCACGAGGCGCACGAGGGGCTTTCGCTGCTGGTTTGTCTGCACGCGGTTTGCGATCGTTATTGTCGTGACGACGCGGCGCAGGACGTGGTTTACGCTCACGACGAGGCGCTTCTTCCTGGCCGTTTGCCGCTGCGGCTTCGCGTTTTTTCGCCTGCTGTTCTGCACGTTGTGCCTGAACGCGTGCTTTGGCTTCTTCCAGCTGCTTGCGCGCGTGTTCTACGTGCTGCTCGTCCAGCTCGCCGCAAGGGTTGCCGTCGAGATCCACGCGGGTCGCGCCCGGTTTGATACCGTACAGGTAACGCCAGCTCGAAGTATAAAGACGTAAGGCAGAACGCAGCTGAGTTTTGCTGAGGTTCATTTCCCCTTCAACACGCGCTACCAGATCCTGAAAAATACCGACTTTCAGGGGACGTGCTTCACCTTCCGCGCTGAAGCACTGAGGGAAACGCTCGGCCAGAAATGCGATAACTTCTTTACTGCTATTCAACTTAGGTTGATTTTCCATGAAATTTCCTGATTACAACGGACGTTGCCAACAAGCGCAGGCATGAACAGGCGTCATTATAATGACGCTATCAGTAAATGCTACGTTATCCGTTGATTATCCTGCGACGCTCGCAAAGAATTTTTGATAATCGGTTGCAGCGAGGACGTTTTCCAGATTCGCCACCAGCTCGCGCAGCCCCTGTTCGTCCTCGGTTGTAAAGCGACTGAAGACCGTACTGTCGATATCCAGAACGCCAATAATCTGATTTTTTACCACCAGCGGCAGAACGATCTCTGAATTGCTGGCAGCATCACAGGCGATATGCCCGTCAAAGGCATGAACATCTTCCACGCGCTGAACCTGATTCTCGGCCACCGCGGTACCGCATACGCCGCGCCCTACCGGAATACGCACGCAGGCCAGTTTGCCCTGAAACGGACCCAGCACCAGCGTTTCACCTTCCAGGAGATAAAAGCCAGCCCAGTTCACATCGGATAGCCGTTCGAACAGCAATGCGCTAGTATTTGCCAGAGTGGCTAAGAAGCTGGTTTCACCTGCCATCAATGCCTTAAAATCGCGGTTCAGATCCGCGTAGAATTCTGTTTTGTTCATTATTCAATCACTTAGTTGTCTTACAAAATTACCGCATAGCCTATTAAAATAAGCAATAAATGCGCTCATGCTCAAGATGAATCCGTTCATGAGTTAATATAACGTTCAACAATACTTATTTGCGCGCAGCTGATGGCCTTAAAAACAACCAAAATTACGCCGACAAAAAAGATAACTGTCCATACGGTAAGCGACGCTTTGCCTCGTGCACATTATCAGCGTTGCCCCCAGTGCGATACGCTTTTTATGTTGCCGAAGATGAAATCGCACCAAAGCGCCTTTTGTCCCCGCTGCGACGCTAAAATTCGTGACGGCCGCGACTGGTCGTTAACCCGCCTTGCCGCTATGGCCGTTACCATGCTGCTGCTGATGCCTTTCGCCTGGACCGAACCGCTTCTGAAGCTTTACCTGCTTGGTGTGCGCATTGACGCTAACGTGCTGCAGGGTATCTGGCAGATGACGAGCCAGGGCGATCCTCTCACCGCCGCCATGGTACTGTTCTGCGTTGTCGGCGCGCCGCTGGTGCTGGTTGCAGCCATTGCCTACCTGTGGTTTGGTAACATCCTGGGAATGAACCTGCGTCCGGTATTGCTGATGCTGGAAAAGCTTAAAGAGTGGGTCATGCTGGATATCTATCTGGTGGGCGTGGGCGTGGCATCAATCAAGGTGCAGGACTATGCCTTTCTGCAGCCGGGCGTCGGGCTTTTTGCCTTTATCTGCCTGGTATTGCTCAGCATCCTGACACTGATCCACCTGAACGTTGAGCAGCTTTGGGAGCGTTTTTACCCGCAGCGCCCTGCCACCCGCCCGGATGAAAACCTCCGCGTCTGTCTGGGATGCCATTACACCGGGTTGCCCGACAAGCGTGGACGCTGCCCGCGCTGCCACATACCGTTGAGGTTACGACGCAACAACAGCCTGCAAAAATGCTGGGCGGCGCTGATTGCCTCCCTGGTGTTTCTGTTCCCGGCCAATATGCTGCCGATATCCATTATTTACGTGAACGGTGGCCGTCAGGAAGATACTATCCTCTCCGGTATTATCTCCCTTGCACACAGTAACGTTGGGGTGGCGGCCATCGTCTTTATTGCCAGTATCCTGGTTCCCTTTACCAAAGTGGTGGTGATGTTTACCCTGCTCGTCAGCATTCACTTTAAGTGTGAACAAGGTTTACGTACCCGTATTCTGCTTCTGCGATTCGTCACCTGGATTGGCCGCTGGTCAATGCTGGATCTGTTTGTGATTTCGCTGATGATGTCGCTGATCAATCGCGACCAGCTTCTTGCTTTTACTATGGGACCCGCGGCTTTTTATTTCGGCTCTGCGGTGATATTGACTATTCTTGCTGTGGAATGGCTGGATAGCCGCTTACTTTGGGATGCACATGAGTCAGGAAACCCCCGCTTCGCCGACTGAAGCGAGAATTAAAACTAAACGCCGCATTTCGCCATTCTGGTTGCTGCCCGTCATCGCCCTGATGATTGCAGGCTGGCTTATCTGGACGAGCTATGAAGATCGCGGCAGTACCGTCACCATTGATTTTCAGACCGCCGACGGCATCGTCGCCGGACGAACCCCCGTTCGTTTTCAGGGGGTAGAAGTCGGTACGGTTCAGGACATCTCCCTTGGAAAAGGGCTTAACAAGATTCAGGTGCGGGTCAGTATTAAATCTGACATGCAGGATGCTCTTCGCAGCGAAACGCAGTTCTGGCTGGTGACGCCGAAAGCCTCCCTGGCCGGCGTGTCCGGGCTGGATGCGCTGGTTGGCGGCAACTACATCGGCATGATGCCGGGCAAAGGTGAACCGCAGGATCACTTTGTCGCGCTGGATACGCAGCCGAAATACCGCCTCAATAACGGCGATCTGATGATCCATCTTCAGGCACCGGATTTGGGCTCGCTGAACAGCGGCTCGCTGGTCTACTTCCGCAAGATTCCGGTTGGCCGCGTGTACGATTACAGCATCAACCCGAATAAACAGGGCGTCACCATTGATGTGCTGATCGAGCGTCGTTTCACCAATCTGGTGAAAAAAGGCAGCCGCTTCTGGAACGTTTCCGGCGTCGATGCCGACCTCAGCCTGAGCGGTGCAAAAGTAAAGCTTGAGAGTCTGGCCGCCCTGGTTAACGGTGCCATTGCCTTTGACTCCCCGGAAAACTCAAGCCCTGCCACGGCCGATGACACGTTCGGTTTATACCCGGATCTGGCGCACAGCCAGCGTGGCGTGATCGTTAAGCTCGTTCTGCCTGATGCCAAAGGGCTGAAAGCGGGGTCAACGCCGCTGATGTACCAGGGACTGCAGGTCGGCCAGCTCACCAAAATGACGCTCAACCCTGGCGGTTCGTTCACGGGCGAAATGACGGTCGATCCGAGCGTGGTCGATCTCCTGCGCGAGAAAACGCGCATCGAGATGCGCAGCCCTAAACTCTCTCTGAACGATGCCAGCCTCAGCACGCTGCTGACCGGAAATACCTTTGAACTGATCCCCGGTGAAGGTCAGCCCAGCAATAGCTTCGTCATTGCCCCGGCGGATAAAGCGCTGCTGCAAAAACCGGGCGTCGTGACGGTTACGCTCAATGCGCCTGAAAGTTACGGCATTGAGGCCGGTCAGCCGCTGATTCTGCACGGCGTACAGGTGGGTCAGGTGCTGGAGCGAACGCTCTCCGAAAATGGCGTGAGCTTCTCGGTAGCTATCGATCCGCAATACAGCAACCTCGTCCATGGCGACAGTAAGTTCGTGGTGAACAGCCGCGTCGACGTGAAGGTGGGTCTGGACGGCGTGGAGTTCCTCGGCGCCAGCGCCAGCGAATGGGTTAACGGCGGTATTCGCATTTTGCCGGGCAATAAAGGCGCCGTTCGAGACAGCTACCCGCTGTACGCCAACCTGGACAAAGCGATTGAAAACAGCCTGAGCGATATGCCAACCACGACCCTGACCTTAAGCGCCGAGACGCTGCCTGACGTTCAGGCGGGCTCCGTGGTGCTCTACCGCAAGTTTGAGGTTGGGGAGGTGATCGCCGTTCGCCCGCGTGCGGACGCGTTTGATATCGAACTGCATATCAAGCCCGAGTACCGCAAGCTGCTGACCCCAAACAGCGTCTTCTGGGCCGAGGGCGGCGCGAAGGTGCAGCTTAACGGCAACGGCCTGACCGTGCAGGCCTCCCCGCTCTCGCGCGCGCTGCGCGGGGCGATCAGCTTCGATAACCTCAGCGGCGCGGGCGCGAACCTGCGTAAAGGCGATAAGCGCATTCTCTTCCCATCCGAAACCGCCGCGCGTGCCGTGGGTGGGCAGATTACCCTGCATGCGTTCGATGCCGGCAAGCTGGCGGAGGGCATGCCAATTCGCTACCTGGGCATTGATATCGGGCAGATCCAGAAGCTGACGCTCATCACCTCGCGCAACGAGGTGCAGGCCACCGCCGTGCTTTATCCGGAATATGTGCAGACCTTCGCCCGCTCGGGTTCCCGCTTCTCGGTGGTAACCCCGCAGATTTCGGCCGCGGGCGTTGAGCATCTCGACACCATTCTGCAGCCTTACATCAACGTCGAACCCGGTCAGGGCAAAGCCCGTCGTGATTTCGAGCTGCAGGAAGCTACCATTACCGACTCGCGCTACCTTGGCGGCCTGAGCATTGTGGTGGAAGTGCCGGAAGCGGGCTCGCTTGGCATCGGTACGCCGGTGCTGTTCCGCGGCATTGAGGTGGGTACGGTAACGGGCCTCACGCTCGGCACGCTCTCCGACCGCGTGATGGTGGCGCTACGCATCAGCGAGCGTTACCAGCATCTGGTGCGTAATAACTCGGTGTTCTGGCTGGCATCCGGCTATTCGCTGGACTTCGGCCTGACGGGTGGCGTGGTGAAAACCGGTACCTTCAACCAGTTCATCCGCGGCGGTATTGCGTTTGCCACCCCGCCGGGAACGCCGCTGGCGCCGAAAGCGCAGCCGGGTAAACACTTCCTGCTGCTGGAAAGCGAACCGAAAGAGTGGCGCGAATGGGGAACGGCCCTGCCGCGTTAATCTGACAGGCTCCGGTGTCAACGCACCGGAGCCTTTATGTTACACTGCGCACCTGAACTTTTCCCTGTGGTGTGCTCGTGGCTCAAAACTCCGTATTTCTTCCCGATCAATTCCTGGCGCAGATGCGCGAGGCGCTTCCCTCTCATCTGTCGCTGGACGATTTTATCGCCGCCTGTCAGCGTCCGTTACGCCGCAGCATTCGCGTCAACACCCTGAAAATCAGCGTCGAGGATTTTCTGGCCCTGGTTTCTCCGTACGGCTGGCAGCTTACGCCGGTTCCGTGGTGTGAAGAGGGATTCTGGATCGACCGCGATGACGAAGACGCGGTGCCGCTGGGAAGTACCGCAGAACATCTGAGCGGTCTGTTTTATATTCAGGAAGCGAGCTCGATGCTACCGGTTGCCGCCCTGTTCGCCGACGGCAACGCGCCTGAACGCGTGATGGATGTCGCCGCCGCGCCCGGTTCGAAAACCACGCAGATTGCCGCGCGCATGGGCAACCGCGGAGCAATCCTCGCCAACGAATTTTCCGCCAGCCGCGTGAAGGTGTTGCATGCCAATATCAGCCGCTGCGGTATTCATAATGTCGCTCTTACGCACTTCGACGGTCGCGTCTTTGGTGCCGCCCTGCCGGAAATGTTTGATGCCATCCTGCTGGACGCCCCCTGCTCCGGTGAAGGGGTAGTGCGTAAAGATCCCGATGCGTTAAAGAACTGGTCCGTGGAGAGCAATCTTGAGATCGCCGCCACGCAGCGGGAGCTGATCGACAGCGCGTTCCACGCCCTGCGCCCCGGCGGCACGCTGGTCTATTCAACGTGCACCTTGAACCGGGATGAAAACGAAGACGTCTGCCTGTGGCTGAAAGCGCAATACCCGGATGCGGTCGAGTTCCTGCCGCTCAACGATCTGTTTTCCTCGGCACAGGAGGCGGTCACGCCGGAAGGTTTCCTCCACGTGTTCCCGCAGATTTACGACTGCGAAGGGTTCTTTGTGGCGCGCCTGCGTAAAACGCAGGCGATTACTCCCCTGCCCGCCCCCAAATTCAAGGTCGGCAATTTCCCGTTTGCCCCCCTCAAAGGGCGCGATGCAGCACAGCTTGTCGCCGCCGCCGAAAAGGTTGGCCTGGTCTTGGATCAGAGCCTGCAACTCTGGGTGCGTGATAAAGAGGTATGGTTGTTCCCGGCAGAGATCGCACCGCTCATCGGAAAGGTCCGTTTTTCCCGAATCGGGATCCGCCTTGCGGAGGTGCATAATAAGGGCTATCGCTGGCAGCACGAGGCGGTCATCGCGCTTGCCGGACACGAGAATACGTTCGCCCTGACGCACCAGGAAGCTGAAGAGTGGTACCGTGGCCGCGATGTTTATCCTGACAGCTCGCCTTCCGCAGATGAAGTGGTAGTGACCTATCAGGGATTCCCGCTGGGGCTGGCCAAAAAGGTCGGTTCAAGGCTTAAAAACAGCTATCCACGCGAACTGGTCCGGGATGGCCGACTGTTTACCGGTAACGATCGCACCGCCTGAAAAAAGCGCATTTTTTTACTGGCGATTTTGCTCTCCTTGTCTACGATCAAAAATGGATGCCCATACTGGTCATACCAGATTTTGACAACCGACCCGGAGAGCACTATGACGAAAACCAGCGTGCGTATTGGCGCTTTTGAGATCGACGACGCAGAACTGCGCGGCGAAGCACAAGGCGATCGAACGTTAAGTATTCCCTGCAAATCCGACCCGGATTTGTGCATGCAGCTCGATGCATGGGATGCAGACACCAGCGTCCCGGCAATACTTGATGGCGAACACTCTGTCCTTTACCGTGAGCATTACGATAGTAAAACCGATGCCTGGGTCATGCGTCTTGCCTGACCTAAAGAGAACCCGCCCGAAGGCGGGTTATTTATTACTGCAGCTGCGCCAGCGTAAAGTAACCGTCAAAAACGGCCCCCGTATCAATGTAGTGCAGATTGTCAAAATCATACCTTCTGTCGACGGGCGTATGTCCGAACCAGAAGTGATCCGCCCCGCTAATTCCCTGCCCTTTGCCCACCATAAACCCCATCAGGCGGTCGCGATCCCATAACACGCGCTGGGCGCTTACCGGTTTTTCCCAGCGGTATTCCTCCGCCGGGTAATCAGCATGAGCAATAACGTTCACCCCGTTCGCGCAGGTAATTTCGATAATATGCGGTAACGCACGGCATGCGTTAAGTAACGAGCGCGCCCGCTGCTGCTCTTCATGCTCAAGCCGCGAAAACCACATTCCGCCATTCATTGTCCAGAGCGCAAAATCATTATTATCCAGGCTATCTATTGCCATTTGCTCATGATTGCCCCGCACTGCTCGAAACCATTTCTCATTGATGAGCTGCAATGATTTCACGCTGTCCGGACCACGATCGATCAGATCGCCAACGGAAATAAGTAAATCCTCATGAGGATTGAAATGACGGCGTTTCAGTTCCTCCATGAGCCTCTGGTAACAGCCGTGTATGTCGCTGACAACCCATACGTGACGCCACTCTCCACCTTCTATTCGCTGATACATAAGGCCTCCCTTTAACAGTATAGCCGCCGTCAAAAGCGCAAGAAGATCAGCGCAGCCCTTACAAAGTAAAACAAACGGTAAACCAAAGAGAAATAAAGATCCGCGCGCTCTTAATCCCTTTTTACTGGCTCCTTAGAATAAGGGGAGATAAAAACGAGAGGTCTTCACGTGTCTAATACACAGCTACATAACGATGTTTTCTATCCGCATCGCACGAATATTATTTCCGAGCTGGTGAACGGCAAACGCGTCCCGGGGCCAATCTGGCGGAAACGCGACTACCGACTGAAGTTCCTTTTACGTTCCCTGCTCTTTTGGTCTTCCACCCACCGTATGCTGGAAGCCCTCTCTGGCCGTGACGATTTCGACAAACTGCTGACATCGCAAATTACGTTGCCCAGCAAGACCCATCGGCAGTACCTGATGCGCGGTCTGACGGCAAACGATCGCGCCGACGCTATCGTTAACCATTACTACTGGATCGATCACCTGAAGGAGAGCCGTCTTGCCCAGGCTATGACCGGCGCGCAGGAACAACCTATCGCGCAGTTCCATGTCAAAGACGGCGTGACCTACACGGTTAATGCGTCCTCAGCTGGCAAAGCCGAGCGTGAAGGTGAGAGTACGCTCTGGCTGCGCGACAACGAGGATACGCTTCTTGCCAGCCTGACCTTTAGCGTCGCCCGCAGCAATGGCCAGCCCGTTGTGGTCATTGGCGGACTTCAGGGCCCCCGTCGCTGCGTGTCACGAGATGCCATTAAACTGGCAACTCGCGCCTGCCATGGCCTGTTTCCCAAGCGCGTGCTGATGGAGGTACTTTTCCAGCTGGCAGCGCAGTCATCTGTTCGGGCCATTTTTGCCGTCAGCGATGAGGGACACGTTTTCCGCGCGCTGCGCTATCGCCTCAGCAAAGGCCGTCATTTCCACGCCAGCTATGACGAATTCTGGGATTCTTTGGGTGGAAAAAAACTTTCCGCCTTCTGCTGGCAGCTGCCGCTGCAGATGGAGCGCAAATCCCTCAACGAGATAGCCAGTAAAAAACGCGCTGAATACCGTCGTCGCTTTGAACTGCTTGATGAAATTGAGGCGTCCGTTAAGTCCCATTTCTAATCGCGACAAGCGTTTTCGCTCTCAGCACAGAGAATGCACTCGGTTTGAGAAAGGAATGATAAAGCAGAGCACTCTTGCATATGCCAGGGGTGCTCAGTTAGCATTGCGCGAAATGAAAATAGCGAATGCGTTGGAAAAGCGCAGTGTAGACGCAAATTTAAGGACTTTGATGATGATTTACGACTGCTTCTTGTATTACGATGAAGATATGCTTCTTGATATCAGGCTAAATACGCTAGCGGACGTTATTGATCGGTTCGTTATCGTTGAGTCAACGCATACCTTTACCGGCAAAAAGCGGCAGCTTCACTTTGACATAAATAAATACGGTCCTTTTAAAGATAAAATTATTTATGTTGTGCATGATGAAACACCTCTCATGAAAGCCTCTGACGGCGGCGATCGGCATCAGGACGGTCTGGTGGTGGATGCATGGGCGAATGAAGCCGCGCAGAGAAATGCCATCATGCAGGGCCTCAAAAGTGCTAAAGATGATGATTTGATTTTAATTTCCGATGTGGACGAGATTTTTTCACCACAGGTTATCGGCTCTATCAACGCGAATAAACTCTGCACAACGCTTTATCAGAACTTTTATAATTATCAGTTTAATCTGCAGGTTTTTAATACAGATAACACCCCAAGAAAATGTAAACTGCCGAGAGCCACAAAATATAAAAACCTCGTTCATTTTTTTGGCGGCGAGCCTGAGTCTTTCAGAAATCTTAAACGCACCAGAAGCGTCAAAAACTGGTCCTGGCTTAAATGGAACTGGTTCAAACTTAACAATCGCATCATTGAAAATAGTGGCTGGCATTTCTCATGGGTTATGACCCCTGAACGCATATCAGAAAAAATGTCCACCATCTCCCACACGGAATACGATCTGCCTGAGTTCAACAACCCGGAACATATCATGAAGGTGATAAAAAACGCCGAAGATATCTGGGGACGAGACAGGAAGTTAATCAGGCAAGAGCTGTCGGCAGACAGTTTCCCCGAGTATATCGTTAACAACAAAGATAAATTCAGGGAATTCATTATTTAACTATCAGGCCGGGCCTTTACTTCACCGACGAAGATTCCACAGCGATCGCCAGGACACAATTTTTTAACAAAGATGCCAAAAAACCCTGGACGTACGCGGTCCTGAGTATGTTATGGTTTAGTCAGGATAGGGAACTGTCCAGCCATTCTCGGGGTTTTCGGTTCATAACCGAAGAAACCTTTGAGAAACATAGAGATAAAAAGAGACCGAATACGATTCCTGTATTCGGTCCAGGGAAATGGCTCTTGGGAGAGAGCCGTGCGCTAAAAGTTGGCATTAATGCAGGCTAAGTCGCCTTGCCTTTTAAGAATAGATGACGACGCCAGGTTTTCCAGTCCACAGCAAAAGTGGCCTGAAAAAAAGCGTCAGAGCATCATTAAAAGTGAAAAACCGCAGTGCTTTGGCGAGCATCTGCGGTTTTTTTATTGGAAACCTGAACGTCAGCAGAGCTTGTCAGCGCGCTCGATAAACGGTGCCAGGCTCATCTTCTGCCCCGGGTTGGCCGGGTCATCAATCTGAATCACGCTGACTGGCTGACCACTGCTCTTGCCGCTGGCGACCTGCTGCTCAGCGGTATCGTTGAGCGGGTACTGGACCAGCGTGCTCGGGTTGATCGCATACAGCGCATGGCCCGGACGGCAGGTCAGCATCACCTCTTCGCGATTAAAGGCCCATTTGTCTTTGCCCACTTCAAAGCGGCTTACGGTGATTACCTGCGGTGCCGCCAGAGCGCTTCCCGCGCAGACCAGCAATAAGAGAGAAAGTACTGTCTTTTTCATTTAATAGTTAACCTTGTCAGAAGGGTTCCCAGGTAGCAAACAGACTGACCGTTGCCAGAACCAGCGCGCCCAGCACCACCTCTGCCTGTGTCATCCTGATAAACATCTGTTGTGCGCGCCCGGAATCCGGACGGAACCGTGGCACCAGAAAATACCGATTTGCCAGCGCAATTGCCACCATCAACGCCACGAGAGCACATTTGAACAACAAAAACTGCACGTAGCCAGCCTGCCAGGGAATATGGATGCCCAGAATCAACAGCGCATTCACTACGCCGGTAAGCAGCACGCCTGCGACGGCATAATGCCCCACGCGCGAGAAACGCATCATGGTATAGATGGCCGCGTTCTGCCAGCGTCCTTTCGCCAGACGCATGCAAAACAGCAGCGGCAGCAACCCACCTACCCAGGTTGCGGCACACAGCAGGTGAACAGCATGATTGAGTCGCTGTATCGTTCCCATCGGGCCGTCGCTCATCGCCGCGTGCCCTACCCCTGCCAGCAGGATAAGCTGGCCCATGGCGAGCAGCAGCAGGCGCGAGCCTTTCAGCGGCGCGAGCCACGCGACGACAACGGTGATGGCAGCGAGGATAATTTGCCACAACCAGACGCCACCAAACTGCGTTCCCAGCACGCTGTACCAGATTTGCGGGTTAAACACATCGCCCCAGCCGTTGCCCATTAAGCCGCCCTGAAGCATAAACATCAGGATCGCAGCGGCCAGGCTGACGATGGATGCCACTCTCTGCTGGAGCTGGAAACGCCGGGCCATCAGGCGGTGCAGCCCGGAAGGCGCAAACCAGACGCTGTAAAGCGCGTTGCCAAAAACGAGCATTAGCGCCGCAAAATGGATAAAGCGCAATCCTACGTATAACAGTCCCAGCATGCTATTTCACGCTGAAGCGATAGCTGCCTTTGGTTTTATGGCCGTCGACGGAAACCACGTGCCAGTCCACCCGGTAAGCCCCCGGCGCCAGCGTCTGTTCCAGCGGAACGGTCAGCTGTGCTTTGTTCTTTTCGTCTCGCGTGGCGGTACCGGTTTTGATCACCTGCTTTTGCGCATCCGTCACCACGACGCCGCTAAATCCGGGCTCGATACCTTCGGAGAAATTCAGCGTCAGCACCTGCGGTGACGCCACCTGGCTGTCCGCTGCCGGGCTCTGCTGCTCAAGATGCGCATGCGCCAACACGGAGGGTGAGATTACCGTTGAGGCCAAAAAAACCAGTGCGCATACCGCGCGGGAAGCGGATAAACCCATCACAATCATTCCTTTTTGTTATGTCTGTATGCTAAAGAATAACGCTGTATAATAAACGAGTCGAGGATCATCCCGCTCTGCTTGTCATCGTCGCGCAATCGCGGTAACGTTGCCGCCGCAAAATAAGGAGAAGGTAATGAAGATCAATCTGGCCGCCCTTCCTCAGGACGAGATGGATAAAGTGAATGTCGATCTCGCTGCCGCTGGCGTCGCCTTTAAAGAGCGTTACAACATGCCCGTCGTGGCAGAAGTGGTGGAGCGAGAACAGCCCGCCCATCTTCGTGACTGGTTTCGCGAAAGGTTAATTGCCCACCGTCTCGCCTCGGTCAACCTCTCCCGCTTGCCGTACGAGCCGAAAGTTAAATAAGCTTAACGACTCGTTACACTTCCTTACGCGGAATCTGGCAGGATAAGAAAACCCTGATTAAATTAGGTGTACTCTTTAATCCCTGCGACTCTGTGTATAAGGAAGTCACGATGTCACATTGGAATATTGCGGCAGCCCAGTATGGCGGGCAGCATCACAGCGTAGATGACCATATTGCGCACCATCTCCACTTTATTGCCGAAGCAGCACTGCATCAGTGCGATTTGCTGGTTTTCCCGGAACTCTCATTAACCGGCCCGGGCGCGACGGCATTACCGCTTCCGCCCGAAGACGATCGACTACAGCCGTTGCTTGACGCCGCGCATTTTTACCGCATTACCCTCATTGCAGGGCTTCCCGTTGAACGAAACGGTCAGCGCCAGAAAGGCCTTGCGCTGTTTATCCCCTCTCGCGATCGTATTCTGCGTTACCCTCAGGGGAGCGGCGCCAGCCTGGTGCCGGGTGATAAACAACTCACGATTATAGATGGGCAAAGCGATTCACCGAATCTTGATCCGCAGGCAACACTCTTCACTAGCTGCCAGTCGGTGAGGGATTACCGCTGGCGACAGTCCATCAATACCCTGCAGCGCTTTGCGCACAGGTATGCCATCGCGGTATTAATGGCAAATGCCGGCGCGGGCAGCGCGTTATGGGATGAAAAAGGCCAGCTGATCGTTCGGGCAGATAAGGGTGAGCTCCTGTTGACCGGCACGCGCAACGGACAGGGTTGGCAAGGCGATATCATTCCTTTAGGCTAAGCGTTTTAAGCTCAGGAGATTTTCATGCTGCGCGTCATTGATACCGAAACTTGCGATCTTCAGGGCGGAATTGTGGAAGTGGCCTCGGTCGACGTGGTTGATGGAAAAATCGTCAACCCGATGAGCCATCTGGTGCGTCCCGATCGTCCTATTAGCCCACAGGCCATGGCTATCCATCGCATTACAGAATCAATGGTGGCGGATAAACCCTGGATAGAAGACGTTATCCCGCACTACTACGGCAGCCCATGGTACGTTGCCCACAACGCCAGCTTTGACCGTCGGGTACTCCCCGAAATGCCCGGGGAGTGGATTTGTACCATGAAGCTGGCGCGTCGCCTCTGGCCAGGGATCAAGTACAGCAATATGGCGCTGTATAAATCCCGCAAGCTCAGCGTCAGAACCCCTGAAGGGCTGCACCATCACCGCGCCCTGTATGACTGCTATATCACCGCTGCGCTGCTCATAGATATTATGAACACATCGGGCTGGACGCCGAATGATATGGCAACGATCACCGGACGCCCTGCGCTGCTGACGACGTTCACCTTCGGCAAATACCGCGGGAGAGCGGTATCGGATATTGCAGATAAAGATCCGGGCTATCTGCGCTGGCTGTATAACAACCTCGACAAAATGAGCCCGGAGCTGCGCTTAACCCTGAAACACTATCTGGGTGAAGCTTAACGCTGCACACGGCCTGGCAACGTATCCTGCGCCAGGCCTATCAAAAAGGCATACTCCAGGGCCACCCCTTCGTAGGATTTGAATCGACCCGATTTCCCCCCGTGCCCGGAGTCCATATCAGTACAGAGCAGCAGCAGGTTGTCATCGGTTTTCAGCTCCCGCAGCTTTGCTACCCATTTTGCCGGTTCCCAGTATTGCACCTGTGAATCGTGCAAACCGGTCGTCACCAGCATGTGCGGGTACGCTTTCGCTTCTACGTTGTCATACGGGCTGTACTCTTTCATATAGCGATAATAGGTTTCATCCTGCGGGTTGCCCCACTCCTCAAACTCTCCGGTTGTCAAAGGGATGGACTCATCGAGCATAGTGGTAACCACATCGACAAACGGGACCTGCGCAACAATGCCCTTAAAGCGATCGGGACGCTGATTGATGACCGCCCCCATCAGCATCCCCCCCGCGCTGCCGCCCATGCCGAAGCAAAGCTGAGGATCGCCATAGCCTTGCTCAATCAGCGCATCGCAGACGTCGAGATAGTCGTTGAAGGTGTTTTTCTTTTTCAGGAATTTCCCGTCTTCATACCAGTGCTGCCCCAGCTCGCCGCCGCCGCGAATATGGGCAATGGCGAAAACAAAGCCGCGGTCGAGCAGGCTTAATCTACTGCTGCTGAAGTCGGCATCCATGCTGGAGCCATAGGAGCCGTAGCCGTAGACCAGGATCGGATTTTTACCCTTCTGGAAATGCGCCTTGTGATAAACGAGCGAAACCGGCACCTCCACGCCATCGCGCGCGGTGACCCACAGGTGTTCGCTGCGGTAATTGTCGGAATCAAAGCCCTTCACTTCGGTTTGCTTAAGCACCTGGCGCTGTCCGGTATCCATATCCAGCTCAAAGAGCGTATCCGGCGTAGTCATCGACGAGTAGCCGTAGCGCAGCCGGGACGATTCAGGTTCCGGGTTAAAGCCGATCCACGTGACGTAGGCCGGATCGTCGAACGCAATCCCTATCACCTCACGCGTTTTACGGTTGATCTGCCGGATACTGGTCAGCCCCCGCTGGCGCTCCTCCACCACCAGCCAGTCGGTAAACAGCGTGAACCCTTCCAGCATCACCTGATCCCGCGCGGGAATGAGCACCTCCCACTTGCGCTCGTCGCGCACCTTGGTTTTGTACAGACCAAAGTTCTTGCCTTCACGATTCGAACGCAGATAAAAGCTGTGCTGGAAGTGATCCAGGCTGTACTCGTGGTCCTTGCGGCGCGGCAGGAAACAGAGCGGCTGGGCGTCAGGCAGTTCGGCATCCAGGAGCAGCACTTCCGAGGTGGTGGCGCTGGCGAGGAAGATAATCACATAGTGGCGCGAGGAGGTTTTATGCAGGCTGACATAAAACGTTTCGTCTTTCTCTTCATAGACCAGCTCGTCATCGGCTGAGTCCGTGCCTACGGTATGGCGCCACACCTGATAAGGCAGCAGCGTGGAGGCGTGCTTTTTAACGTAGTAGACCGTCTCGGAATCGTTCGCCCAGACAAAATCCGGGGAGACGTTTTCCAGCATTTCCGGATACCAGTTGCCGGTTTCCAGATTGCGAAAACGCAGGCCGTACTGGCGCCGGGAGAGATAATCCTCCGCCAGCGCCATGATGGTGTTGTCCGGGGAGATGGACATACCGCCCAGGGTATAAAACTCGCTGTGGGCGGCACGCTGGTTCGCATCCAGCAGAATGTCCCATTCATCCCACTCGGCGCTTAATACCGACTGTCGTTGATAGATGGGATACTCGTTGCCCGGCTCATAGATATGGCGATAGCGATAGCCGTTTTTGGTCCAGGGCGCGGAGATGTCGCGCTGGGGAATACGCTGCACCATTTCGTTCAGCAGCTGGTCCTGCAGCGCCTGCTGGCTGGCCATGACCCTGCGGCCATAGTCGTTTTCCTCGTGCAGGTAGTCGAGCACCTCTGGCCGGGAACGCGAATCGTCCCGCAGCCAGTAGTAGTTGTCTATGCGCGTATCGCCATGCGTGACGATCGCATAAGGAGTACGTCGGGCTTTCGGTGGCATGTCATCATTCTTTTAAGTTTTACACCCTATAAGGTTGGCAAAACCCGCGCATGATGCAAGCGAAACATGACCACGGGGGCGCGAGTTAGCCCTGTAGCGCCTGTTTTTGTTCCCCGATATCTTTTTCTATCCCCTCGCGCACGTCCTGAGGGATCTTCAGCGCGTCGCCGAGGGCGTTAAGGTAGCCACGCTCCATAAAGTGATCGATATCTATGGCGGCACAGCTGAGAAAATAGAGTTCCAGCGCCTCTTCCTCATTTTTCACGCTCAGTGCCAGACGCTGCGGATCGAGCGGCTGTTCAATGGCCTGCGCCACCAGCGTTCTGCCCTGTTCTTCAACACCCGCCTCGCGCAGCTGCTGTTCGATAGCCGCTCTTTCATTATCATCAATATGCCCGTCGCTTTTGGCGGCAAACACCAGCGCCAGGATGAGCCGCTCCGTGCGCAGATCCAGCGGAGAAGTATGCTCCCCATAGTGAGGTTCATCGCGGTGCGCCGCTCGCACCCTGTCCTTATATTTGTTCCACAGCACGGTGCCGGCGATAGCGCCGCCCCCGGCCAGCAGCGCGCCGGTACCGTACTTCGCCAGCAGCTTGCGTGAGGATTTATTGGCAACCAGCAGCCCTGCCAGCCCACCGAGCGCCCCCGGTACCAGAAGTTTGCTCAGCCCCTGCTCGCCGGAACCAGACGTTTTCTGCCCTAACATGGATTGCAGTTGATTTAACCAGCCTGACATGGTTTCCCTCGCTTAACGGTTAACATGTTCTCCAGCGTAAGCGAGCAGGCGTCAGGAAATGTCCATCAAGCCTAAAGAAGCGCAAATTTCTGGTCTGCCCTTTTGCCGTGCGCAAGACAGACGCAAACGTTTTCGTTTATACTGCGCGCATCTTTTTCAGGGGGAATGTTATGACTCGTTTAGGAACCGCGCTGCGACCTGCGGCGACGCGCGTAATGCTGTTGGGATCGGGCGAACTGGGTAAAGAAGTCGCCATTGAGTGTCAGCGTTTAGGGGTGGAGGTGATTGCCGTAGACCGCTACGCCGACGCGCCCGCCATGCACGTCGCCCATCGTTCTTATGTGATTAACATGCTGGACGGTGATGCCCTGCGCACGCTCATTGCACGGGAGAAACCGGATTTTGTCGTGCCGGAAATTGAAGCTATCGCAACCGATACGCTGATCGCCCTTGAGCAGGAAGGCCAGCGCGTGGTGCCCTGCGCGAAAGCCGCAAAGCTGACCATGAACCGTGAAGGCATTCGCCGCCTGGCGGCGGAGGAGCTGGGGCTGCCTACTTCAAGCTACCGTTTTGCGGGTGACAAAGCCGCATTCCTGCAGGCCGTTGAAGAGATTGGCTACCCGTGCATCATTAAGCCGGTGATGAGCTCTTCCGGAAAAGGTCAGAGCTTTATTCGCGACAGCAGCGCGCTGGACAGCGCGTGGGATTATGCGCAACAGGGTGGCCGTGCCGGTGCCGGTCGCGTGATCGTCGAAGGCGTGGTGAAGTTTGATTTCGAAATCACTCTGCTCACCGTCAGTGCCGTGGACGGCGTCCATTTCTGCGACCCGATTGGCCACCGCCAGGAAGATGGCGATTATCGTGAATCCTGGCAGCCGCAGCAGATGAGCGACCTGGCGCTGGAGCGTGCCCGGGAGATTGCCCGTAAGACCGTTCTGGCCCTGGGCGGTTATGGCCTGTTCGGCGTGGAGCTGTTCGTCTGCGGAGACGAAGTGATCTTCAGCGAAGTCTCCCCTCGCCCGCACGACACCGGTATGGTCACGCTCATTTCGCAGGATCTATCGGAGTTCGCCCTGCACGTGCGCGCCTTCCTCGGCCTGCCGGTTGGCGGCATCCGCCAGTACTGCCCGGCGGCGTCTGCGGTGATCCTTCCGCAGTTGACCAGCCAGAATGTGACGTTTGATAACGTCGAAGGCGCGGTGGGCGCAGGCCTGCAGGTCCGTCTGTTCGGCAAGCCGGAGATCGACGGTACGCGTCGTCTGGGCGTGGCGTTAGCCACCGGGGATAACGTTGGCGAGGCCGTAGCAAGAGCAAAAGCAGCGGCTGCGAACGTTCAGGTAGCAGGATAAAAAAAACGGGCCGAAAGGCCCGTTTTTCATGCTGCATATGGCTTACTGCTTCGCGCCTTCAACCGCTTCACGAGCCAGTTTCGTGATGCGATCCCAGTCACCCGCTTCCAGCGCATCCGCCGGAACCAGCCATGAGCCGCCGATGCACAGCACGCTTTTCAGCGCCAGGTAGTCGCGGTAGTTAGCCGGGGAGATACCGCCCGTCGGGCAGAAGCGTACCTGAGAGAAGGGACCCGCAATTGCCTGCAGCGCTTTGGTGCCGCCATTCGCTTCCGCCGGGAAGAATTTGAACTCTTTCAGACCGTAGTCCATGCCCAGCATCAGTTCAGAAACGGTGCTGATGCCCGGGATCAAGGGAATGGTGCCTTCGGTCGCGGCCTTCAGCAGCGGCTCGGTCAGGCCCGGGCTGATGGCAAACTGTGCGCCGGCTTCGGTCACTTCCGCCAGCTGCTGCGCGTTGAGAACGGTACCCGCACCGATGATGGCGTCCGGCACTTCTTTAGCGATGGCACGGATGGCATCCATCGCGCAGGCGGTACGCAGGGTCACTTCCAGAACGCGAACGCCCCCCGCAACCAGCGCTTTCGCCATTGGCACAGCGTGCTCCAGCTTGTTTACCACGATAACCGGCACGACAGGGCCAGTGGTCAGGATTGCTTCTGCACTTGTTTTCCAGTTTTTCATCAGAGTTCTCTCTCGCCAGATCGTTAAAATCAAGTCGTCTTAAAACGTAATACAGGTTGCGCCCTGCTCCGCACCGGAGAGCTTCTCACGCAGCGCGCTGAACATTTCGCGTCCGGTCCCCACGCGCGATGCGCTCAGGTCAGGAATATGGGGCTGACGTGCCGCCAGCTCCGCGTCATCCACCAGCAGGGTTAACTCGCCAGTCTGGCCGTTCACGCGGATCATGTCGCCGTCGCGCACTTTCGCCAGCAAGCCGCCGTCGTAGGCTTCAGGCGTGACGTGGATGGCGGAAGGCACTTTGCCGGATGCGCCTGACAGGCGGCCATCGGTCACTAACGCAATTTTGAAACGGCGGTCCAATAATACACCAAGTGGTGGCATAAGTTTATGTAATTCTGGCATGCCGTTCGCTTTTGGCCCCTGATGACGCACGACCACCACGCAGTCTTTATCCAGCAGACCGGCGTCGAAGGCAGGCAACACGTCGTGCTGGCTTTCAAACACTACCGCCGGGGCCTCGATAACCTGGTTCTCTTCCGGCACGGCAGAGGTTTTCATCACCGCGCGGCCAAGGTTGCCGCTCAGCACTTTGGTACCGCCGTGGTGGGAGAACGGTTTGTCGATAGTGGCAATCACCTGCGGATCAAGAGACGCGGTTGCCCCGTCGCGCCAGTCCAGCTCGCCGTTGTTCAGCCACGGCTCCTGGGTGTAGCGCTGCAGACCAAATCCGGCTACGGTGTTCACGTCTTCATGCAGCAGACCGCCTTTCAGCAACTCGCGCATCAGCAGCGGCACGCCGCCCGCAGCCTGGAAGTGGTTGATGTCCGCCGGCCCGTTCGGGTACAGACGCGCCATCAGCGGTACCACGGAGGAGATGTCGGAGAAGTCATCCCAGTTAATCAGGATACCCGCCGCGCGCGCCATGGCCACCAGGTGCATGGTGTGGTTAGTTGAACCGCCGGTTGCCAGCAGGGCGACGATACCGTTGACGATCACTTTTTCGTCGACCATTTTGCCCATCGGCATCCATTCATTGCCGTTTCCTGTCAGGCGCGTCACCTGACGGGCCGCGGCCTCGGTCAGCGCCTGGCGCAGCGGCGCGTCCGGCTGGATGAAGGACGAGCCCGGAAGCTGCATCCCCATAAACTCCACCACCATCTGGTTGGTGTTGGCCGTGCCGTAGAACGTACAGGTGCCCGGCGCATGGTAGGACGCGGCTTCGGCTTCCAGCAGCGCCTGACGATCGGCTTTGCCTTCCGCATACAGCTGGCGGATACGCACTTTTTCTTTATTCGGCAGACCGCTGGCCATCGGGCCGGACGGCACGAAAATCGCAGGCAGATGACCAAACGACAGCGCCGCCATCACCAGGCCCGGGACGATTTTGTCGCACACGCCGAGATACAGCGCGCCATCAAACATGTTGTGTGACAGGCCCACCGCCGCAGACATCGCAATCACTTCGCGGCTCAGCAGCGACAGCTCCATACCATCCTGCCCCTGCGTCACGCCGTCGCACATGGCCGGGACGCCCCCTGCCACCTGCCCGACCGCGTTCACGCTGTGCAGCGCTTTACGAATGATGTTGGGATAGACCTCATACGGCTGATGCGCGGAGAGCATATCGTTATAGGACGTGATAATAGCGATATTGTTACGCAACATGCTTTTCAGTGAGGCTTTGTCATCAGGCTGGCAGGCAGCGAAGCCGTGGGCCAGGTTACCGCAGGCCAGCTGGGAGCGGTGAACGGTGTTGCTTTTCGCCTGTTCAATGCGGGCGAGGTAGGCCGAACGGGTCTCTTTCGAGCGCTCGATAATGCGTTGTGTTACGCGTAACAATACAGGATTCATAAAAGCTCCTTTAATTTATCTGTCCGGGCTCGGGAGTTTACAAAGTCGCTGGCGGTTGTTAACAACGCTGAAACGCTTGCTGTCCGGAGCTCAGGGGCAAAATCACTTCCGGCAGTGTAATAAAAAAAGCCCCGCGGGTGAATCCACGCGGAGCTTAAAAGTATAAAAATTGTGCCACTAGCTGTGTTAGATCATGTTACCGGTAAAATAACACTTTCGGGCTAGCGGAATATCCTACTCAAACTCGTTCCAGGAGCGGCCATCGCGGGTGATCATCGCCACCGACGCCACAGGCCCCCAGGTACCCGCCTGATACGGTTTTGGCGCATCCTGATCGGCAGCCCAGGCTTCGGTGATGGAATCAACCCATTTCCACGCCTCTTCCACTTCGTCGCGACGCACGAACAGCGCCTGGATACCGCGCATGGTTTCCAGCAGCAGACGCTCGTAAGCATCCGCAAGGTGCGTCTGGTTGAAGGTTTCGGAGTAGCTCAGATCCAGCTTGGTGGTCTGCAGGTTGTGCTTATGATCCAGGCCCGGCACTTTGTTGAGGATCTGGATATCCACCCCTTCGTCCGGCTGCAGACGGATGGTCAGCTTGTTCTGCGGCAGCTCCTGCCAGGACTCTTTGAACAGGTTCAGTTCCGGGTTCTTAAAGTAGACGACTACTTCGGAGCACTTCGTCGGCAGACGCTTACCGGTACGCAGGTAGAACGGCACGCCCGCCCAGCGCCAGTCGTCGATATCCACGCGGATGGCCACAAACGTCTCGGTATTGCTGGATTTGTTCGCGCCCTCTTCTTCCAGGTAGCCTGGCACTTTTTTACCTTGCGCAAACCCGGCGGTGTACTGGCCGCGAACGGTTTTCTCGCGCACGTTGGAGCGGTCGATGCGGCGCAGCGACTTCAGCACTTTCACTTTGGCATCGCGGATGCTGTCAGCCGTCAGGTCAGACGGTGGAGACATGGCAATCATGCACAGAATTTGCAGCAGGTGGTTCTGGATCATGTCGCGCATCTGGCCGGCCTGGTCAAAGTAACCCCAGCGACCTTCAATCCCCACCTCTTCCGCCACGGTAATTTCCACGTGGTCAATGGTACGGTTGTCCCAGTTGTTCACAAACAGGGAGTTAGCGAAACGCAGCGCCAGCAGGTTCAGTACCGTCTCTTTACCGAGATAGTGGTCGATACGGTAGACCTGGCACTCTTCAAAGAACTCGCCCACCTGGTCGTTGATTTCACGGGAGGTAGCCAGCGACGTCCCCAGCGGCTTTTCCATCACCACGCGCGCCGGCTTGGCGTTCAGTTTGGCTTCGCCCAAACCTTTGCAGATGGCACCAAAGGTGCTTGGCGGCATGGCGAAATAGTTAATGGTGACACGGTTTTTCTGATCCAGCATGGCACCCAGGCGGGAAAACGCGCTGACGTCATTAACGTCCAGGTTGCAGAAATCGAGACGACCGCTGAGGGTATCCCACAAACTTTCATCAATTTTTTCCTTCATGAAAGTTTCGAGCGCCTCGCGGACAACTTTGGTATAAGCGTCCTTGTCCCAGTCGGCGCGCCCAACACCCAGGATACGCGTATCCGGATGAATTTGGCCCGCTTTCTCCAGTTGATACAGGGAAGGCAGCAATTTTCGGCGTGCAAGATCGCCTTTCGCGCCGAAAATGACCAGGTCACATGCCTGGGCTGTTTGCGTTACCGCCATGTCATTCTCCTCAGTTGGATCACCTGGTGCTTCTGCCAGGTATCGTTGTAATTTTATTACAATGCACTGTACTGCTTTTACGTCATTCCCGAAACCATTAGCGCTTATCGTCTCGTGCGATACGGCGATTTTTCGCCATTCAGCCGATTATGGCGACGTAATGACGCAACAGCCGTCGATAATTTGCGCAACAGGGTCATAGCAAAACCCGACATCGATCAAGTAATGAAAAAAAACAACAACATTATCTCGTCGACTGTTACCCTTTAGGGAAGCCACAGGGGTAATATCGGCTAATCGAATCAAGATTTCATCAATGAGTGAAATCGTTTCCACCCCCATGAGCGCCTTGTTAACAATGAACATGCTTGAAAAAATCCAGTATCAACTGGAACACCTTAGCAAATCCGAGCGAAAAGTGGCTGAAGTCATTCTGGCCGCGCCCGCTCAGGCGATTCATTCAAGCATCGCCGCTCTGGCTCAGGAAGCGGGCGTCAGTGAACCGACGGTCAACCGCTTCTGCCGCAGCCTGGAAACGCGCGGCTTTCCTGATTTTAAACTGCATCTGGCACAAAGTCTGGCAAACGGCACCCCCTATGTTAATCGTAATGTGGATGAAGACGACAGCGTAGATGCCTATACGGCAAAAATATTTGAGTCGGCCATGGCCACGCTCGATCACGTTCGTCAAAGTCTGGATATGAGTTCAGTAAACCGCGCGGTGGATTTACTCACCCAGGCCAAACGCATTGCATTCTTCGGTCTTGGCTCGTCAGCCGCCGTGGCGCACGACGCCATGAATAAATTCTTCCGCTTTAACGTGCCGGTTATTTATTCCGATGACATTGTGCTGCAACGCATGAGCTGTATGAATTGCAGTGAGGATGACGTCGTGGTACTGATTTCGCACACTGGCCGCACCAAAAGCCAGGTTGAGCTGGCGCAGCTGGCCCGTGAAAACGATGCCATGGTAATCGCCCTCACCACCGCCGGCACGCCGCTGGCGCGGGAGGCGACTCTCGCCATTACCCTGGACGTGCCTGAGGATACCGACATGTATATGCCAATGGTGTCCCGTCTGGCGCAACTCACGGTAATCGACGTGCTGGCGACCGGATTTACCTTACGCCGGGGCGCAAAATTCCGAGATAACTTGAAGCGAGTCAAGGAAGCGCTGAAGGAATCGCGTTTTGATAAAGAATTGCTTATAAAGAGCGATGTTCCCTGAAAGTAGATAACGAAGACGTAACCCATAATTAGATGTAACGATTTTCGGCATTCGGCCCCCTCTTTGCTGCCTTGCGGTAGATGAAGGCCGATTCAATGTTCACGCAACACCAAAGTTGTTTCAGTCAACGGAGTATTACATGTCCAGAAGGCTTCGCAGAACCAAGATCGTCACCACCTTAGGCCCGGCCACCGATCGCGATAATAACCTCGAAAAGATTATCGCCGCTGGCGCCAACGTGGTGCGTATGAACTTCTCTCACGGTACGCCAGAAGACCATAAATTGCGTGCCGATAAAGTGCGTGAGATCGCCGCTAAGCTGGGCCGCCACGTCGCTATCCTCGGCGACCTGCAGGGTCCAAAAATTCGTGTATCAACCTTCAAAGAAGGTAAAGTTTTCCTCAATATCGGCGACAAATTCCTGCTGGATGCCAACCTCGGTAAAGGCGAAGGCGATAAAGAGAAAGTCGGGATCGACTATAAAGGCCTGCCGGCTGATGTGGTACCTGGCGATATCCTGCTGCTCGACGACGGTCGCGTCCAGCTGAAGGTGCTGGAAGTTCAGGGGATGAAAGTGTTCACTGAAGTCACCGTCGGCGGCCCGCTCTCCAACAATAAAGGCATCAACAAACTGGGCGGCGGCCTCTCTGCGGAAGCCCTGACCGACAAAGACAAAGCGGATATCGTAACGGCGGCCCAGATCGGCGTTGACTACCTGGCGGTCTCCTTCCCACGCTGTGGCGAAGATCTGAACTATGCGCGCCGTCTGGCCCGTGACGCAGGCTGTGATGCCAAAATCGTCGCTAAGGTTGAACGCGCGGAAGCCGTGTGCGATCAGGATGCGATGGACGATGTGATCCTCGCCTCTGACGTGGTGATGGTTGCCCGTGGCGATCTGGGCGTGGAAATCGGCGACCCTGAACTGGTCGGTATCCAGAAAGCGCTGATTCGTCGCGCACGTCAGCTGAATCGCGCGGTGATCACCGCCACCCAGATGATGGAATCCATGATCACTAACCCAATGCCAACCCGTGCGGAAGTCATGGACGTCGCTAACGCCGTGCTGGACGGTACCGATGCGGTGATGCTGTCAGCGGAAACTGCGGCGGGCCAGTATCCGGCAGAAACCGTGGCCGCAATGGCGCGCGTCTGCCTGGGCGCGGAGAAGATCCCAAGCATTAACGTCTCCAAGCACCGCCTGGATATCCAGTTCGACAATGTGGAAGAAGCGATTGCGATGTCCGCCATGTATGCAGCCAACCATCTGAAAGGCGTTACGGCGATCATCACCATGACCGAATCTGGCCGCACCGCGCTGATGACCTCTCGCATCAGCTCCGGCCTGCCGATTTTCGCCATGTCACGCCACGAGCGTACGCTGAACCTGACGGCGCTGTACCGCGGTGTTACCCCGGTACACTTCGACAGCACCAATGACGGCGTAGCCGCGGCGCACGATGCCGTAAACCTGCTGCGCGATAAAGGTTACCTGGTGTCTGGTGATATCGTCATCGTGACGCAGGGTGACGTGATGAGCACCATCGGCTCAACCAATACCACGCGCGTACTGACCGTAGAGTAAGATCCGATCCCCTCTCCCCTAAGGGGAGAGGGGCAAGGTGAAGGTTTTCTATTTCCTCGGGTAAAGCTCTTTACGCTTATAGGGCTCCGTCTCTCCCGGCTTCCGCGTTTTCAGCAGCTTCAGTATCCACGTGTACTGTTCGGTATGCGGCCCCACCAGCAGCTCCACCTCTTCGTTCATGCGGCGCGCGATGGTGCGATCGTCCGCGGTCAGCAGGTCGTCCATCGGCGGATGGACTTCAATGCTCAGACGATGCGTTTTACCGTCGTAAACCGGAAAGAGCGGGATCACGCGGGCGCGACAGACCTTCATCAGGCGCCCAATCGCGGGGAGCGTGGCTTTGTAGGTCGCAAAGAAGTCGACAAACTCGCTGTGCTCGGGTCCGTGGTCCTGGTCCGGCAGATAGTAGCCCCAGTACCCCTGACGTACCGACTGAATAAACGGCTTGATGCCGTCGTTACGCGCATGCAAACGTCCGCCAAAACGACGACGTACCGTATTCCAGACAAAATCGTAGATTTTATTGCCCTGGTTATGGAACATCGCCGCCATTTTCTGCCCCTGGGAAGCCATCAGCATTGCCGGGATATCTACACCCCAGCCGTGCGGCACGAGAAAAATGACCTTCTCATCATTGCGACGCATTTCGTCGATGATTTCCAGACCCTTCCAGTCAACGCGACCGATGATTTTCTCCGGCCCTTTCAGCGCCAGCTCCGCCATCATCGCCATGGCCTGCGGTGCGGTGGTATACATCGCGTCGATGATGGCCTCGCGCTCGGCATCGCTTTTTTCAGGAAAACAGTAATAGAGGTTGATCTGCGCACGACGACGCGCGCTTTTACCTAAGCGCCCGGCCAGACGGCCAATTTTTCCCAGTACGGGATCGCGCAGCGCGGCAGGCAGCATAGCGATGCCCGCAAAGGTGTAAACCCCCAGCCAGGCGCCCCAGTTGCGCGGGTGTCGAAAGGATTTTTCAAACTCAGGAATGTATTCAATATTATTTTTTTTTGTTTCCATGCTGGTTCCAGGGTCTGGTGACGCAAAAAATTATTCAGATAGTGTAGCGAGGCAGTCGCCCACGCACAAAAGAAAAAGCCGGCGCATGCTGACACCGGCTTTTTTCACAAAACAGAGAGCTTAGTTTAAGCTCAGCTGCGGTATCACCTCTCTCGCCTGCGCCAGGTAATCGGAACGATCTTTACCTGTCAGGCCTTCGGTGCGCGGCAGTTTGGCCGTCAGCGGGTTCACGGCCTGCTGGTTGATCCACACTTCATAATGCAGGTGCGGGCCAGTAGAGCGTCCGGTGTTGCCGGAGAGCGCGATACGGTCGCCGCGTTTCACTTTCTGCCCCGGTTTGACTAGCAGCTTGCGCAGGTGCATATAGCGGGTGGTATAGGTACGACCGTGACGGATAGCGACGTAATAACCCGCAGCACCGCTGCGTTTTGCCATCACCACTTCGCCATCGCCAACGGACAGCACCGGCGTGCCCTGCGGCATCGCGAAGTCTACCCCGCGGTGAGGCGCAACGCGCCCGGTAACCGGGTTCAGACGACGCGGGTTAAAGTTAGAGGAGACACGGAACTGTTTCGCCGTCGGGAAACGCAGGAAGCCTTTCGCAAGGCCTGTACCGCTGCGGTCATAGAACTTGCCGTCTTCAGCGCGAATGGCGTAGTAATCTTTTCCCTCGGAGCGCAGACGCACCCCCAGCAGCTGGCTCTGCTCGCGCTTGCCGTCCAGCATTTCGCGGGACATCAGGACGGAAAACTCATCGCCTTTCTTCAGCTTACGGAAATCCATCTGCCACTGCATGGCTTTGATCACCGCGCTGATTTCACCGCTGGTCAGGCCCGCATCACGGGCGCTGGAAACAAAGCTTCCGCCCACGGTACCTTTCATCACGCTGTTAACCCAGTCGCCTTTCTGCATTTCACTGGTCATTTTGAAACCGTTTGCAGTGCGGTCATAGGTGCGGGTTTCGCGGCGGGACATTTCCCAGGTCAAACGCTGAAGATCGCCATCCGCCGTTAATGTCCAGGAGAGCTGTTGCCCGATTTTCAGGTTACGCAGGTCTTTATCCGCAGCGGCCAGCTGGCTGATATTGCCCATGTCGATACCGTACTGGTTGAGCACGCTGCTCAGCGTGTCACCGGTAGAGACAACGTATTCGTGGATCCCCGCTTCGTTCTCGGTTTTATCGTCCAGTTCATCCTGAGGGATAGCTTCATCTTCCTGAGCGGCCTGGTCGATAGGCTCGCTGGCTTCAGGCAGCAAAGAGCGGATCTCGCTCTTTTCAAGCTCGATGGTTTTAATGATAGGGGCAGAACTCGGGTGGTAAACATAGGGTCGCCAGACGGCGACCGCTAAGGTGAGAACTGTAAGCGACCCCAGCATAACGCGGTGGGGTCGAGGCAGATTGTTAAATGCCAGGGCGACAGAGCGGGCTATCTGTTGCACGTATTCACTTCCTCGTTAATCTCCTTTCAGGCAGCTCGCATACTGGTTCGCCAGTTGGCTGAGGAACTGCGAATAGCTCGCTTTGCTCAACTGGATATTCGTACCTAGCGGGTCAAGGGTTCCCATGCGCACGGATGTTCCCCTGGCCACGGCTTCTACGACCGCTGGCCTGAACTGTGGCTCAGCAAAAACGCATGTCGCTTTCTGCTCAACCAGCTGTGTTCTGATTTCATGTAAACGCTGCGCACCAGGTTGAATTTCAGGGTTGACGGTAAAGTGCCCAAGCGGGGTCAGGCCGTAGTGTTTTTCGTAGTAGCCGTAGGCGTCATGAAAAACGAAATACCCTTTTCCTTTCAACGGTGCGAGCTCATTACCTACCTGCTTATCGGTTGCGGCTAATTGTGCCTCAAAATCCTTCAGGTTGGCGTCTAGTTTGGCTCGACTTTGCGGCATAAGTTCCACTAATTTGTCATGGATTGCAACCGCTGAAAGCCGCGCTATCTCTGGGGATAGCCAGAGATGCATGTTGTACTCGCCGTGATGGTGATCTCCATCACCTTTTTCACCCTCTGCAGCGTGATGGTCATGTTCGTCACCGTCATCATCCGCCCCTTTCATGAGCAACGGTTTCACGCCGGAAAGCCCGGCAATCGCGACCTGTTTTTCATCAGCAATCTGTTTGGCGGATTTCTGCATGAATGCTTCCATCTCCGGACCAATCCAGACAACTAAGTCTGCGTTTTGTAAGCGTTTTACATCAGACGGGCGCAGAGAATAGTCATGCTCTGAGGCCCCGTCAGGGAGCAGAACCTGGGTTTCCGTTACCCCATCGGCAATGGCCGACGCGATGAATCCAAGCGGTTTAAGCGAAGCAACAACGGCAGCGTTAACATCTTGTGCGGTTGTTCCCCAAAGGGCAGCGGATAATGCTGCGAAAAGAAGCGTATTTTTATGTAACATAATGCGACTAATCATCGTAGTGAATGCGTGGAATGTGATATTATAACATTCGTTGACTTCTTCAAGCTTAAATTGACATGACGACTCTGGTTTCTCTCGACAATATTTCGGTCTCCTTTGGCCAGCGCCGCGTCCTCTCTGACGTATCGCTGGATCTCAAGCCTGGAAAAATTCTGACGCTGCTCGGCCCCAATGGCGCAGGTAAATCCACTCTGGTGCGCGTGGTGCTGGGTCTGGTTACACCGGATGAAGGTGTAATCACGCGCGAGGAAAAATTGCGGATCGGCTATGTGCCGCAAAAATTACATCTGGACGCCACCCTGCCGCTGACGGTAAATCGTTTTCTGCGTCTGCGTCCGGGCACGCGAAAAGCCGATATTCTCCCGGCGCTGAAGCGCGTGCAGGCGGGCCACCTTATCGACGCGCCGTTGCAAAAGCTGTCCGGCGGTGAGACGCAGCGCGTTTTGCTGGCCCGTGCGCTGCTGAGCAGCCCGCAGCTGCTGGTGCTGGATGAACCAACCCAGGGCGTGGACGTCAATGGTCAGGTCGCGCTTTATGATTTGATCGACCAGCTGCGCCGCGAACTGAACTGCGCCGTGCTGATGGTCTCCCATGACCTGCATCTGGTGATGGCGAAAACCGACGAAGTGCTGTGTCTCAACCATCACATTTGCTGTTCCGGCACGCCTGAAGTGGTCTCAATGCACCCGGAATTTATCTCCATGTTCGGCCCTCGCGGCGCTGAACAGCTTGGCATTTATCGCCATCATCATAATCACCGCCATGATTTGCAGGGACGAATCGTTCTGCGTCGGGGAAATGGACACTCATGATTGAACTGTTACTGCCCGGCTGGCTGGCCGGGGTTATGCTTGCCTGCGCCGCAGGCCCACTCGGCTCGTTTGTGGTCTGGCGCAGAATGTCTTACTTCGGTGATACCCTGGCGCATGCGTCGCTGCTGGGCGTTGCCTTTGGTTTGCTGCTGGATGTGAATCCCTTTTACGCGGTAATTGTGGTCACGCTGCTGCTGGCAGCCGGTCTGGTCTGGCTGGAGAAGCGCCCTCACCTCGCGATTGATACGCTGCTTGGCATCATGGCGCACAGCGCGCTGTCGCTGGGTCTGGTCGTTGTTAGCCTGATGTCAAATATCCGCGTTGACCTGATGGCCTACCTGTTTGGCGATCTGCTGGCCGTAACGCCTGACGATCTCATCGCGATCGCCATTGGCGTGGTGGTGGTACTGGGTATTCTGCTGTGGCAGTGGCGGAATTTACTGGCAATGACCGTCAGCCCGGATCTGGCGTTTGTCGACGGCGTGAAGCTGCAGCGCGTGAAGCTGCTGCTGATGCTGGTGACGGCGTTAACGATTGGCGTGGCGATGAAGTTTGTCGGCGCGCTGATTATTACATCGCTGCTGATCATCCCTGCCGCCACGGCGCGTCGGTTTGCACGTACGCCAGAGCAGATGGCCGGTATCGCGGTGGTTATCGGGATGATCGCCGTCACGGGCGGGTTAACCTTTTCGGCGTTTTATGACACGCCGGCCGGACCGTCGGTGGTCTTGAGTGCGGCGGTGTTGTTTGTTTTCAGTATGATGAAAAAGACCGCGCAGTAGTGAGCATGTCCCCGGTGGCGCTTCGCTTACCGGGGCTACAATTTATCGCTACTTACGGCATCGCGGGCGGCGTAATACCGAAATGATTCCACGCCCGCACCGTCGCCATACGACCACGTGGGGTACGCTGTAAGAAGCCCTGCTGGATCAGATACGGCTCCAGCACATCTTCGATCGTCTCACGCTCTTCGCCAATTGCCGCCGCCAGGTTATCCAGCCCGACCGGGCCACCGAAGAACTTGTCCAGCACCGCCAGCAGCAGTTTGCGGTCCATATAGTCAAAGCCTTCAGCATCGACGTTCAGCATATCCAGCGCCTGAGCGGCGATCTCGGCGGAAATCGAACCATCGTGCTTCACTTCAGCAAAGTCACGCACGCGGCGCAGCAGGCGGTTGGCAATACGCGGCGTACCGCGGGAACGCTTCGCCACTTCATATGCCCCCTCTTCGCTCATATCCAGCCCCATGTAGCGCGCGCTGCGCCCCACGATATGCTGAAGATCGGGTACCTGATAAAACTCCAGACGCTGAACGATGCCAAAGCGGTCGCGCAGCGGAGAGGTCAACGACCCGGCGCGGGTCGTGGCGCCAATCAGGGTAAACGGCGGCAGATCGATTTTGATGGAGCGCGCGGCCGGGCCTTCGCCGATCATGATATCCAGCTGGTAATCTTCCATCGCCGGATAGAGCACTTCCTCCACCACCGGTGACAGGCGGTGGATCTCATCGATAAACAGCACATCATGCGGTTCAAGGTTGGTCAGCATCGCCGCCAGATCGCCCGCTTTCTCCAGCACCGGGCCGGAGGTGGTACGCAGGTTGACGCCCATTTCATTGGCGACGATATTAGCCAGGGTAGTTTTCCCTAACCCCGGCGGGCCAAAAATCAGCAGGTGATCGAGCGCATCGCCGCGCAGCTTTGCCGCCTGGATGAAAATCTCCATCTGGGAACGTACCTGCGGCTGGCCGATGTACTCATCAAGCAGCTTCGGGCGGATCGCACGATCCACCACGTCTTCTGCCTGAAGGGTGCCTGCCGATACCAGGCGGTCTGCTTCAATCATCCTTTACCTCACAATGCAGCGCGCAGCGCTTCACGAATCAGAGTTTCACTGCTGGCGTCCGGTTTGGCAATTTTGCTCACCATCCGGCTGGCCTCCTGAGGTTTATAGCCCAGCGCCACCAGCGCGGCAACCGCTTCCTGCTCGGCGTCATCATCAGAGGCAGGCGCACCCGGAGCAGTCAGAACCAAATCGGCAGCCGGAGTGAACAGATCGCCGTGCAGACCTTTAAAGCGGTCTTTCATCTCAACTATCAGACGCTCTGCGGTTTTCTTACCAATGCCCGGAAGCTTAACCAGCGCCGCGGGATCTTCGCGCTCAACGGCATTCACAAACTGCGGAGCGGACATGCCGGACAAAATCGCCAGCGCCAGCTTAGGCCCCACACCGTTGGTTTTAATCAGCTCGCGAAACAGGGTGCGTTCCTGCTTGTTGTTAAAGCCGTACAGCAGCTGAGCGTCTTCACGCACCACAAACTGGGTAAAGACAATCGCCTCTTTGCCCGCGTCCGGCAGCTCGTAGAAGCAGGTCATCGGCATATGGACTTCATAGCCCACGCCACCCACTTCCAGCAGCACTAACGGGGGTTGTTTTTCAATGATGATGCCTCTGAGTCTGCCTATCACGTGACGCTCCTGCGTTCTGGGAGAAATTAACTGCCGACATAATAAAAAAAGGCTGGATGTTTATCCAGCCTGATTTCTGATTATCGTAACCTGCCTCGCGCCAGATTGAGCCGCGACTCGCTCATTTGCATCGCGTTCTGGCTGACGTGGCAGTGGGTAATTGCAATCGCCAGCGCATCGGCGGCGTCGGCCTGCGGGTTCGCGGGAAGCTTCAGCAGGGTGCGCACCATGTGCTGCACCTGGCTCTTCTCCGCGCTACCGATGCCCACCACCGTCTGCTTAACCTGGCGCGCGGCGTATTCGAATACCGGCAAATCCTGGTTCACCGCAGCCACGATGGCCACCCCACGCGCCTGACCGAGCTTCAGCGCCGAATCCGCGTTCTTCGCCATAAAGACCTGCTCAATGGCGAAATAGTCTGGCTGAAACTGGGTGATGATCTCCGATACGCCCGCATAAATAAGCTTGAGGCGCGACGGCAGATCGTCCACTTTGGTGCGAATGCATCCACTGCCGAGGTAGGTTAGCTGGCGTCCCACCTGACGGATAACGCCATACCCGGTGACGCGCGAGCCGGGGTCAATCCCGAGGATAATCGACATCACGCGTCTCCCGTAAACGGTTTACAGGCTCTCATCAGAGAGTCGCTGCAACCTCATCAGAGATTTCACCGTTGTGGTACACTTCCTGCACGTCGTCGCAGTCTTCGAGCATGTCGATCAGACGCAGCAGTTTCGGTGCGGTTTCTGCATCCATATCCGCTTTGGTGGACGGGATCATGGAGACTTCAGCGTTGTCCGCTTTCAGGCCCGCCGCTTCCAGCGCATCGCGCACGGCACCCATCTCTTCCCACGCGGTGTAGACGTCAATGGCACCATCATCGTAGGTCACCACGTCTTCCGCACCCGCTTCTAACGCCGCTTCCATGATCGCATCTTCGTCTCCTTTCTCGAAAGAGATGACGCCTTTTTTGCTGAACAGGTAAGCTACGGAGCCGTCAGTGCCCAGGTTGCCACCGGTTTTGGTGAACGCGTGGCGCACTTCCGCAACGGTACGGTTACGGTTGTCAGACAGGCATTCAACCATCACCGCAGTACCGCCAGGGCCGTAACCTTCATAAATGATGGTTTCCATGTTCGCGTCTTCATCACCGCCCACGCCGCGTGCGATAGCACGGTTCAGGGTGTCACGCGTCATGTTGTTAGACAGCGCTTTATCTACCGCCGCGCGCAGGCGTGGGTTAGAAGCCGGGTCGCCGCCGCCCAGACGCGCTGCTGTCACCAGCTCGCGAATGATTTTGGTAAAGATCTTACCGCGCTTGGCATCCTGTGCCGCTTTACGGTGTTTGGTGTTGGCCCACTTACTATGACCTGCCATAAAAAGTTCTCCAAAAATCGCGCCTTCTCAGGCCGCGTTAATTACAAATTCTTCAATCGCCTGCCGGTTGCTCCACGACTTGGTCAGTGCGGCGGCATCCGCCGCGTTCACCCAGCGGTAGTTCAGGTGTTCGGTAAACACGATCTCCCGCTCATGGGGGAGCGCGAGACAGAACCACGACTCCGTGTTGCGCTCAATGCCCGGCGCATAGCGATGACGTAAATGGCTAAAAATTTCAAACTCCACCGTGCGCTGACAGTCCTTCAGGGTCAGTTGCTCATGAGCAACGTCAATGGTGACCTCTTCCTTTACTTCACGCGCGGCGGCCTGCGGCGCGGTCTCCCCCTCTTCCAGGCTGCCGGTAACCGACTGCCAGAAATCAGGATCGTCGCGCCGCTGCAACATCAGCACCCGCTTCGTGTCTTCTGCATAAATGACCACCAGGACAGAAACGGGAAGCTTATATGCCATATCAGTTTTTCTCTTCCTTCTTCACCACTTCAATGCCCAGTTCGGCCAGCGCTGCCGGGTTGGCAAAGCTTGGCGCTTCGGTCATCAGACACGCTGCGGCAGTGGTTTTCGGGAAGGCGATAACGTCACGAATGTTATCGGTGCCGGTCAGCAGCATGGTCAGACGGTCGAGACCGAAGGCCAGACCCGCGTGCGGAGGCGTGCCGTACTTCAGGGCGTCCAGCAGGAAGCCAAACTTCTCGCGCTGCTCCTGCTCGTTAATACCCAGAATGCCGAACACGGTCTGCTGCATTTCACCGCTGTGAATACGCACGGAACCGCCGCCCACTTCATAGCCGTTGATAACCATGTCATAAGCGTTTGCCACTGCCTCTTCCGGCGCCGCTTTCAGCTCTGCCGCCGTCATCTCTTTTGGCGAGGTGAACGGGTGGTGCATCGCGGTCAGGCCGCCTTCACCGTCGTCTTCAAACATCGGGAAGTCGATAACCCACAGCGGCGCCCATTTGCTTTCGTCGGTCAGGTTCAGGTCTTTGCCGAGCTTCAGACGCAGCGCGCCCATCGCATCCGCAACGACTTTCTTGTTGTCTGCGCCGAAGAAGATCATGTCGCCGTCCTGCGCACCGGTGCGCTCAAGGATCGCTTCCACGATGTCCGCGTTCAGGAATTTCGCCACCGGGCTGGTGATCCCTTCCAGACCTTTCGCACGCTCGGTCACTTTAATATAGGCCAGACCTTTCGCGCCGTAGATCTTAATAAAGTTGCCGTAGTCATCAATCTGCTTACGGCTCAGCGCCGCGCCGCCCGGTACGCGCAGGGCAGCCACGCGGCCTTTCGGATCGTTAGCCGGTCCCGCGAATACCGCGAACTCAACGGATTTCACCAGGTCAGCCACGTCCACCAGCTCCATCGGGTTACGCAGGTCTGGTTTGTCGGAGCCGTAGCGACGTTCCGCTTCGGCGAAGGTCATGATCGGGAAATCGCCCAGCTCAATGCCCTTCACGTCGTTCCACAGGCTACGCACCAGCGCTTCCATCACTTCACGCACCTGTTCGGCGGTCATGAAGGAGGTTTCCACATCGATCTGGGTAAATTCTGGCTGACGGTCAGCGCGCAGGTCTTCGTCGCGGAAGCACTTAACGATTTGATAATAGCGGTCGAAGCCGGACATCATCAGCAGCTGTTTGAACAGCTGCGGTGACTGCGGCAGCGCGTAGAATTTGCCTTTATGAACGCGGGATGGCACCAGGTAATCGCGCGCGCCTTCCGGCGTGGCTTTGGTCAGCATCGGGGTTTCAATATCGAGGAAACCGTGGTCATCCATAAAGCGACGCACCAGGCTGGTGATTTTCGCACGGGTTTTCAGGCGCTGAGCCATTTCCGGACGACGCAGATCCAGGTACCGGTATTTCAGACGCGCTTCTTCAGTGTTGACGTGGTTGGAGTCCAGCGGCAGCGCTTCGGCACGGTTGATGATAACCAGATCGGAGGCCAGCACTTCGATAGCGCCCGTCGCCATGTCTGCGTTAACGTTTTTCTCGTCACGCGCACGCACGGTGCCGGTGACCTGAATGCAGAACTCATTACGCAGCTCAGAGGCCAGCTTCAGCGCATCTGCGCGATCCGGGTCGAAGAACACCTGAACGATACCTTCACGGTCGCGCATATCGATGAAGATAAGGCTACCAAGATCACGACGACGGTTGACCCAACCACACAGGGTGACCTGCTGTCCGACGTGGGACTGACGCAGCTGCCCGCAATATTCTGTACGCATGAGATATCCCTTAATTAGCCGCAGGCTAAATGTCGCCTGGTATGCAGGCTACTATGTCGCAGCTTTCTGTATGTCACAACTGGATGAAAAAAGGCGGCTATTATACTGGAAATTCCGCCGGACGATAAGAGCGAACCACCGCCAGACGGTCGTTTGCTGCACTCTTATTGCGCATTCTCACAAAAATTAACAAAATTATCCGACCAATAACAGGTCATCACGTCGTAAGGTGTTACGGAAGTGATTAATTTACCTGGAGTGACGATGTTAACACTTGATGCCCGCAAAACCGCGCTTGTTGTGATTGATTTACAGGAAGGGATCCTGCCCTTCGCCGGTGGCCCACACGCAGCGGACGAAGTCGTCAGCCGCGCCGCTCGCCTGGCCGAGAAGTGCCGCGCCAGCGGTGCCACTGTGGTCATGGTGCGCGTCGGCTGGTCCGCTGATTTCGCCGAGGCGTTAAAACAGCCCGTTGATGCCCAGGCGCCCGCGCATGCCCTGCCGGAAAACTGGTGGACGTACCCGGTGTCGCTGGGCAAACGCGACAGCGATATCGAAGTAACTAAACGCCAGTGGGGCGCGTTCTACGGGACCGACCTTGAGCTGCAGCTTCGCCGCCGCGGTATCGACACCATTATTCTGTGCGGCATATCCACCAACATCGGCGTGGAATCGACAGCCCGTAACGCCTGGGAGCTGGGCTTTAATCTGGTGATTGCTGAAGATGCCTGCAGCGCGGCTTCCGCGGAGCAGCATCAGGGCAGCATGACCCATATCTTCCCGCGCATCGGACGCGTGCGCAGCACGGATGAGATTTTAAGCGCGCTATGATGTACGTGGGCCTGCCCCAGTGGTCGCACCCGAAATGGGTGCGCCTGGGCATTACCAGCCTTGAAGAGTATGCCCGACACTTTAACTGCGTCGAGGGTAACACCACGCTGTATGCGCTGCCCAAAGCCGAAATAGTCGAACGCTGGCGGGAGCAAACAACGGACGATTTCCGTTTCTGCTTTAAGTTTCCGGCGACCATTTCCCACCAGGCCGCGCTGCGCAACTGCGGGGACTTAACGGAAGAATTTTTCACGCGCATGTCGCCGCTGGCGAACCGAATTGGACAATACTGGCTCCAGCTTCCCGCCACGTTTGGCCCGCGCGATCTGCCCGCCCTGTGGCAGTTCCTGGATGCCCTGCCCCGCGAATTCACCTACGGCGTGGAAGTCCGACATCAGGACTTCTTTGCGAAAGGCGAAGCCGAAAAAACGCTCAACCGGGGCCTGCTGGATCGTTCCGTTAACCGGGTGATCCTCGACAGTCGTCCGGTGCACAGCGCGGTACCGCATAACGAGGCCATCGTTGATGCTCAGCGTAAAAAACCGAAAGTGCCGGTCCACGCCATCGTGACCGCACAGAACCCGATGGTCAGGTTCATCGGCAGCGACAATATGCAGCAAAATCAGGCGATGTTCGCCGTCTGGCTGCAAAAACTCGCGAGCTGGGAGCACACCACCACGCCGTACCTCTTTTTGCACACGCCGGATATTGCTCAGGCGCCCGAACTGGTCGATGCTCTGTGGCAGGCCTTGCAGGCCGCGGTGCCGTCCGTGGGCAGTGTCCCTTCCATCCCACAACAATCTTCTCTTTTCTGATATCACCCCCTATCATAGTGAAGTGCCATCTGCCAAAAAACAGGGAGTTAGTATGGTCAGCGCGCTGTATGCGGTGTTAGGTGCATTACTGCTGATTAAATTTTCGTTTGATGTTGTGCGCCTCAGGATGCAGTACCGCGTCTCTTACGGCGACGGCGGTTTCTCCGAACTGCAAAGCGCTATTCGCATTCACGGTAATGCGGTGGAATACATTCCCGTTGCTCTCATCCTGCTGCTGTTTATGGAGATGAATGGCGCGGAAACCTGGATGGTGCATATTTGTGGCCTGATGCTTATTGCTGGCCGGTTAATGCATTATTACGGCTTTCACCACCGTTTATTCCGCTGGCGTCGTTCCGGCATGAGCGCGACCTGGTGTTCGCTTTTGCTGATGGTGCTGGCTAACCTGTGGTATATGCCGTGGGAGTTGGTTTTCTCCCTCCATTAGCGCACAATACGCCACTTTATTTTTCCCGGATTTTTACGTTATGTCAGATCGCGACACGCTTTTTTCCGCGCCTATCGCCAGCCTGGGCGACTGGACCTTCGATGAACGGGTAGCCGAAGTCTTCCCGGATATGATCCAGCGCTCTGTTCCCGGTTATTCCAATATTATCTCTATGATCGGTATGCTGGCTGAGCGCTTCGTTCAACCCGGTACGCAGGTCTATGACCTGGGCTGCTCGCTCGGCGCGGCAACGCTGTCGGTACGTCGTAACATTCATCACGATGGCTGCCGAATCATTGCCGTCGATAACTCCCCGGCCATGGTGGAACGCTGCCGTCGCCATATTGACGCGTACAAAGCCCCCGTTCCGGTGGACGTGGTGGAAGGCGATATCCGCGAGATCGAGATTAACAACGCCTCGATGGTAGTGCTGAATTTTACCCTGCAGTTCCTGGTGCCTGAAGACCGCCAGCTGCTGCTGGACAAAATTTACCAGGGGCTGAATCCCGGCGGCGCGCTGGTGCTTTCTGAAAAATTCAGCTTTGAGGATGCCAAAGTAGGCGAGCTGCTGTTCAACATGCACCACGATTTCAAACGGGCGAACGGCTACAGCGAGCTGGAGATCAGCCAGAAGCGCAGCATGCTGGAAAACGTGATGCTGACGGACTCCGTGGAAACCCATAAAGCGCGCCTGCACAAAGCCGGTTTTGAGCACAGCGAACTGTGGTTCCAGTGCTTTAACTTTGGCTCTCTGGTGGCGCTAAAAGCCGGGGATGCCGCATGATTGAATTCAGAAACTTTTATCAGCTGATTGCTAAAAATCATCTTTCCCACTGGCTGGAGACCCTGCCGGCGCAGATTGCCGCCTGGCAGCGCGATCAGCAGCACGGTCTGTTAAAGCAGTGGTCAAATGCCGTGGAGTATCTGCCGGAGCTAACACCGCATCGTCTGGATTTACTGCACAGCGTGACGGCGGAAAGCGCAGAGCCGCTCCCTGCCGGGCAGATCAACCGCATCGAAACGCTGATGCGTAATTTAATGCCGTGGCGCAAAGGGCCGTTCTCGCTGTACGGCGTGAACATCAATACCGAGTGGCGCTCAGACTGGAAGTGGGATCGCGTACTGCCGCACCTTTCCGACCTGACCGGGCGCACCATTCTGGACGTAGGCTGCGGCAGCGGTTACCACATGTGGCGCATGATTGGCGCGGGAGCCCATTTGGCGGTCGGCATCGACCCGATGCAGCTCTTCCTGTGCCAGTTTGAGGCGGTGCGAAAACTGCTCGGCAACGACCAGCGCGCGCATCTGCTGCCGCTGGGCATAGAGCAGCTCCCTGCCCTGAAAGCGTTCGATACCGTCTTCTCGATGGGCGTGCTGTATCATCGTCGTTCCCCGCTTGAACACCTGTGGCAGCTCAAAGATCAGCTGGTCAGCGGCGGCGAGCTGGTGCTGGAAACGCTGGTGATTGAAGGCGATGAGCATGCGGTTCTGGTTCCGGGCGATCGCTACGCGCAGATGCGCAACGTTTACTTCATCCCGTCCGCGCTGGCGCTGAAAAACTGGCTGGAGAAATGCGGATTTGTGGATGTGCGCATTGCCGATGTTTGCGTAACGTCTATCGAAGAGCAGCGCCGCACCGACTGGATGATCACCGAATCGCTGGAGCAGTTCCTCGACCCGGCCGACCACAGCAAAACCGTTGAAGGCTATCCTGCACCGATGCGTGCGGTGTTGATTGCGACCAAGCCGTAGTTTTCCCCTCTCCCCTGTGGGGTGAGGGGATAAAAAAAGGCCCCTGTTGAAATTGCAGGGGCCTGGTACAAGCAAGCATCATATTGGGCGACATGATGCGCGGTAAAAATCGGTACGTTGCTACACGTGATGACGCTCAATCAGCGACTTCATTTCCGCAACCGACTCTCCCTCTACGCCGTAGCGAGAATATTCATCCGCTTCAGCATCCGTCGACATTGACAGCCCTGTATTGCGATAACGCATGGGTGAAGGTATCCATTTCCCCGCAGAGCTGTGAAGCTCTTCCACCCCGGCGTTTAAAAACCGTTCCAGATTGCTGGCACGGACTCCCGCCCCCGCCATTATTATTGGAACACCGGAATGTGCTTTTAGTTCCGTAATTAATTGCAGACCTTTTTCCGCCGAAGACTGCTGTCCCGATGTCAGGACGCGCGCTACGCCAAGTTCGGCAAGCGTATCAAACGCTTGCAGGGGATCTTTGCACATATCAAACGCACGATGAAAGGTGACGGCCATTCCTTTCGCGGCGTCCATCACCTTACGCATCCGCGGCAGGTCGACGTGACCATCTTCATCAAGCAGGCCGGTAACCAGCCCCGGGAAGCCCAGGTCACGAACCAGCGCGATATCTTCAAGCATGGCACTGAACTCGCCCGCCGTGTAACAAAAATCGCCGCCGCGAGGCCGAATAATCGGGTGGACCGGGATGGTGACGGCCTGGCGGGCAGACTTCAACACGCCGTATGAAGGCGTTAACCCCCCTTCTTTCGGGGCGGCGCATAGCTCAATACGGTCAGCTCCCATCTGTTGCGCCGTAACGGCACACGCCACGCTGTAACAACAAATCTCCAGCAGCGCCATCTGCTTCTCCTTAAAATCAGCTTAACGCGCCATCATGGCACGCCTCTCGTTTCGTGTCTCAGCGACGAATCACAACTCTCAGGCTTCGCTGGCAACGATCTGCTCAATGGTCCAGGGATGAAATTTCACGGTCACCTGCCCGTCCGTCACGGCCAGCGTCGGGTTAGGCAGACGCTCGCGCTCGCCTTTGGGTGAACTCGTCTTCACAAAAATTCCCGGCTTGCTTAACCCGTCGTCTGACAGCAGGGCCAGAGCCCGCGAGTTCAACGTTTCCGGCTCACCCGGCAGGACGATTTCGATATGCTCCCAGCCTTCGTGCGGATAGCGTTTCTCGCCCGGCCACGGCAGTTCAACCACGGTGAACTGCCAGTGCGCCACGTTCACCGGCTCATGCAGTTTGAACAGGCAAATGGGGCGTCCATTGATGATGTTCTCAGAGAGCAGCTCGCCGCACTGTTCAAACCCGCGACGCCAGCGCTCGGCGGTGGCATTCTGGTGGCAGCGCAAGGAAATGTGATCCGCCTCAAGCGGCACGATATCCAGACCAAGACGGGTGGCAAGTTCTGTGAACGCCTTTGTGAAGCGCGGTAAATCTGCGGAAATATCATGCAGTTCGTCAATGGATTGCCAGTTCGCCATAAGTCAGTCTCTTTTCGTGTCGCAAAGCCGCTAATTTACTCCGTTGCCCCGTTTTGACCAACCGCAGAATCCGGCTTTTTATGACTGCATGGTTATGCACGCTTTCTTAGCCTGGATTCTGAGCAATCTTCGGGCCCCGCAATGCTGACGCCAGAAGGCATTTGCAGTATACTCCCGCCCTAAATTCTTTAACTGGCGCGGGCGGTTGTAAGCCCGCATCAAAAACGTAAGGTATCCAGGTGAATATTCAGGCTCTTCTCTCCGAAAAAGTCAGTCAGGCACTGATTGCCGCAGGCGCACCTGCGGATTGCGAACCGCAGGTTCGTCAGTCAGCAAAAGTACAGTTTGGCGACTATCAGGCTAATGGCGTGATGGCAGTGGCTAAAAAACTGGGCATGCCGCCGCGACAGCTCGCTGAGCAGGTACTGACGCATCTGGATCTCTCCGGCATTGCCAGCAAAACCGAAATTGCTGGTCCGGGCTTTATCAATATTTTCCTTGAGCCTGCGTTCCTGTCGAGCCACGTTGACGCGGCGCTGAAGTCTGACCGTCTGGGCGTTTCCCAGCCGGAAGCGCAGACCGTGGTGGTCGACTACTCAGCCCCGAACGTGGCGAAGGAGATGCACGTAGGCCACCTGCGCTCCACCATCATCGGTGACGCCGCGGTACGCACCCTTGAGTTCCTCGGTCACAAGGTGATCCGCGCGAACCACGTGGGCGACTGGGGCACCCAGTTCGGCATGCTGATTGCTTACCTGGAAAAACAGCAGCAGGAAAACGCGGGTGAAATGGCGCTGGCGGACCTGGAAGGGTTCTACCGCGAAGCCAAAAAGCACTATGACGAAGACGAAGCCTTTGCCGAGCGCGCGCGCAGCTACGTGGTGAAGCTGCAGGGCGGGGATCAATACTTCCTCGAGATGTGGCGCAAGCTGGTTGACATCACCATGTCCCAGAACCAGCTTACCTATAACCGTCTGAACGTGACCCTGACTCGCGACGACGTGATGGGTGAAAGCCTGTACAACCCGATGCTGCCAGGCATTGTGGCGGACCTGAAAGCCAAAAACCTGGCGGTGGAGAGCGAAGGCGCAACGGTAGTGTTCCTTGATGAATACAAAAACAAGGAAGGCGAACCGATGGGCGTGATTATCCAGAAAAAGGATGGCGGCTATCTCTACACCACCACGGACATCGCGTGTGCGAAATACCGTTACGAAACCCTGCATGCGGACCGCGTGCTGTACTACATCGACTCCCGTCAGCACCAGCACCTGATGCAGGCGTGGACTATCGTGCGTAAAGCCGGTTACGTGCCGGACTGCGTGCCGCTGGAACACCACATGTTCGGCATGATGCTGGGTAAAGACGGCAAGCCGTTCAAAACCCGCGCGGGCGGTACCGTGAAGCTTTCCGATCTGCTGGACGAAGCGCTGGAGCGCGCCCGTCGCCTGGTGGCAGAGAAGAACCCGGACATGCCTGCTGACGAACTGGAAAAACTGGCCAACGCCGTCGGTATCGGCGCGGTGAAATACGCGGATCTTTCCAAGAACCGCACCACCGACTACATCTTCGACTGGGACAACATGCTGGCGTTTGAAGGCAACACGGCGCCGTACATGCAGTACGCCTATACCCGCGTGCTCTCCGTGTTCCGCAAGGCGAACATTGATGAAAGCGTGCTGGCTAATGCGACAGTGACCATCACGGAAGATCGTGAAGCACAGCTGGCGGCGCGTCTGCTGCAGTTCGAAGAGACGCTGACGGTTGTCGCGCGTGACGGCACGCCGCACGTGATGTGTGCTTACCTGTACGATCTGGCGGGTCTGTTCTCCGGCTTCTACGAGCACTGTCCTATTCTCTCTGCAGAAAATGAATCGGTGCGTAACAGCCGCCTGAAGCTGGCTCAGCTGACGGCGAAGACCCTGAAGCTGGGTCTGGATACCCTGGGTATCGAAACCGTAGAACGTATGTAAAAAAGAAACCCGGCGGTCGCCGGGTTTTTTTATGAATGATTGCGGTTAGTCGTGAACGAGCACCTGGAAGGTATCTAATTCATACTCTCTGCCGTTATAACCGATGCAGCATCCTCTGCTAAGGTGGCTTCCTGCTTTACCAACAAAGAGGCCATTATCGAATTTTGCACGTGCAACGTAGAGCTTAGCACCATTGGCTTCATGCCCCGCCTCAACCATATTCGGTGGGAAATTTTTCCCCTTAACGTCTACCCATTTTAACGCGCCCACGTAAATTTCAAATTCATTACACAGGTGCTCGCTCCCTCCCCACGGGACCCAAGCAGTATTGCCGAACACCCATTTACCCGGATGAATACCATTATTCAGTTTTGCGCGAATAACAAATAACGGTGAAGGTCCTTTAATACCTGGCACCCCAATTTCATAACCGGCCACAGGCGCGTCCAACGGAATAAATTCATCTCTTTTCGCTGATTTCCACATAATGATTTCCTTTTCAGTTTAAATAATTATCCGTAAATAAAATGATTAGAATTCTGAGATCGAATGAATAGCCAACTCATTGTTCAGGCTTTGAAAAATAATGACCTTAACCAGTGATTTTTCCTGCCCCTTTGCATGCATGAAACGGCGAAGCGCAATAAAGGTATGCAGTTGGCCAGCCACGAGCTGGCTACCGACAAACAGTAGCGGGGTATAGCCCGCGCCGTCGATATCATTGAAAACCGATTCGAACATTTGAAGATGTTCATCCGACATTTTATCGGCATGCATATTTACAGAAGGATTAATAACAATACTGCCCATTGCATTTTCCATTGCGTCACTCCTTAAATGTGTATTGGAAGAGTCTTAATGCAATTAAAAAATAGGATAAATACGGAATGCATTTTGTGAAGAAAATCACATATTAATAACAGCCTGAATTTATTTTAATTGTATTATTCATGTCGTAAATATAAACGGAACATCATATTTATGGCGTATTATATTTACCCGCCGTTATTATAAAAAAAGCCCCTTTAAGGAGGGGCTTTGCAGTAATGAAATTATTAAGCAGCCGTCAGAAATATTTGCGTAAATACTCCGTCAGGCACAGAATCGCCATTGCCTGGCCATACGGCATCGACGTCAGCGGTATTTGACGATAAAAATCGAGATCGCTGCCCATTCCCGTCCCGAACGAGGTTTGCAGCAGCTCCCCTTCCGGCGAGATATTTTGCACAATACCGCGAATCGCTTTCTCCGCCACCTCAGCGTACTCTGCGCCGACATAACGCTTGCGCACGGCCTTCAGAATTCCGTAGGCAAACCCTGCCGTGGCCGACGCCTCCAGATAAGAATCAGGATCGTCCAGCAGCGTATGCCACAACCCGCTTTCGTCCTGACATTTTGCCAGCGCGGCGATCTGCGCATTCAGCACCTGCACCAGATAACGGCGCACGGCGTTGTTTTCAGGCAGATCAACCAGTTCGAGGAAGTCGGGGATCACGATGGTGAGCCAGCTGTTGCCGCGCGCCCAGCGGGCCCGGGCAAAGTTATGGTTGCCGTCGTAGCTCCAGCCGTGGAACCACAGCCCCGTCTCCCGGTCCATCAGGTTCTGCACGTGGAGCAGGAACTGATAAATCGCCTCCTCTACGTACTCCGGCTTATTCAGCAGCCTGCCGATTTTCGCCAGCGGCAGCACCGTCATCATCAGCGTGTCGTCCCACATCTGTTGATGATTCTCTTCCGCCAGCGTGATGTGCTGCATGCCGCCGTGTTCGGTGCGTGGCATTTCAGTCATCGCCCACTCCGCCCAGCTTTCCAGCCACGGCAGCCAGGCCGGGTTTTTGCTCTCTTCGTAGCGATAGGCCAGCGTCAGAAACGGCGACATCGTATTGACGTTTTTGGTGGTGGCGCCTTCCGCAAAGCGGTCGGCAAACCAGCTGTCGATAATGTTGCGCATCCCTTCGTCACCGGTCTGGCAGTAGTACTGCCAGATGCCATACAGGCCGACGCCGTGCGTCCACTCCCATCCGGCCCAGCCTTTGGTGTCGATCACGCGCCCGTCGTCCAGCCGCAGCAAAAATTCACCCGTTTTGTCGTGGATATTGACCAGGTTGTGCGTCACTTTTTGAATCAGTGATTTCAGCTCGTCCCGGGCGATAAAGCGCTCTGGCTGACGCAATAGCGGGCTATGTTTGACAGGCCAAACTTTCATCATCTTAACCTCTGTTGTATGTCGAATTGAGTACCGCGCGATCCTTCAGCGAAGATGCAGCTGGCTTATTGCGATTCAGATAACCGATGTTGTTATTGCCCCACAGTGACTCATAAGGCATACCGGCCAGCATCTCGACGGTGGCGCGGGCGTGTGGCGTCGCTGACTCCGGCATCGCATGACCACACTCACGCATTTTCGCGGTCTCCTCGCGCAGCGTGCTGTGGGTCTGCAAATTAAGCCTGAAGCGCAGGGAAACGAGGAAACCGCAGAACAGCACCAGGATGGTGCCCACGCTCAGGATCAGCAGAATGGTGTGGCTCACTTCCGCAGGCTGTACCTTCTGACCGCTGACAAAGCCGGACATTTGCATCACGATGCCTACCAGCATCACCGCACCGGCCTGTGACGCCTTACGGGTCAGGGTCATGATGCCAGCGAAAATCCCTTCCCGGCGCTGGCCGGTGATCGCTTCATCCACGTCAGCAATGTAGGTATAGGTATTCCATGGCACGTAGTTAATACCGCCGCGACCCAGCCCAGCCACCGCAGAGATCAGCAACAGCAGAGCGTAGACGTCGCTCAGACCGGCGTAATAGAGCATGGCGTAAGAGAGAGACGCCAGGCCAAACAGCACCACCACCATGCGGTAGGACGGCGCAGGTCCGAAGCGAATACACAGCGGGATCATCCCGATCACGGCGAGGAACTGGAAGATAGCCATCGTGCCCAGCAGGTTGGACGCCATTGACGCTTCCTGCATCAGCACAAACACCACGTAGTAGGTGAAGACTGCGTTAAATACGTCCTGTGCGATGTAGCCGCCGAGGTACATGCCAAGATGCTGGCGGAAAATCTTGATGCGCAGCGTAGAGCTTAATTCGACAAACAGACGATTGATGCTTTGCCCCAGCGTCAGTTTCTTCTTCTCTTCTTCGGCACGCAGCGCCGCTTCAGACCACTCCTCACGCGGGCGCTCCCAGGTAAAGAACCAGACAAAGGTCAGCATCAGGGCGCACAGCACGGAGAAAACCAGGCTTGCGTAAAAGAATGAGATGGCGTTGTCTTTACCGAAGTGGGTGAGCAGGATCCCCGGCAGGAAGGAGGCCAGAATCGCTGACATCTGCGCCATAGAAATACGCGCCCCGGAGAACTTGGTTTTCTGTTTGAAGTCGTCGGTCATTTCCGGCACCAGCGTCTCGTAAGGCACCAGAATCATGGTGTAGACAATATCAAACACCAGATAGGTCAGCAGGTAGTACCAGAAATTCATGTCCCCTACCCACATCAACGAGTAGCTGAACACGCACGGAATGCCTAGCAGGATAAAGAACTTACGGCGACCAAAGCGCTTTCCAGGCCAGGTCGTACCGAAGTTATCCGTCAAAAAGCCCATTAACGGGCTGACAACAGCATCCAGCACCCTCGCAGCGGCAAAGATGAAGGTTGCTTCAATCGGTGTGAGTCCACAGAAGGTGGTATAAAAATACAAAAGCCAGGCCGCCGTCAGAGCGGTCGTACCAGCCCCGAGAAAATCGCCTGCCCCGTAAGCAAGATAATTTGCGAGTCCAATTTTACGTGTTTTCATTGCCGTCAACCCTAAGCAAATTTGGGAGACTCCCTGCAAGTAAGGCTCATCGGGGAGTTTTTACACGGCTACAGTAAATGCAACGACGTCCTGATACCTTTCTGTTTCTGCCATCACGGGCAGGGTAAATGGCAAAAATGCAAAGAGTCGCGTCACGCGTGTCACTAATTTATAAAACAGCGTTTCTGTTGCATCAAAAGGTGAGGTCAATTTTGCGAGACAGCCATCAGAATTGACTGATGGCTGGTGACAAAGGCAGGCAGCTAGCGGTAGTTGACGATGACAGAATTGCTCTGCACCTTCAGCGCCGGGATCAAACGTCCTCCGCCCGGCACTTCCCAGATAAAACGTAAAGGTTCAATGGCCGGCACGCCGTTGAACGCCTGCGTTGTGCCATTTTCGCCGTCGATTTCCGTGCAGCGGGTCTGTGAGCAGAGGCGCACCCGCAGTCCGGCTGGCGTTGGGCCAATCAGCCTGTAGTTCCACACCACCATCCCCATCTGACCAGAAACCGTTTCAGAGGGCGACAGCGGATTAGAAGACATGGCGACACCCCGGTTGCTGAGGGTCACGCCCATGCTGCTTGCCTGCCAGGTCCCTTCCCCGGCGGCCTGAGCCGCCAGCGGGAAGAGCAAAATCCATAGCCATTTCATTATTTTCCTCCAATCGTTGCCGTCATGCGGATATGGCGGTTATCCGACAGTTCCAGATTCGACAGCACAACAAGCTGATTCAGGCTGCGGCGCAGGAAGCGCGACAGCAGCGGACGCAGCGCGTGGTTGACCAGCAGCACCGGCGGCGCGCCCAGCATCTCCTGACGCGCCAGCGCCTCCTGAGTTTGCTCCAGCAGGCGATCCGCCAGGCCAGGCTCGAGGCCGCCGCCGCCCTGCAGGGCCTGCAGCAGCAGGCGTTCAAGCGGCGTATCGAGGCCAATCACCTGGACTTCGCCGGTTCCCGGGAACCACTGCTGGGTGATCGCACGCCCCAGCGCCACGCGCACCACCGCTGTCAGCTCGTGCGGATCGCTCTGCAGCGGCGCATGCTCGGCAAGGGTTTCCAGGATGGTACGCATATCGCGGATCGGCACTTTTTCCTCAAGCAGGTTTTGCAGCACCTTGTGCAGCGTGGTTAACGTCAGCACGCCCGGCACCAGGTCTTCCGTCAGCTTCGGCATCTCCTGCGTCACGCGATCGAGAAGCTGCTGCGCTTCCTGACGGCCAAACAGCTCTGCCGAGAATTGCCCAATCAGATGATTAAGGTGGGTTGCCACCACGGTACTGGCTTCGACAACCGTATAACCCTGAATTTGCGCCTGCTCTTTCAGCGCGCTTTCAATCCAGATTGCCGCCAGGCCAAAGGCCGGATCGACGGTCTGCTCGCCCGGCAGCGTGCCTGCTGCAGTGCCAGGGTTAATCGCCAGCCAGCGTCCCGGGTAAGCATCGCCGCTGCCAATTTCAACACCCTTCATCAGAATACGATAGCGCGCAGGCGGCAGGTCCATATTGTCCTTGATATGCACCACCGGCGGCAGGAAGCCCATGTCCTGGGCGAATTTTTTACGGATGCTGCGGATGCGGCCGAGCAGCTCGCCATCCTGCTGGAAATCCACCATCGGGATCAGGCGATACCCCACTTCCATTCCCAGGGAATCTTCCAGTTGAACGTCGTTCCAGGTCGCTTCTACGGCCTGGGTGTTCTCCGGCATTTTCACCGGAACCGGATCCGCAGCTGGCCTGGTCTCACGGCCACGCATCCACCAGGCCAGCCCCAGCAGCCCCGCCGTAAACAGCAGGAACACGAGGTTTGGCATCCCCGGCACCAGGCCGAGCAGCCCAAGCACCGCAGCCGCCAGCAGCATCACGCGCGGGTTACTGAAGAGCTGGCCCACCATCTGCTCGCCAACGTCCTGATCGGTACTGACGCGGGTCACGATAACGCCCGCCGCAGTGGAGATAACCAGCGCCGGGATCTGTGCGACCAGACCGTCACCAATGGTCAGCAGCGTATAGCTTTCCGCCGCGTGGCCCATGTCCATCCCGTGCTGCAGTACCCCCACCAACAGGCCGCCGACCACGTTAATCACCATGATCAGGATGCCCGCGATGGCATCCCCGCGCACAAACTTACTTGCACCGTCCATGGAGCCGTAGAAGTCCGCTTCCTGGGTCACTTCCGCGCGGCGCTTTTTCGCTTCATCTTCGGCGATAAGCCCGGCGTTCAGATCGGCGTCGATCGCCATCTGCTTGCCCGGCATCCCGTCCAGCACAAAACGCGCGCCCACTTCCGCGATACGCCCGGCACCCTTGGTGATAACCATAAAGTTGATGATCACGAGGATAACGAACACCACGATACCGATAGCGAAGTTCCCGCCCACCAGGAAGTGGCCGAAGGCCTCGACCACCTTACCCGCCGCTGCCGCGCCGGTGTGGCCCTCCATCAGGATGATACGCGTGGAGGCCACGTTCAGCGCCAGCCGCAGCAAGGTGGTAAACAGCAGAATGGTCGGGAACGCGGCGAACTCCAGCGTGCGCTGGGTGAACATCGCCACCAGCAGCACCATAATGGACAGCGCAATATTGAAGGTGAAAAGCAGATCGAGGATGAACGCCGGGAGCGGCAGTACCATCATCGACAGAATTAACAGGATGAGGATCGGCCCGGCAAGGATCTGCCATTGGGTCGATTTCAGGTTGCCGGGCAGGCGCAACATTGCCACCAGATTAGCCATCAGTGTCCTTCTCGTTCATAAAATCCAGCGCGGCAGGCACCGGAAGGTTCTCAGGTTTGACAGGCCGTTGACCGCCGGCCAGACGCCAGCGCTTCAACTGCCATACCCAGGCCAGCACTTCCGCCACCGCGGCGTAGAGCTGACCAGGGATCTGTTGTCCGATATCCGCGTGGCGGTAGAGGGCTCGCGCCAGCGGAGGCGCTTCCAGGATCGGCACGCGATTTTCGGTACCAATTTCCCTGATGCGCAATGCAATCAGCCCCGCCCCTTTTGCCACCACTTTCGGCGCGCTCATTTTGTTTTCGTCATAGCGCAGCGCCACGGAATAGTGCGTCGGGTTGGTAACGATGACGTCCGCCTTCGGCACATCTTCCATCATGCGGCGACGGGCGGCGGCACGCTGCATCTGCCGGATGCGCCCCTTCACGTGCGGGTCACCTTCCATCTGCTTATATTCGTCGCGGATGTCCTGACGTGACATTCGCAGTTTCTTGAAGTGGGAATAGAGCTGGAAGATAACGTCAAAACCCACCATCGGAATAATGCTGAGCACCACCAGCAGCGCGCAAAGCCCGACCAGGTTCAGCGCATTGCTCATCGCGGTAAGGGGCGACTCGCTGATAAGGCGCATCATTTCGGGCCAGTGGTACCAGAGGAAAAATCCTGCGGAACTGCCCATCAGCACCGATTTGAGAATAGCCTTGAGCAGCTCGGCCCCGGTCTGCGCCGAGAACATTTTCGCAATGCCCGGCAGCGGGTTCAGTTTTGAAAATTTGGGTTGCAGCGATTTACCGCTAAAGACCAGCCCGCCCAGCATCACCGGGGAGACCAGCGCCACCAGCACCACGCCGGTAATCAGGGGCAGTAGCGCAACCATGGCCCCTTTTATCAGCTGAATAATCTGGCTGAGGATCAGATTCGGGTCGTTGACCATGCTGTGGTCAAAACGTAAGCCGGTGGAGAGCATCCCCGCCAGCTTGCGGGCGAGCGACTCCCCACCCCACCAGATAATGCACACGCCTACGATAAGGATCAGCAGGGAGGTCAATTCTCGGGATCGGGGGATCTGCCCTTCCTCACGCGCCTTTTCAAGTCGGTGGGGTGTGGGGGCTTCCGTTTTGTCGTCGTTCTCTTCTGCCACAGTGCATGCTCAGCCCATTACGTCACGGGTATCATGCCAGCGCAGCGGAAATCCAATGGCGGGAAAAGCCCGTTTATTCGGGCTCTTTTCGGTGATTTTGTCGTAAACCGCCTCAGGCGGCGTAACCCCCCTGAGGCGGAATGGACAATCAGAAGCCGAGGCTGTCCAGCAGGTCGTCCACCTGGTCCTGGCTTGCCACGACGCCCGCCTTGCTGGCGTCGAGCTGCGGGCCATTGAGCAGGCTTTCGTTCTCGCGTTTTGGACGGGCAGCCGGTTCCGGGATGTTCTCCAGCAGCACCATCAGCAGCTGGCGCTCAATCTCCTGAATCACATCCATCATGCGCTTGATGACCTGACCGGTCAGATCCTGGAAATCCTGCGCCATCATGATGTCCAGCAGTTGGGCGTTGGTGAAGCTGGTGTGGCCCGGCACATCCCCCAGGAACTGACGGGTGTCGGTCACCAGTTCGCGGGCATCCGCCAGCTCGATGGGATTCTCAAACCACTCATCCCAGCGTTGGGTCAGGGCTTTCGCGCCCTTTTCCATCGCATCCTGGTGCGGCTGTGAGGCTTCAACGCTGTTCAGCGCGCGTTCAGCTGCCTGAGCGGTCATCTGCACAACGTAGTCCAGACGGTCGCGGGCGTCCGGGATCGCTTCCGCCGCTTCGGCAATGGCCTGATCCAGCCCCAGTTCACGCAGGCTGTCACGCAGCATGCGCGTCAGGCTGCCGATGCGGACGATGATGTCGCTCGGCGAGTGTTCTTCAACGGGTTTCATTGCAGGTTGCATCATCACCAACACCTCACATGCCGAGTTTCTCGAAGATCTTACCGAGCTTCTCTTCCAGGGTCGCTGCGGTGAATGGCTTCACCACGTAGCCGCTTGCGCCCGCCTGTGCAGCGGCAATGATGTTCTCTTTTTTCGCTTCTGCAGTGACCATCAGCACCGGCATAGACGCCATGCCCGCGTCTGCACGAATGGTTTTCAGTAGCTCCAGACCGTCCATATTCGGCATGTTCCAGTCGGAGATGACAAAACCAAACCCGCCAGCCTGCAGTTTGTTCAGCGCATCCACGCCGTCTTCTGCTTCTTCAACGTTGTTGAAGCCCAACTCTTTCAGCAGGTTGCGCACAATGCGACGCATGGTGGAAAAGTCATCCACAACCAAAAACTTAAGCTCTTTATCCGCCATAAAATAATACTCCTGAGTCAAATACGTATTGCCTGTCCGGCACTGATTTTCGCCAGCATCTGCTGGCTTACCTGGCTAAGATCGACCACTTCGCTCACGCCACCCATATTGATGGCCTCGCGCGGCATGCCGAACACCACACAACTTGCTTCATTCTGCGCAATCGTCCAGGCGCCAGCCTGGTGCATTGCAAGCATTCCGGCGGCACCGTCGTTGCCCATCCCCGTCAGGATCACCCCAACGGCGTTGCGCCCCGCATGTTTCGCCACCGAATGAAACAGCACATCCACCGACGGACGGTGCCGGTTAACCGGCGGTCCGTCATGAATTTTGATTTGATAGTTAGCGCCGCTGCGCGCCAGTTCCATATGCTTGTCCCCCGGCGCGATATACGCATGTCCCGGCAGCACGCGCTCGCCGTCTTCCGCCTCTTTCACGCTGATCTGGCACAGCTTGTTCAGACGTTCGGCGAAGGAGCGGGTAAAGCCAGGCGGCATATGCTGCGTGATCAGAATACCCGGACTTGAAAGCGGCAATGGCTGGAGTACATGGCGAATTGCCTCTGTTCCTCCGGTTGACGCCCCAATAACCAGCAGTTTTTCCGAGCTGAGTAACGGTCCGGCCTTCAGGGTTGCCGGCGCGGCCATCGGCTTGTGGGCCGCGAGCTTCGCGCGCGAGGCGGTGCGAATTTTCTCGGCGATCATCTCGCTGTACGCCAGCATCCCCTCGCGAATGCCGAGCTGCGGTTTGGTGACAAAATCCACCGCTCCCAGCTCCAGCGCGCGCAGAGTGATTTCCGATCCTTTCCCGGTCAGGGAGGAGACCATCACCACCGGCATGGGACGCAGGCGCATCAATTTCTCAAGAAAATCTATGCCATCCATGCGCGGCATCTCGACATCCAGCGTTAGTACGTCGGGGTTATATTTTTTAATTAAATCCCTCGCTACCAGCGGATCGGGCGCAGTGGCCACCATCTCCATGTCGCTGTGGCTATTGATGATTTCAGTCATGATCTGACGCATCAGCGCTGAATCATCGACAGACAATACCCTGATTTTACTCATGCTTTTTCCTTACTCAGCGCATATACCGTTTGCCCACGCAGGCTAAACTCACGCGCGAGGTTGCTGAAGTTTTCCGAATGCCCGGCAAACAGTAAACCGTCAGGCTTGAGCAACGGAACAAACCGACGCAGAATGTCCTGTTGCGTCGTTTTATCAAAATAGATCATGACGTTACGGCAAAAAATGGCGTCGAAAGGCCCCGGCACGTTGTACTGCTTATCGAGCAGGTTAACGGGCGCGAATTCGACGCAGTTCGCCAGCTCCTGGCGTACGCGAACCAGGCCTTCATGCGGCCCCGTACCGCGCATGAAGTAACGCTGCAGCTGCTGCGGCGACAGCGTTTTCAGCTCGTCCTGGCGATACACGCCGTTGCGCGCTTTCTCCAGCACCTCGGTGTCGATATCGCTGGCGTAGACTTTCCAGCGTCCCGGCGCCATGCCCAGCGTGTCTGCAAGGGTGATCGCCAGCGAGTACGGCTCTTCGCCCGTTGAGGCGGCCGCACTCCATACGCGATACTCCCCGGTGCGACGGCGCGCGTGCTCGGCCAGAACCGGAAAGTGGTGGGCTTCACGGAAAAAGGCCGTCAGGTTGGTCGTGAGTGAGTTAATAAAAGCCTGCCACTCCGCGCTGTTCTGGTTCGCTTCGAGCATGCTCAGATAGCGGCCAAAATCATCCAGCCCCAGCGTACGCAAGCGCCGCACCAGTCGGTTGTAGACCATGTCCCGCTTATGATCCGCAAGCACGATCCCCGCACGCTGGTAGATTAACTGACATATCCGACGAAAATGCGCGTCGGACAGCGCGAGGCGCTGTGTCATCTGCAACAATAATGACGTTTGCCCAGGGGGCATTGGTGATGTCATAGCGCCTTCTTAATTACATTCAGGATACAACTGGCACGGCCTGCGACCGCCCGACTTCTGTTACTGCTTCAACGTGCTCTTTCACATTAAATACCGCGACCAGCCCGGTGAGACGATCCGCCTGGCTGGCCAGCTGATCGGTTGCCGCTGCCGCTTCCTCAACTAACGAGGCATTCTGTTGCGTCACCTGATCCATCTGGCTAACGGCCTGAGCCACCTGCTCTATCCCGCGACGCTGTTCGTCCGACGCCGAGGCAATTTCGCCCATGATGTCGTTAACCCGCGTCACCGAGGTGACGATCTCGTGCATGGTATGCGCCGCCGTATCCACCAGGGCAGACCCCTGCTGGACGCGAGAGACCGACTCTTCAATGAGGGACTTAATCTCTTTCGCCGCGTTGGCGCTGCGGCTCGCCAGGTTTCGCACTTCACCTGCCACCACCGCAAACCCACGTCCCTGCTCGCCGGCGCGCGCCGCTTCCACGGCGGCGTTCAGCGCCAGGATGTTGGTCTGAAACGCAATACCGTCAATCACGCTGATGATGTCGCCGATCTTCTGCGAGCTGGCGGCAATCTCCTGCATGGTGCTGGCCACGTGAGAGGCCTGATCGCCCCCTCTCTTCGCCGTCAGCGCCGCCTGTTTTGACAGGTCAGACGCCTGGCGCGCGTTATCGGCGTTCTGGCTTACCGTCGCGGTCAGTTGTTCCATACTGGCCGCCGTCTGCGCCAGCGACGCCGCCTGCTGCTCGGTGCGGGACGAGAGATCGTTATTCCCCGCCGCAATCTCTGAGATCCCCGTATGCATGGCGTAACTGCCCTGACGCACGTCGGATACCGTTTCCCGCAGCGACCCCTGCATGGCCTTCAGGCTGGCAAAGATCGCCGAAATTTCGTTTTTGCCAAACACCGCCACCGGACGCGCCAGATCCCCCTTCGCAATACTGTCGAAGTGGCTGCTGATAATCGCCAGCGGCTGCACAATCATTCTGCGCGCCCAGAGCAGCGCCCCGCCGGTCAGCAGCCCCGCCAGAATCACAACGACGGCAAAGATAACGCCAGACATGTGATAGCTGGTGCGGCTTGCTTCACCGGCGCGCAGAACGGACTGATTGATATCCTGCTGCCACGCGTCAAAGCTGCCGTCAAACGCCGCCTGAGACGCCTGGACCGGAGCGGTCATGAAGTCCGAAAGCTGGTTGTTCTCAAGCCAGGTCGCCTGGTGGTCCAGATCGCTGTACCACTGCTCAAAGTTCTTTTTCATGGCCGCCTTCAGCGCTTTCTCTTTCTCGCTGTCGGCCGCCTGCGCCGTGAAGGCCTTAAACTGTGCGTCTGCCTGCTTCAGGCTGTCGCGCGCCGTTGCCATCAGCGCCTTAATGTCATCCGGCGGATAGCTGAGCGCGGTTAAGGTTCCTGCCTTGTTCAGCGCAGTACTTGCCTGCAACAGCACGGCACGCGTTTGTGCCAGTGCGGAGCGCTGCTGATTACTCGCCTCAACGTCCTGCAAATTCTGATAGCCATCGCGAAACGCCCAAAAAGACAACCCGTTACTGCCAACCTGCAACACACCGCAAAGGATCAGAATCAAAAACAGTGTGGTCGAGATACGAATACGATTTAACATCCACGCTCCCATCAAGCGGCAAGCAGCCGCGGTTTAATTGTCAGTCAAAATGTTTCCCAGTTTTCATCTTGTCCGGTCGTTGCAGCACGGGTGCGGGTGACCGCCGTGTCGGCGGCTGGCGCGCGGTACGTAGCCTGCGCAGTGACCGTATTTCCAGCGAGTGAAGCGAGACGAAACGCCGAGACGGCCATCTTCAGACGGCTCGCCTGGTCTTCCAGCGCAGCGGCCGCCGCAGCGGACTCCTGCACCAGGGCGGCGTTTTGCTGTGTCACGCGGTCCATTTCCGATACCGCCAGGGCAACCTGGTCGATACCACGACTCTGCTCATCGGACGCAGAGGCGATTTCACCCATGATGTCCGTCACGCGGGTGACGGCATTCACGATGTCATTCATGGTCTCCCCGGCGCTTTCCACCAGCACGGAGCCGGTATCCACGCGGGAGACGGAGTCTTCAATCAGGGATTTAATCTCTTTTGCCGCGTTGGCGCTGCGGCTGGCCAGGTTGCGCACTTCTCCGGCCACCACGGCAAACCCGCGTCCCTGTTCGCCCGCACGCGCCGCTTCCACGGCGGCGTTCAGCGCCAGAATGTTGGTCTGGAAGGCAATGCCGTCGATGACGCTGATGATGTCGGCGATTTTCTTCGAGCTGTCGGCGATTTCGTGCATGGTTTTCACCACGCCATCCACCACGCGACCGCCGCGCTGCGCGGTTTCGGAGGCGCTTTCCGCCAGCTGAGACGCCTGGCGGGCGTTATCGGCGTTCTGCTTCACGGTTGCGGTGAGCTGCTCCATGCTGGCGGCCGTCTCTTCCAGCGCCGACGCCTGCTGCTCGGTACGAGATGAGAGATCGTTATTCCCCATCGCGATTTCGCTGGTGCCGGTATAGATCGCCTCGGATCCGTTACGCACGTTGGCGACGGTCTCGATCAATGAACGCTGCATGTGGTCGACGCTGTTGGCCAGCTCGGTGATCTCGTTACGTCCGGAAACGGTCAGCGTTTTGGTCAGATCGCCAGAGGCAATCTCGCGAATATGGGCAATCACGCGGCCGAGAGGGTTCAGCAGGATGTGGCGAATGCCGTACCACACAGCGAACAGCACAATGACCAGCGCCAGGGCCAATACCGCCATCTGCCATTTCGCAAAGCGGTAGTCATTCTGGCTTTCAGTAAAGGCCGAGTGATACAGATCGCCGCTGGCCTTCGCGTATTCCCCCAGCGCCGCGCCGAGTGCGTTTTGCATCCCCTGCGTCGGCTGTGCGAAGTAGGCGTCCATATTGCCGCTCTCCAGGAACTGGATCAGCTCCGTCAGCCCGGCATAGTAGGCGCTGTATTTTTCATCAATGTTCTGGCTCACCTGCGCCATAGCAGGCTGCGGTGCGATTTGCCTGAAGGCGGCGTAGTGTTTAGCCGCGTCGGCCAGCGTAGCCCGGGCATTTTTTAGCAGATCGGTTTTCGCGCTGCTCTGCTGATTGTTCGGATCCATCATCATGCGCGCGGACGAGCGGCTCAGGTTGATGCGCGTTTGCAGCATCAGATCCCACGTCGACGTAAGCTCACTCTGCTGCAGGCGGAGATCGTTCGAGGCGGCGAAGCTGTCCTGGTTCTGTTTTAACGACGAGAAAAAAAGCCCGCCGGAGATAAGCTGAAGTAGTGCGAAAATGACCAGCACCATCATTAGCATTGTGACAACGCGGATACGGTTCAACATACAACACCTTCTCATAGATTTATTAACGGTGTTATCGGCACAGGCCACAGGAACTTTACATTTGCGAAAGGGAAAAGCGCGGGGTTAAAACGCGACGTCAACAATCAGCGTATCGGTGTAGGTACCGGCGGGTGGCGTGGCCTGATTCGTCAGGACTTTGGCGGTGTAGTTATAGGTACGCAGCAGGCCGTCGGCGCTGACCAGCGAGGAGGTCGCGCTGGTCCAGCGTTCGCTGCCGCTGCTGCCCCAGCGGTTAGTCGTGGCTTCTTTATAGATGTCATAACTCAGGTAGTTACTGCCGCTCACCATCCGGCGCACGTTATTCAGCGCGTTGGCACCATTGTTAATCCCGATGGTATAGGTACTGCCTTTGGTACAGGTGACGGCAATCGCCTGCGAGACCGTGGGGAAATTTTGCACCAGCGGCGCACTGCTAAAGTTGACGTCCGGCGTGGTCATGGCGCTGCAGTCGTTGGTGACGGTCAGGTTAAGCAGAATACTGGTCGTCGCGGTTCCCGTTTGATTGATGGTGCAAATACCGAGCGCCCCCACGGAACAGACGCTGTAGTTAACGCTGAAGGTTAACTGCACCTGATACGGCCCGGCAGAGACGTTTTGTCCGGCGACGGTGCGGAAATAGAGCGGAATGTTGTACTGCTTTGACCCGAGCAATCCCAGCAAGGTATTTCCGCTCCAGGTATACGATTTACTTATCTGTACCTCACTGCTGCTCGCGCAACCCGAAAGTCCACACAGCCGGGTGGGGATCACGTCCGTGATGGCGGCATTATCGGTGCGTTTCAGGGTCGCACGACTGTTGGCCGATATCGTTGCTGCGGTGTAGTTCAGCGTCACCGAGTCGTTCGTCAGCAGGTTGAGTATCGCATCACACGCCACCACCAGCGTGCCGGTGGTCTCCACCTCCCCGGAGCCGCTCAGCGCAAACGACGTGACGCTGCCGAACGACGCATTGACCGTGCTGACGGTACAGGCCGCCCAGCTGCCGCCGGAGAGCAGCAGCAGGAGCAACATCACCCAGCGCTTCATGGCCCCTCCCGGCAGACCAGCGGGCCGTAGGTTTGCAGCCTGTGGTCCGGGTTCGCGCCGATGGTCAGCGTTGCCCTGCAGCGTTTGCCTGTCGGCGTCGTGACGTCGAGCAGATTGACGTCGCTGAGGTTTTCCAGCCAGGCAATCCCGTCATATCCCACCACCGCATTGCTGCGCGAGGCGCGTCGAACCTGGCTTCCCACCGGAATGGCCTCCCCCTGCGCGTCGTGCAGGATGACGCTCGCTACCCGCTCCTGTTCCATCGGGAAATCCACCAGATAACCGCTGTGGCGGCGGATCGCCACCCGCCGCTCGGTCTCTTTCAGCCGTGTGTCGGCAGGCAGGTTGAGGGTATTAATACTGTAGCTTGCCGGGTAATAGGCCGAGACGCCGCTCACCAGCAGATACCCGTTGCGGTTGGTTTTACCAACCGGCTGGTTTTCATAGCTGACAGGGACATCCGGCTGTCCATCGGTGCTGATGACCACAAACGCATCGTTGATTTTGTTTGCCGCAAACAGTTCGCCGTCCATCAGCACCAGGGAGCCCATCGCTTCGCTCCACCAGGTCATCATGCCCTTCTCGCCGTACCCGCCCCCCTGCAGCTCGATATTGTTATTGCGCCAGCCCACCGTTCCCTGCTGGTAGTTATTCGATCGCGACTGGTTCGCCCACGCCATATTCCAGCTGAAGCCGCCGTCGGAGGGCATCGAGTGGTTGTAGTTGATGCGCTGCGTGCTGCCTGCATCCGGGGTATTTTCCACGGTGAGCGCCGCGCTGTCGCGTTCGCCCAGCGGCACCTGGAATGACATCGCGACCGTCCAGTCGCCCCGCTGCTGGTCCCGGCTGGCGGCGAGGTAAATGCTGCTGGAGCCCCACAGATTTCGGCTCCAGGAGAGGTTAAGTAGCTCGGTTTTCTGGCTGTCAAAGCTCTCCACGCCGATCCAGGCCGCCCCGATGTTGCCGTATTCCCCCAGGTTGAAGGTCAGGGAATATTGATCGGTATTGCGGCTAAAGCTGGCGATGGGGCGGTCATTTTCGTCGTACACCGTCGGCTGGTCATACAGGGCCAGGTTACCAAAGCCGCGATCGCGGCGGGTATGCTGGGTGGCGAGGCTGAACTCGCTGGTGCTGTACTGGTAGCCCCAGTTGATTTGCCCGCCGTCATCTCCGCGCATCCGGCTCTGGCTGTACGAGGTATTCACCACGCCAAAACGCCCCAGCTTGACCACCGTCCCCGCACCGGCGAGCGCCAGTTCCTCCGCGCCTTCGGCGTGCCCCTCCAGCGTCAGCCAGTCCGTCAGGCCGTAGCGATACGATCCGCTCCCCGCCGCCGGGCCGTAGTCAAAATTCTTAATGCCGTAGTTGCGCCGCAGGCTCCCCAGGGTAACGGCCCCGTCGCTCAGCCCTTCTTTCAGCAGATCGCTGGTGACGTAAAACGGCAGCGTGGTACTCACCTGGCGCCCCAGCGCATCGGTGGTGACCAGCACCGCATCCCCGGCGCCGTTAATGTAGGGCAGGTTCGTCAGGGTGAACGGCCCGGGCTGCAGCTGCGTGGACCCGGAGCGGTAGCCGTTGATGAAGAGGTCGACCGAGGTCGGCACCGCCGCTTCACCTGAAAATTCCGGCAGCGGCCAGGTCACCAGGTCCGGACGCAGGGAGAAATCACGCCCATAGCTGATCCCGCCCATGCGGACGCTGCTGCTCCAGCTCAGGGCATCGCTGATGACATCCCCGGCGGTCCAGGTGGTGGCGTCCTCCTCGTTGGTCACCAGAAGGGTGGTGTCATAGCGGACATAGCCCTCCTGCTGACCGTCGTTGCCGGTGAAATTTTCGCGGGCGTAGCCGGTGGAGGAGAATGAACCGTTTTCATTGAAGTAGCGGAATTCATGCCAGAGCGAGGCCTGCCCGCCGACGTGCTCGGTATGGTTGGTATAAAAATCGTAATTGAGCAGCGCGCCTCTGCCATTGTGAGGCTTACTCTGCGTCGGCTGGCCGCCAAACGGGGTGACGCGGGAGGTTATCCACTCACGGGGCACGGTCAGCAGCAGACGCTGGGCGGGACTGTCGTACTCCACCCGCACCGCCGGAAGCGTGCTGAGATTGACGTCGCCGTTGGGCACATGTTCAGGCGGAAGCCCGGCGCGCAGCAAATCGGCGCTGGAGATATAGTAAGCGCCGTCGCGTTGCGTCACGGGAACCACCAGCCCGGTGTCGTAGTGGTTCAGTACCAGGGCGAGCTGGAAAACCGCCTCCCCGTTTATCGCCTGCGCTTGCGGCGGCGGCGGTAAGCTGTCATCACCCGGTTCGGCCCAGGTACTGGTACTCACGCAAAGCAGGATCATCATTGCGGGCTTCAGTTGACGGGCGTCGACTGCCATTGTGCATCCCTGGCATTAATCTGCGCGCTGATCTGGCTGGGCTGGCGGATCCCGGCCGGAATCGGCCAGCTGCGGGTGCTGCCCGGCAGCACATAGCCCAGCAGGCCATCCGCAATCATGCGCTTTTGTCCCCCCTGCTCCAGCGCCACCTGGCTGAGCCTGACGTGAACATCGCCCTGATTGCGCACTTCAATGGCAGGCTGGCCCGCCACCTGCGTGACGCGCCAGCTTAGGTTACGGGTATCCACGAGGGCATGATGCGCCCCCTCTTTTATTGTCGGGATCCCCTGTCCGTAAACGAACAGCGGTATGGAATAGCGCATCTGCAGTTTAAGGCCGATGGCGGGGTCGGCCTTCGCGTCCGGCTGGGGAATTTCATCCACGATAATGCGATAGGCTTGTTCAACGCCCATCGGAACCGTACCCTGTTTGATCAGGCGGATCAGCTGTTTACTGCCTTTGCCGATGGTGACGATGGGCGGGCTGGCGACCACGTCCTGCTGGGCGGTATAGCGCTCAAAGCCCCCCTCCTGCTTCCAGCGCACAATGCGCACCTGCATCGTTGTGGCACTGTTTCCCTGATTCTGGATCCACAATTCAGTCGCTTTGCTGTCGGCCGACAGCCACGGATCGATGGGCCATAACAGAATGGTCGCCGCCGCCTGCGCCTGTCCTGCCGCCATGGCGGTCACGCCCAACATACTCACCAGGTACCAATGCCTGAATAGTGGCTTCATCGAATGTTCTCCCTTTTTCACCATGACAAGGTCACGGTGAGCTGATCGGAATAGGTGCCTGCCGGGCTAAATCCCGTCAGCAGCGCTACGCCAAAAAGTGGTAGTGCAATATTGTTGCTGTTGGTGTAGGTCACCGGGATGGCCTGGTTGACCCCAATCTCACTGTTCGCCGCCAGTGAACTGCTGCTGTAAAGCCGGTAGCCCACCACGTCGGTGCCGCCTGAACGCGTCATGCGGCGCACCGAGGCGTAGTTTTGCCCGCCGTTGATGCTCATGCTCAGCGCCACGCCCGGCGTGCAGGCGATGGACAGCGCCCCGTTGGGCACAAAGCTGGTGCTGACCGGGGCACTCTCCACGCCGGTATGGGTCCCAAAATCCAGCGTCCCGAAGATCCCGCCGGTCCCCGTCGTGACAGAACATCCCGGCACGACGGTCGCGCTCACCTTAAACGACTGCGACGTCACCGCGCCGGCCCCGGAAACCAGGGTCAGCCCCAGCGCCAGCGCAAAAAAAGGCTGCACGATCCCCTCTGCGCAAGCGCGCAGACTTAAAAAGGAGGCCTTCATGGCTGGAGCTAGTAGGTGACGCTGACGTTGATCGTGTCGGTATAAGTGCCCGGCACCACCGTGACGCTGTTACCGCCGCCGGTGATGCGCCCGTAAAGGGTGTAGCTGTTGACCCCGCCCGCCGTCGACGCGACCGGCAGCGCCGCGTTGTTGGCGATGACGTTGTTAAATCCGCTGTCGCTGTACAGACTGTAAGCCACGCCCTGCGCCGCATTGGCGGTATTGATCAGATAGCGCGCAGGCGTGCCCGGCGTGCCGACCACGGTACCGGGTGCGGTGGAGTTAGTGTTGCCGGTGATCGCCACCGTATAGCTGGCGGTGGTGCACTGAATGGTGAACGTATTCCCGCCGCTGGCGCCGGTGAGCTGGGTGGTCAGCGTGGAAAACGTGGCGGGATGGGTACCAAAATCGAGTGTCCCGAAGTTAATACCGTTTTGCGTGGGCGATCCGTTAATCAGACACCCGTTTGTGAGGGTCAGCGTCGCACCGATGGTGCCGCTGCTGGTCACGGCCAGCGCAGGATGTACCGTTGTCGCCGCCAGTAACGCGCCAGCGCAGATTAAAAGGCGTTTTCTTTTCATTTTCCACCCTCCGGAAGTCAAACGCGTTCCCTTGCCACATTTTATTTATGCTGTTCAAGATGTTAGCCCCGCTTAAGGTTCCTCTGAGAGGGGTTAATGAGAATTTAGTTTACGGATATCGCTTCCACCACCCGCCCCAAAACGCATAATCCTTGTGTCCTATTGACTTAATATTCTTATAAATAACAATGAATTAAAATTATTTTGGCCGCATTTTTATTTTTTCAGAAGAGAATATATCCCTTATAGTGTGATCACCATCACAATATATCGTTATGCCACCAACAACAAAATCAATAAAACTTAAAAACTTGTTGTAACCCCCTACGCTTTGCGTCAATTTATGTGCCGAATATTTTCCCGCGCAGCAATAAAAAATTTATATGTATCGGCGCGGGCGACATCTGATAGCGCATAGAGGGTCTTTTTTCGTGGCAAGTGCAAACAAACTTACACTCTTCATCGTGATATTCATGCTGGCGGGTATTCTTTCAGGGGCGGCAATTCACGAGTACGCATCTGCGGATGCCATCAAAGCCTGGTCGGATAATATTACCCTTCTGACCGATATTTTCCTCCGTCTGATCAAAATGGTTATTGCGCCACTGGTCTTCAGCACGCTGACCGTAGGCATTATGAAGCTGGGAGAAACCTCCACCATAGGCCGGGTGGGCGGCAAAGCGATGGTATGGTTCATCAGTTCATCCGTGCTTTCTATTCTGGTCGGACTGTTTATCGTCACACTGGAGCGTCCGGGAAGCGGCCTGAACCTGACTATTCCAACCGAGGCGGTGGATACCGGTCTGGCCGTGGGCGGGATGACGCTGAAAGCGTTCCTGTCTCACACCATTCCCACCAGCATCGCGGGGGCGATGTCGAACAATGAGATCCTGCAGATTGTGGTGTTCTCGATGTTCTTCGGCATCGGCGGCGCGTCGCTGGGGCAGAAATTCAACGCGCCGCTGGTGGCCGCACTGGATGTGGTTTCCCATATCATGCTGAAGGTAACGGGTTATGTGATGTACGTTGCGCCACTGGCCATCTTCGCGGCGATCTCCTCCGTCATTGCCACACAGGGTCTGGGCATCCTGTTGAACTACGCCTCCTTTATTGGCGGCTACTACGTTGCCATTCTTCTCACCTGCATGGTGCTGCTGGCCGTGGGTTACATGGTGCTGAAAAAAGAGGTGTTTCGCCTGGTCAGCATGCTGAAAGATCCGGTGCTGGTCGCATTCACCACCAGCAGTTCTGAAGCGGCCTACCCTAAAACGCTGGAGCAGCTGGAGCGCTTTGGCTGCTCGCGCAATATCGCCTCTTTCGTTCTGCCGATTGGCTACTCCTTCAACCTCGTGGGGTCAATGGTGTACTGCTCGTTCGCCTCGATGTTTATTGCGCAGGCGTACAACATTCACCTGAGCTTCTCTGAGGTGACGGTGCTGATGTTAACCCTGATGCTGGCGTCAAAAGGCATTGCGGGCGTGCCGCGTTCTTCGCTGGTGGTGCTGGCCGCAACGATCCCAAGCTTTAACATTCCGGTGGCGGGGATCCTGCTGCTGATGGGGATCGACCACTTCCTGGATATGGGGCGTTCCGCGATTAACGTGCTGGGGAACGGGATTGCGACGGCGATGCTCTCGCAGAATGAAGGTGCGCGGGAAGCTGAAGCTGAACTGGTAAAGCAGGAAGCGTAATGGCATGAAAAAGGGTGAGGCCTGATGCCCTCACCCCAGCCCTCACCCACAGGGAGAAGGAGCAAACACTAAAAACGGCAACCTGGGTTGCCGTTTTGCATTTACCTACGCTACATGATTCGCCGCGATATCCAGCAGCGCCATCTCTTCGCTGTTCAGCAGCTTTTCGATGTTCACCAGAATCAGCATACGCTCGCCGAGCGCCCCCAGGCCGGTCAGGTATTCGGTCGACAGCGTGACCGCAAACTCCGGCGCAGGACGAATCTGGTCAGAGGTCAGGGAAAGCACGTCAGATACGCCATCCACCACGATACCCACCACGCGCTGTCCCAGGTTCAGGACGATCACGACGGTATTGTCGTTGTAGTCAACGTCGCCCTGGCTGAACTTCACGCGCAGATCCACGATTGGCACAATCACGCCGCGCAGGTTGGTGACGCCTTTAATAAACGCTGGCGTGTTAGCGATGCGGGTAACCTGGTCGTAACCACGAATTTCCTGCACTTTCAGGATATCGATGCCGTACTCCTCATCGCCCAAAGTGAATACCAGGAACTCCTGCCCTGATGGCTCGCCCGCCAGTTTCGTTACATTACTCATACCGGTCATGTTATTACCTTCTACTTAATCAGGCGGCTGTGTACGCCACACGTTGTTCACGATTTAATCCCTGAAGCGCCGACACGTCGACGATCAGCGCCACGCTACCATCCCCCAGAATGGTGGCAGCAGAAATACCCGGCACCTTGCGGTAGTTGCTTTCGAGGTTCTTCACCACCACCTGGTGCTGACCAATCAGCTGATCGACCAGCAGCGCGTAGCGACGGCCCGCGCTTTGCAGGATCACCACGATACCCTGCGTGGCCTCGGTCTTCGCCCCGTCCACTTCGAACACTTTCCACAGCTCAACCAGCGGCAGGTACTCACCGCGCACTTCGAGAACGCGCTCGCCGCCTGCCAGCGGATGCAGATCTTCTTCACGCGGCTGGAGGGATTCCATCACCGCGTTCAGCGGCAGAATGAAGACTTCGTCCGCGACTTTGACCGACATGCCGTCGAGGATCGCCAGCGTCAGCGGGAGCAGGATGCGGATGGTGGTGCCGGAGCCCTGTTTAGACTGGATCTCAACGTGGCCGCCCATCTCCTGAATGTTACGTTTCACCACGTCCATGCCGACGCCGCGTCCGGAAACGTCCGTCACCTGCTCGGCGGTCGAGAAGCCCGGCGCGAAGATCAGCATGCCCACTTCTTCGTCGGTCATGTTTTCATTCACCGCCATCCCCTGTGAAATGGCTTTCGCCAGGATGCGCTCGCGGTTAAGGCCCGCGCCGTCGTCGGTCACTTCGATGCAGATGTTCCCGCCCTGATGTTCCGCAGAGAGGATCAGATTCCCGACCGGCGATTTCCCGGCAGCAATGCGGTTTTCCGGCAGTTCAATACCGTGGTCGAGGCTGTTACGTACCAGGTGCGTTAACGGGTCGATGATGCGCTCGATCAGGCTCTTATCCAGCTCCGTAGAGCTGCCCATCAGGGTCAGTTCAATCTGCTTATTCAGCTTGCTGGCAAGGTCGCGCACCAGGCGCGGGAAGCGGCTGAAGACATATTCCATCGGCATCATGCGGATGGACATCACCGATTCCTGCAGGTCGCGGGCGTTACGCTGCAGCTGGCCCATGCTGGTGATCAGATCGCCGTGCGTGACCGGGTCCAGTTCGTTAGAACGCTGCGCCAGCATGGACTGGGTGATCACCAGTTCGCCAACCAGGTTAATCAGCTGGTCAACCTTCTCAACGGCAACGCGAATGCTGGTGGACTCACTGGAGCGCGCGGCCGGTTTTTCACCACGGCCAGGCGCTGCGGCCTCTTTTGGCACCGCCTTCAGCACCGGGGCCGCTGGGGCCACAGCCGGTGCGGCGGCCTGGGCAACGACGGCAACCTCTTCTTCTGCAGCCGGAGCTGCTACCGCGGCGGCTTCCGTTTCGAAGGCGATCTGGTCGGCTTCAATGACAAAGCACAGCACCGCCACGATATCGTCCTGACTGATACCGTCATCGAGGGTCGCCGCGAGGCTGTCTTTGCCTTTCACTACGTTACTTAATTTCGCCAGGTTACCCAGCTCTTCTTCCAGCAGGTTAACTTCGCTCTCTTTCAGGCGTGACAGCACAACGCGCAGCTTGCCCGCTTGCGCAGCGGCTGGCGCGGCCTCTTCAGCAGCCACCGCATCGACAACGCTCAGCTTTGTCGCAGGGACAACGGCTGCAGCGACCTCACCTTTTGCTTCCAGGGCGAGCTGGCGCAGCGCATTGCAGATGTATTCAAAGCTGGCGGCATCAGGCTCTGCCGAACTTTTATAGGCGTCGAGCTGTTCCTGCATAATATCTTTGGTTTCCAAAAACAGGTTGATAATGTCGGTATTGAGCTGCATCTCACCGCGTCGTGCTTCATCAAGCAGGTTTTCCATTAAATGGGTCGTTTCCTGCAGGATGGTAAATCCAAACGTTCCGGCTCCGCCTTTAATAGAATGCGCCGCGCGGAAGATGGCATTGAGCTGCTCGGAGTCCGGTGCTTCGGGCACCAGATCGAGCAAATGTTGCTCCATATCCGCCAACAGTTCGTCGGCTTCATCAAAGAATGTCTGGTAAAAATCGCTAATATCCATGCTCACGCTATCACCTCGGATTGGCTGGTGGCGATGTTGGAACGGCAGCCGCAGGGACGGCCCCAGGCTGTTTTAAATCGTCCAGTGACTCATTCTGACTTTCGGCGTTTTCGTGCAGGATGGCCTGCTCCGCCTGCTGGTTCAGCACTAAAAGACTGATACGACGGTTGATGGCGTCATCCGGCCCGCGGTCGGAGACCCGCATGGTTGCTGCCATGCCGACCACGCGCAGTACCTTGCCATCATCAAGCCCACCTGCCACCAGCTCGCGACGCGAGGCGTTGGCACGATCGGCAGAAAGCTCCCAGTTGCTGTATCCCTTCTCCCCACTGGCGTACGGGAAGTCATCCGTGTGGCCCGACAGGCTGATTCGGTTAGGAATGCCGTTCAGCACCGGCGCAATGGCGCGTAAAATATCGCGCATGTACGGCTCAACTTCCGCACTCCCGGTTTTAAACATCGGGCGGTTCTGGCTGTCGATAATCTGAATACGCAGCCCTTCCTGGACCAGATCGATTTTCAGGTGCGGCCGCAGCGCGCGCAGTTTAGGATCCGCTTCAATCAACTGGTCGAGATCGCCACGCAGTTTTTTCAGACGCGCCTGCTCCATCTTGCGTTTCAGCTCGTCGATGTTCGGCTCTTTTTTCACCTCACCCTTCTGCTGGGTGTAATCATCGCCGCCGCCAGGGATCGGGCTTTCGCTGTTAGAGATACGCGGCCCACCGGTCACCGCCGTCGCCAGCGGGGTACGGAAATATTCGGCAATCTGGATAAGCTCCTTCGGGCTGGAGATGGAGATCAGCCACATCACCAGAAAGAACGCCATCATTGCGGTCATAAAGTCGGCGTACGCGATTTTCCAGGAGCCGTGGGAACCGTGCCCACCGCCCTTGTGCTTGCGTTTTTTGACGATGACGATCGGATGGGACTGGTTTTTCATGCGTCCTCAGTTGTCGTCTGTTGGTTTGGGTTTTTCACCGCGCGCACGTGTTCTTCAAGCTCGATAAACGACGGACGCTCGCTGGAGTAAAGCGTTTTACGGCCAAATTCAACCGCGATCGGTGGCGCGTAACCGTTGAGGTTAGAGAGCAGCGTGATCTTTACGCACTGCATCATTTTGGTGGTTTCCGCGCTTTTCTGGCGCAGCACGCTTGCCAGCGGAGAGATAAAACCATAAGCCAGCAAAATACCGAGGAAGGTACCCACCATCGCATGGGCAATTAGCGCGCCCAGTTCAGCCGCCGGGCGGTCCGCCGAGGCCAGGGCGTGTACCACCCCCATGACCGCCGCCACGATACCAAACGCCGGAAGGGAGTCGCCCACCAGCGCCAGGCTGTTGGCCGGCACTTCAGATTCGCTTTCGTGGGTTTCGATCTCTTCGTCCATCAGCGCTTCAATTTCGAAGGTATTCATATTGCCGCTGATGATGAGACGCAGGTAATCGACGATGAAATCCAGCATCATGGCGTCCGCCAGAATGCGCGGATAGCTGGCAAAAATTTCGCTCTCTTTCGGGTTTTCGATATCCCGTTCAAGCGAGAACATCCCCTGCTGACGCGACTTCGCCATCAGGCGATAGAGCAGCGCCAGCAGATCCATATACATGCTTTTGGTGTATTTCGAGCGACGGAACAGCAATGGAATTGCTTTCAACGTGCCCTTGATCGATTTACCGTTGTTGCCAACGATAAAAGCCCCTACCCCTGCGCCGCCGATGATAATAAGTTCAGCCGGTTGATAGAGTGCTCCAAGGTGCCCGCCGGTCATCATGTAACCGCCGAAAACTGTACCGAGAACTACCAGGTAACCTAATAAGATAAGCACGACATCATCCTTCCGCTAGTGACTATGGCAAGGACGTTCAGCTCGCAGCGTTTACCGTTTACGGGGTAAAAAAAAGCAGCGGTAATCGCTTACCGCTGCTGGAATCTTTCCCACACGTTCGGGTTAAACAGCTTGTTCGATCTGTTCATCCAGCAGTTGTGGAATAATATCGGCAGCATCCCGGGAAAGTTTACGTCTTTTTACTGCGCGGGATGGAGGCTGACATAAACTACAGGCGAAGCTGCCTGCAGGCTGATGAGCATGGGTAATAAAATTGCCGTCGCAGCAATTGCAGCGCGACAGTTCAAGCATTCCGCTCTCAACAAAACGCACCAGCGTCCATGCGCGGGTCAGCGCCAGCAGAGGGCCTTCTTCCTGCTGTGGGCATTGTTCAAGGTAAAGTTTGTACGCTTTGATCACGGCGTCTACGCCGCTACACAAACCGGTTTTGAGAAGATACTGCCAGGCATTACAGAACATGGAAGCGTGGATGTTCTGCTCCCAGGTCATAAACCAGTCCGTAGAAAACGGCAGCATGCCTTTCGGCGGGGGACTACCGCGTAACTCTTTATACAGTTTGATGAGGCGACCACGGCTCAGCTGAGTCTCGCTTTCCAGCATTTGTAAACGAGCACCCAGCGTAATCAGCTCCATGGCCAGCTGTATGTCACGCGCTTCCTGAACAATGCTTTTTTCGCTCATTGCTAGGCCCTTTTCTTACGGGCTGCGTCATCAGGCTGACTGATGTCGCTAAGCAAGCGAGTGGAGAGCAGGATACCGGTATGGATCTGTTGCAGATCGTCCACGCGGGATTCCTGCGTCAGACGCGTTATCGTCTGCGGATTATCAAAACGGAACTGGCACACCAGTTGATTCGTTTCCGCCAGTTTTACCATCTGCGGGAGGGTTAATCCACCCAGCATGGTTGCCATTTCTTCGTTAATACCCAGACGAAACATCGCGGACGCTTTGTCCTGACTAATTAAACGCTGCGCGAGCAGTAAATATGACAAATTGATGTCATAGATATGTTTTAGCAACTCGGATGTATGCATTGTTCCCATCCCGAATAACCAACTATTATTTTTATGCGGAAAGACCGCACCCCGTGATGTCGCCGGGAAATCACCCGGTATAAAAAAGAAAAGGCTAAATGCATAGTTGAATCTAGGTTTGTATTCATCCAAACGCGTAAGGGATGCAACGCGGTTACATCTCTTACAGGTTTTATCATTTCTTACAAATAACTAAGATTTTTCCTAATTCGACGCAAACTCTACTCGCCAGATTTGACACATACAATGCAGCCACCCTCAAATTTAAAAAAAATGTGATCCGCGTCACACAATTTAAGTGAATGTTACCCATAAATCCATCAGTATGACTTCTAATTTGCTCATTTTTTAAGCAATCAGCACTGTTTTGTATTCTTAATCGACGAATACTCATGCATACGCGTGAGAATAAGTGGCACGCAATGTGCTTTTACCCGTGCGTGCGGTATCAGCAATCGTTTACATCGCGTATGCGTCAGGGACACATTTTGATTACTTCGATAAAACATACAGTTATGCATTTCTGGCAAAAAAATTGTTTCATTGCGTGATCATTCGAAATGCGTTTATAACTTGTTAGAACGATTTAATAGTGAAAGCGAGGATTTGTGTGACTTACGTTAAGTTGTTAATTTTTTTCATTTAGGCGCATTTATCAGTTATTCTTCTTATAAGAATAATTAATGAATAATTATGATAAGCTTCACACTAATGTCGTATTCAAGTCTTGCGAAACCAGGAAATTCGCGGTAATGGTGATGAAACGCTGTCTGTCAGGCATCTAAGGAGTGCGCCATGAGTTACTCCCATCTTCTTGTTTCTGTTGCCGTTTCCCCCGAAAGCCACCAGCTTGTCGCCCGGGCCGTTTCCATCGCCCGGCCGCATAATGCGCGCATCAGCCTCATTACCCTCGCGGCCGAGCCCGAGATGTACAATCAACTGGCGGCCCCGATGCTGGAAGATATTCGTGAGGTTTTGCAGGAGGAAACGCAGCAGTTTCTGCGAGAGCTTGTCGAAAAAGCAGAGTACCCCATTGATCAAACCGTTATTGCGACGGGGGAACTGAATGCCCATATTCTTGATATGTGCCGCAAGCAGAATATTGATTTAGTGATTTGCGGGAACCATAACCACAGCTTTATATCGAGGGCTACCTGCGCGGCAAAATCTATTATTGCCTCAAGCCAGGTTGACGTGCTGTTAGTGCCGCTTGGGGGGGCTTAACCCCCCCAGAGGAATATCAGGCGAGTTTAGGGAAGGTCGCGATCTTTTTTTGCAGATCGCCTTCGTGACTTTGCGGGGCTATTTCGCGTAGATCCTGAATAAAACGCGCCTGCCAGTGATTTATATCGTTATTCCGGATCGTCTCCATCATTTCGGCATGGCGGGAAATTCGCTCCGTCAGCGGCATGGTCAGCGCGCGGTTGAGGGCATTTGCCACATCATCCCGATCGTAAGGGTTAACGAGCAGAGCTGAGGTCAGTTCGTTCGCTGCCCCGGCAAACTGGGAAAGCACCAGCACGCCCGGATCCGCCGGGTCCTGAGCCGCCACATACTCTTTTGCCACCAGGTTCATCCCGTCACGCAGCGGCGTAACCAGGCCAACGTCGGCGTAGCGGAAGACCTTCATCAGGATCTTACGGTCAAAATGCTGATTCAGATAAAAGAGCGGCGTCCAGCCCAGTTGGCCGTAGCGCCCGTTAATGCGCCCCGCTTCGGTCTCCAGCTGATGACGAATATCCTGATAGGCCTGCACTTCCCCGCGCGACGTTGGCGCGATCTGGGTATAGCGGATTTTACCGTGGTGCTGAGGGTATTTATCCAGCAGTGTTTCATACGCCAGGAAGCGTTCCGGCAACCCTTTGGAATAATCCAGACGCTCTACCGAGAAGATATTCTTCACGTGCTTGAGTTCATTCTTAAGCTGGGCCAGCTTCGGCGGCAGCGGGCCCGAGGCCTGTTCCGCAATTTCGTCGGGTTCAATACCAATCGGATAGACCTCGGTGTGGAAGGTTTTTCCCCACGCCGTATGGGTTTTGCCGCCGTTGGTTACCAGGCGCGTTTTGCCTGACACGGAGTCCAGGAACGCGAGACGGTCATTTTCGGTCTGGAAGCCCAGCAGGTCATAATCACACAGCGCCTCCAGCAGTTCTTCATGCGGCGGCAGCGCGGTGAAAATTTCCGGCGTCGGGAACGGAATGTGCAGGAAGAAGCCAATTCGGTTATTGACTCCCCTTTTACGCAGCTCTCTGGCGAAGGGGAGCAGATGATAATCGTGGATCCATAAAATATCGTCTTCCTCAATTAAAGGCAGCAGTTTATCCGCCAGCAGCGCATTCACCCGCGAGTAGCCCTCGAAGGATTCACGCTGGAATTTCACCAGGTCAAGACGATAGTGAAACGCAGGCCACAGGACCGCGTTGGAGAACTGCGAGTAATACTCGTCATAGTCTTTCTCTTTGAGCGCAAATGATGCCCACGTAATGTTCCCGCGCGTTACCTTTTTAAGCGGTTTCTCTTGTTCATTGATTTCACCGCTCCAGCCAAACCACAGCCCGCCAGCAGCTTTTAAGGCACCTAATACCCCTACCGCCAGGCCACCTGCACTGGCTTTTTTATCATCAGGCGGTGCAATTCGGTTAGAGACGACGACTAAGCGACCCATAATGGTTTCCCCCTTTGTTTTGCGCTATTTGTTGTTGTTGCTGGTTAGCGATATCAGAAATCCACTGCCAGACGGCCTCGACATTCGCCAGACGCCACTCTGCGACAGTGTCACCAGGCCCTACCTTGACGGCGATCCCTCCGGCCTGTTTCACCACGCGAAAACCGGCCTCATCGGTCAGGTCATCGCCAAAAAATACCGGTGTACGTCCCTTAAATGGCGGTTCCGCCATAAACGCCGCAATAGCGGCTCCCTTATTGATGCCCTCAGGTTTTATCTCAACGACGCACTTCCCCGGCTGCAGCGCGAGCTGCGGATGTGCATCGGCCACGCTGCGGGCAATCGCAAAGATCGCCGCTTCGTGATGCGGAGCCTGCCGATAGTGCAAGGCGAACGCCATGCCTTTCGCTTCCAGTTCCGTGCCCGGGAGCGACGCCAGCGCAGAGGAGAGTTCAGTATGTAACGCCTGAATTAAGGTATCGGGGAGTGATACAACATGCAGTTGATCATGGATATCGCGGCGCTCCGCTCCGTGTACACCGGCCAGCGGAAAGTGGTAAGGACTGGCGAGCACGTCCAGCTCGGCCATTGAGCGCCCTGAAATCAATGCCAATGCGCCCTCGTTCAGTCGAGAGAGCTGCTGCAAATTCTCTAGCACCGTATCCGGTACGACCACGTCGTCAGGATGCGGCTGGATCCCGGCGAGCGTCCCGTCGAGGTCAAAAAAGAAAGCATATTTTCCGGGCAGTACAGGCGGTGCGGTTAACAAGTCAGCCACCCTAATCCTCCTTACGGTTTACGAGAGGTAAACGCCTTTACCTCTTTCATAGCCATGTAAGTATAGACAGTGTGATGGGCCTCGCCATTTGACAACCGCCCCGCCAGCAAAACTGGCGAGGCGGTTCAGAGGTCAACTATGGTTATTAGTTGAGCAATAAAAAGTCAGCGCTGGGGTTACACGGTACGCTTCGCTTTTTGCTTGTAACGGTCGAAAATCACGGCTGCCAGCAGGATCAGGCCGCGCACGACGTACTGAGAGAACGGCGAAATATTCAACAGGTTCATGGCGTTTTCCACCGTGCCCAAAATCAGGATACCGGCCACCACATATGAGATTTTTCCGATGCCTCCTTTAAGGGAAACGCCCCCTAAAACGCACGCCGAGATGACGATCAGCTCATAACCGATAGAAGTCATTGGCTGGCCGCTGGTCATACGCGACGCCAGAATAATCCCCGCCGCGGCGGAGACCAGCCCGGAGAGCACGAAGATAATAATCTTGGTGCGTACAACCGGCACCCCTGCCAGACGAGCCGCTTCTTCATTGCCGCCGATCGCCAGCGTATTACGGCCAAAGGTGGTGCGGTTCAGCAGGAAGCCGAACAGGATCAGGCAGGCCACGGTGAGCCAGATAGGCGCAGGCAGGCCCAGCCAGTTGGCGTAGCCCAGCGTAAAGAAGCGCTCGTCTTCAATCCCTACCGCTTTACCGTCGGAGATGATATAGGCCAGACCGCGGACTATCTGCATCGTTGCAAGCGTGGTAATCAGGGCATTAATCTTCAGGCGTGCGATAACAAAACCGTTCACCAGACCGCTGATCACGCCGAGCAACAGACCGGCAAAAACGCCAATCCACAGGCTTTCCGTCATGTTGATCACCACCGCCGTGGTGACGCCCGCGCAGGCGATAACCGAGGCCACCGACAGGTCGAAATCACCGGAGGCCAGACAGAAGAGCATGCCGCAGGCCACCATGCCGGACATGGAAATCGCCAGTCCCAGCCCTTTCATATTAATGAAGGTGGCAAAATTAGGGACGAAGATTGCACAGGCGATGAAGAGTGCGGCAAAGACCACCAGCATGCCGTACTGATCCCAGATGCGTCCAAAACTAAAAGCCGACTTCGGCGCTCCGGATGTAGTAACAGAGGACATCATTAACTCCTTACTCAGGCGACAGCCTGGCTGACTTTAGGCATGGCGAGGTTCAACGCCTGTTGTTCATTCGCCTGTTCATGAAGTAATTCACCGGCGATTTCGCCTTCGCGCATCACTACAATGCGGTCAGCAACGCCAAGCACCTCAGGCAGATCGCTGGAGGCGAACAGCACCGCCACGCCGCGTTTTGCCAGTTCATATATCACGTTGTAAATCTCGTGTTTTGCGCCCACATCGATACCGCGCGTCGGCTCGTCCAGCAGAATGACCTTCATATCCTCCGACAGCCAGCGGCCTAAAATGGCCTTCTGCTGGTTTCCTCCTGACAGATTCATAATCAGCTGTTCTGGTCCCGGCGTTTTGATATTCAGCGAGCGAATATGATGGTCGGCGTTGCTCGACTCCCAGCCGTCGTTAATCAGGCAACCCGCGCGGATAAATTTACGCCGGGCGGAAATGTTGATGTTGTCGCGCACCGAATGCACCGGAATGATCCCCTCCGCCTTGCGGTCTTCCGGGCAGAGCATCATCCCGGCCCTGATTGCGTGGGCGGGTTTCTGGATATCCACCAGCTCGCCGTCAATGGAGACCTGCCCTGCGGTAATGCGTGTACCGCCGAACAGCCCTTTCATCAGCTCGCTGCGCCCCGCCCCAACAAGGCCAAACAGACCGACGATCTCACCGCTGCGTACGGATAACGAAACCGGCTTTCGCACGCCCGGCGCTTTGACGTTGTCCAGACGCAGGCGCTCGGGGCCGTACTCGCGCGGTTTCCAGTGATAGATATCGCCCAGATCGCGCCCGACCATCGCCTGAACAAGCTGGTCATGGTTAACCTGCTGCATATCGGTAAAGGTGCGCACATAGCGCCCATCCTTAAATACGGTGATGGCATCGCTCAGGGCAAATATCTCCTCCATGCGGTGCGAGACGTACAAAATGGTGCGGCCTTCCTGGCGCAGCTCGCGGATCACGCGGAACAGGTTTTCGATTTCACGCGCGGAGAGCGAACTGGTGGGTTCATCAAAGGCAATAACCCTGGCGTTACGCGCCAGCGCCTTGGCAATTTCAACCATCTGCCACTGGCCGATGGAGAGGTATTTCAGCGGGGTCTGGGGATCGACGTCCAGACCAAGATGCTTAAGCTGCAGCCCCGCTTCATAATTAAGTAGCGAACGATTTACCACGCCGCTTTTGTGCGGAAGCTGGCCTAAATAGATGTTTTCGGCCACGGTCATCTCAGGGATGAGGTACAGTTCCTGATAGATAATGGCGACGCCGGCGTTGAGCGCCGCCGTGGTATCGGCAAAGGCCACCTCTTCACCGCGAATGGCCAGCGTGCCGGTTGTTGGCGCGTAGTTGCCGCTGAGGATTTTTAGCAGCGTGGATTTCCCCGCTCCGTTTTCCCCCATCAGGGCATGAACCTGGCCGGCATAGCAGTCGAAGCTGATATCGGTCAGCGCGTTAACACCGGGAAACGTTTTCCCGATGCCGCGAAAAGAGAGATACGGATTAGACTGTTGCATAACGACTCCGTGATTCCTGTAGTGTGTACGTCTGGCCCCTTACGGCGAGTAAGGGGCACAATCACAGCGTATTACTTACCGCCCAGTCCCTTTTTCGCCAGTTCCTCTTTGAAGTTGTCGCGGGTAATCAGCACCACGTCGGTCACTTCGGTAAATTTCGGCGGTTCAGCCCCTTTGGTGACCCAGTTGTAGAGCATTTCGCTGGATTTGTAGCCGTGAACGTCCGGGCTTGGCAGCAGAGAGCCGTAGAAGCCGGTGGCCTGCGCTTTGGACAGCTCGCTCACCGCATCCACGCCGTTGATGCCGATCCCGATAACGTCAGGCGCCTTGAAGCCCTGACCTTCCGTCGCACGCACGCCGCCCAGCACGGTGTTGTCGTTCATGCCGACCACCAGCCAGTGCTTCACTTCCGGGTGCTGGACCAGCATAGAGTTCGCCGCGTCAAAGGCGCCCGGGATGTCGTTAGATTTGGTTGGCACTTTATAGATCTGTTTTTCAGGGAAGCCAGCCGCTTTCAGCGCGTCCATTGAACCGGTCGTACGACGACGCGCCGTGTCCAGCTCGTCTGCGGTGATGGCCATGACGGCGGTCTCTTTCACATCCCAGCCGCGTTTCTGCATCTCTTTATAAAGCTCCTGCCCCTGACGTTCACCGATTTTGGTCGCCGCCATCATGACCAGCGGAACGCTGTCCATCGGTTTGCCTTTGGCGTTAACGAACTGATCGTCAACCGCAATAACCTTCATGTCGTAACCGCGGGCTTTCGCCGCAATTGCCGATCCGAGTTTTGGATCCGGCGTGCAGATCACAAAACCTTTCGCGCCGCTGGCCGCCAGGCTGTCGATGGCGTTCAGGGTTTTTTCACCGTCCGGCACGGCGATTTTAATCACTTCAAAACCTAAATCTTTTCCGGCTTTATCAGCGAATTTCCATTCGGTCTGGAACCAGGGTTCTTCCGGCTGTTTTACCAAAAAACCGAGTTTTAAATTCTCAGCGATAGCGGATTGTGACATAACGGCAGCCAGACCGATGGCCGCCAGCGCTTTAGTAAATTTGTGCATGGTAAACTCCAGCTTTAGCATTCTTTTCTGTAGGGAAGATTTGCGTGCTTCTTATTTAATCGGACTTAAAACAAGGCATTAGCGCTTACCTCGTCATAAGCGTTATTGCTGGTGATAGTTTTAGCGGGAAATTAATCATCCATAAGAGAGCCCCATCACACCGCAGAATTACAGTAATTGCGTACATAAATTCAGCGAAAAATGACATAAAAAAGGCAGGAATTGTCTGACAAATGAAAGCAGGGTAAGCAGAATTATCCATAAGATTAGCTAAGAAATCCCTGATGCCTTACGGCGGATGTCGCTGCGGCTCTCCCCTGACGGGGAACCATGCTTTTCATCAAAAAAACGAACGCGTCATAAAAAGGCGTTATTCCGTTAAAATTGACTTAGCGCAAATTCAGCAACGCATCATATATTTGAAATGAATAATCTGTATTTATTTTTCTTACAGAGCATTATTCCGGCTAAATGCTCACGAAAGTAAATCAGTATCCATCGAAAGACACTTAGCCTTTAATATCAACAGGTTAATAAAATTTCATTTGGTAGCTATATATTTGTATTTTTGTACTATATTAAACTTTGTAATGTATGGTAAACACAGCCTAATTAAGAGTTTTCTTAATCATAAGACAAAGGTATGCTTATTTATATCGAACACAGGAAGTGAATTTTCGATCGATTTTAGTCACTGCAAAAATTGCAATTCTGTTTTTCTTCGTATTTGCCTGGCTGTCAGGTTAAGCAGCGGATATCACGTCCCACAGTCTATAAGGATATGAGTATGGCTACCCAAACGATGATGCAAAAACTTAACGCGCAGATGAACCTTGAGTTCTACGCCTCGAACCTGCACCTTCACTTAAGTGCATGGTGTTCTGAAAAAAGTCTCACGGGCTCTGCCACGTTCTTTCGTTCACAGGCACAAAGCAACGTCACCCATATGATGCGCGTCTTTAACTTCCTGAAGGCCGCGGGGGCTAACCCGGTTGTTAAAGCCCTTGATGGGATCAACGAAAATTACTCTTCTCTGGAAGAACTGTTCCAGAAAACGCTGGAAGAGCATGAGCAGCGCTGTACGACGCTCAACAAGCTGGCCGATGAAGCCAGAGCACAGCATGACATCATCACTCTTAAATTTTTACGCGATATGGATAAAGAACAGCAGCAGGACGGTGTGCTGCTGAAAACGCTGGCGGATGAGATCCACAATGCGCGCCAGGCCGGTTTACGCCCGGAGCAAGCCGACCGCCACCTGCTCGATCTTGTGACGGTGCAGCACCACTAAGCGTTTAACCTGCCTTGGCCCTGGTTCAGGGGGGCAGGTTCCTTCTTATCTCCCCAACCCTCTGATTTGCTGAAATTTAACAAATCAGATCTCGCTCTCAATGATTAACCTTACAAAATGTAATGATTTATTTAATTACATAATCATTGACGAGGGAAAAGCATGATCACCATTGAGTTTGTTGTCATTCTCCTCTGCCTGCTGACGGGAACACGTTTCGGCGGCATGGGGCTTGGGTTAATCAGCGGTATTGGCCTTTTTATTTTGTGTTTTGTCTTTGGGCTCCAGCCCGGCAAGCCTCCGGTTGACGTCATGTTAACCATTCTCGCGGTGATAGGCTGTGCCGCTACCCTGCAGACCGCGGGTGGCCTCAACGTCATGATGCAGTTTGCTGAACGCCTGCTGCGCAAACACCCGCAGCACATCACGCTTCTCGCCCCTTTTACCACCTGGATGCTGACCTTTCTGTGCGGCACCGGGCACGTGGTCTACACCATGTTCCCCATCATTGCGGATATCGCCCTGAAAAAAGGGATCCGCCCGGAACGCCCAATGGCGGTGGCATCGGTGGCATCCCAGATGGCGATCACCGCGTCTCCGGTTTCCGTCGCCGTTGTGTCGCTGGTCTCCATCCTGGCCGCACAGCATGGGATTGGGCACGCCTGGGGGATCCTGGAAATCCTCGCCGTATCGGTTCCCGCTTCGCTTTTCGGCGTCGCGATAGCGGCCCTGTGGAGTTTACGTCGGGGGAAAGATTTGGCTGACGACGGGGAGTTTCAGGAGAAACTGAAAGATCCCAAACAGCGCGAGTTTATCTATGGCGGCACGGAGACGTTAATGAACCAGCGTTTTCCGAAGCAGGCCTACTGGTCGACATGGATTTTCTTTGCCGGTATTGCGGTGGTAGTCCTGCTCGGGGCTTTTCCCGAACTGCGCCCGGCCTTCGAGCTGAAAGGTAAAATGACGGCCCTGTCGATGAACCTCGTCATTCAGATGATGATGCTCATTGCCGGTGCCGTGATGCTGATGGCCTGCAAGGTCAATGCCTCAGCCATCTCAAACGGTGCGGTATTCAAGGCCGGTATGGTGGCGATCTTCTCGGTGTTCGGGGTGGCGTGGATGAGCGATACCTTTTTCCAGGCGCATCTCGATGAGTTAAAGCTGGCGCTGGAAGGGGTGGTGAAAAGCCATCCGTGGACGTATGCCATCGTGCTTTTCCTGGTGTCGAAGCTGGTAAACAGCCAGGCGGCGGCCCTGACGGCCGTGGCGCCGATGGGATTGATGTTGGGCATCGATCCAAAAATGCTGATCGCCTTCTTCCCGGCGTCCTACGGCTATTTTGTTCTGCCGACCTACCCGAGTGATTTAGCCTGCATCGGCTTTGACCGCTCGGGAACAACCCGCATCGGCAAATTCATCATTAACCACAGCTTTATTCTGCCGGGGCTAATTGGCGTGAGCTGCGCCTGCGCGGCGAGCTACCTGCTGGTCCAGACCTTCTTTTAACGATATCAACGGGCGACACGCGCGGTCGCCCGTTCGCGTTTTAATGAGACTCGCCCTGCGGCGTAAAGCGCAGTTCAATCAGCGCGATGGCTTTCTGGATCGCGCGAAGCGTCACCGGGTCGGCAGCCGCGGGATGGCTGGCAAAATCGATGTTTTTCAGCTGCGTGGACATCTTCTCGCGCACTTCAACCGGTGCAATAACGTCCAGAACATCAAGAATTTGCTTGATAACCAGCTGACAGGCGACAACGTCAGAGACCAGTTCCTGATCGGCGCTCAGGTTTTGTGACATGGGGCTTTCTCCTTATTCAAAGGCCGCCATAGTATCAAAACGTGGCCCGTGACATCTGCCCTTCATTGCCGCAGGACACAAAAAAACCCGCCGAAGCAGGTTTTTTTTATCAGAACATGGCGCCAGGCGGCACGTCTTTAAAAGTGCGGCAGTAATTGGCCCACATACTTTTCAGGATTTTGCGCAGTTTCATTGTGATGCTCCATTAACTTGTTATACAACTTTATCGTCAATGTGCCTATAATATGACCATCGTCACAAAAATCAATATTTTTGTGACGAATATCACAATTTAAACTGCGCAGTGCGCATTACCCCACGATACTGCGAACAAAATCCTCGATCGCTTTATCCTGGCAATTTTCAAAGAAGCACTGCTGGAAACGCGGGCCGGAAACAGCGGTCTTCACCAGCTCAGGATCGATGGCGCGCAGCGAGTCAAGATAGTTATCTTTTACCACGGCCGCTTTTACCTGGTTCAGAATACCGGCGTTACGCACCTGCGGCTCTTTACGCTCTGGAGGATAACCCTCCCCTTTTCGGCCGGTAAATGCCTTTTCAAAGATAAAGCGAACGTTTAGCTCCGCTCCCCAGCCAAACCCTTTGGCAAAAGGCAGAGAGAGCGCATTGCCGTTATTGATTTGCGCGAAGAGAAACGCGTCTGCGGGATCGATGCAGTAGCCGCATATCACGCCAGGGTGGATGTTTAACGACATCAGCGCCCCCTGCCCGGTGCCGCAGCCGGTGACCACGAAATCCACCGCTTTCGCATTCAGCAAAATGCTCGCCATAATGCCCAGGTGGATGTAGGTCAGGTGATGATCGTTTTCGTCGCTCATACCCACGTTGTAAACCGGGAACCCTTTTTCATCGGCTACCGTTTTCAGCTCTTTTAATATGACTGGGTTTTTAGCCGCCTGGCTGTTTTCCATCATCAGTGCAATTTTCATCGTGTCTCTCCAGAATGCGCTGCGGGCACTCCCCGCCATGGATACCTGTTCCCGTTCATTCTGGCATCAAATAAACAGACTTTCAAAGTAAATGAAATGCAGTTTTAAAAACTAAATGCACGCTCACAATTTTGTGAAGGGGAGGATCTACGCCGTCCGTTGCAAAGAGTGAGGGTAGATCGTCCGGCTATTCCTGGCATTGCAGCGGGCATCTGCGGGTACGATAACGTATTTCCATCCACTCAGAGCGAACCATGAAAAGAGCCATCGTAGCCGCTACAGTCCTGCTGCTCGCGGGATGCAGCGTTAAACGCCAGGCGGAAATCAGCAGCCTCGACGCGCCGAACGGCATTGTCCGCCTCGACTATGGCCAGGCCGTGCTGCAAAACGCCTGGTCCGATGAATATGTTAATAACGGTACCGCGGTAAAAGCCTGTCAGAACATGGGCTATGCCACCGCCTCTGCCTACGGGCAACCGGTCAAAACCTGTACCCTGACAAGCGGCTCTTTGTGCCTGAACGAGAGCGTTACTATCCAGTATAAGTGCATAGGGTATGCCGTTAACCCTAAGGCAAATAATCCCTGGTATTAACCAAAGCTGCCAGCGTTTGCTGGCGCTTTATTTAACTAAGAACAAAAATAATTCGCATTAATAAAAATAAATATCGCCAATGCGTTTTATTCCCATTCGTATTTTAAAAGAACAAATATTTAATTTTACGTTTTGCAAATAATTAAATAACAAATTATAGTGTCGCTCATTATGAACCCGTTATAATAATCCGGAGCGCCACCATGCTGAAAACTGAAATGATCGACAAGCTCAATGCACAAATGAACCTTGAGCTCTATTCATCCCTTCTCTACCAGCAGATGAGCGCCTGGTGCAGCTATCACAGCTTTGAAGGTGCGGCCGCGTTTCTGCGTCGTCACGCCCAGGAAGAGATGACCCACATGCAGCGCCTGTTTGATTATCTGACCGATACGGGCAGCCTGCCGCGCATTGAGAACGTGGCATCGCCTTTTGCTGAATATAATTCTCTCGACGAACTGTTCCGCGCCACCTACGAGCACGAACAGCTGATAACCCAGAAAATTAACGAACTGGTTCATGCGGCAATGATCGGCCAGGATTATCCAACCTTTAATTTCCTGCAGTGGTACGTTGCGGAACAACACGAAGAAGAGAAGCTGTTTAAATCCGTGCTGGATAAATTATCCCTGGTGGGTAAATCCGGCGAAGGACTTTACTTTATTGATAAAGAACTGTCGACTCTCGATACGCAGAATTAATATCAGCGCGGTGCCGGTTTCCGGCGCCGCACTAATTTACCTTTCCCTGCATTAAAACACGCATTTTATTCCCCGTACGCCCTATTTACGTCACGCCTGACCGTCGCCCCACTCAGGATGGGCAGTAGCGCAATACGTAAACCTTTCATTACACTCCTTGTAACGGTGGTTTGACGAATTACCGCTTTTGCCTTACTCTGCGCCGCAGATTTTGTTGCGGTTAAGCGTCGTTGTAGAGGAAAGCGTGAAGAACAGAACCCTGGGAAGTATTTTTATCGTCGCCGGAACGACGATTGGCGCAGGAATGCTGGCAATGCCTCTGGCTGCCGCGGGAGTGGGATTTGGGATGACCCTGCTGCTGCTTGGCACGCTCTGGGCACTAATGTGCTATACCGCACTGCTGCTGCTTGAGGTTTACCAGCATGTGCCCGCCGATACCGGGCTGGGTTCGCTGGCGGCGCGCTACCTGGGACGCTACGGCCAGTGGATCACCGGCTTTAGCATGATGTTCCTGATGTATGCCCTCACGGCCGCGTATATCAGCGGTGCCGGGGAGCTAATCGCCTCCAGCGTCAACGACTGGTTTGGCTCTGACATTACCCCTGCAACGGGGGCTATCTTCTTTGCGCTTATTGGCGGCGGCGTGGTCTGCGTGGGCACATCGCTGGTCGATCTCTTTAACCGTTTTCTCTTCAGCGCCAAAATTCTGTTTCTGGTTGTCATGCTGGCGCTGCTGGCACCGCACGTGCACAAGGTGAACCTGCTGACGCTGCCGCTGGAGCAAGGGCTGGCGCTTTCCGCCATCCCGGTCATTTTCACCTCGTTTGGCTTCCACGGCAGCGTGCCGAGCATAGTCAGCTATATGAACGGTGATGTCCGCAAGCTGCGTCGTGTGTTTGTTATCGGCAGCGCCATTCCGCTGATCGCCTACATTTTCTGGCAGCTGGTGACGCTGGGTAGCATTGACTCTTCAACCTTCGTCGGGCTGATGGCGCAGCACGCTGGCCTGAACGGTTTTCTGTTGTCGCTGCGCGAGGTGGTCACCTCGCCGCACGTGGAGCTGGCGGTTCACCTGTTTGCCGACCTGGCGCTCGCGACCTCGTTCCTGGGCGTAGCGCTCGGCCTGTTCGATTACCTGGCCGACCTGTTCCAGCGTCGCAATACTGCCGCCGGACGGTTACAGACCGGAGCCATTACCTTCCTGCCGCCGCTGGCGTTTGCGCTGTTTTACCCTCGCGGGTTTGTGATGGCGCTGGGCTACGCGGGGGTGGCGCTCTCTGTCCTGGCCCTGCTGCTCCCTTCCCTGCTGGCGTGGAAAAGCCGTCAGCAGCATCCTCAGCAAGGATATCGCGTCGCGGGAGGAAAACCGCTGCTGTGCGTTGTGTTTGGCTGCGGGGTAATGATTATTCTGGTGCAGGTGTTGATTGCCGCCGGGATGCTGCCGGAAGTGGGTTAAAGATAAAAGGGGCTATCATCAGCCCCTTTTTTTATCAGTGCAGGCAGCAGCTCTTAAACTTCTTCCCGCTGCCGCAAGGACACGGATCGTTACGCCCCACCTTCGTGCCGTTCACGACAGGCTTCTTCGCTTCCGGCTGCTGCGGGTTCTCCACCCAGTAGTTGTATAAGCGCAGGGCCGCAGGCTGGATGCTCTCGATGCTGGCGATATACTCCTCTTCGGACAGTTCATCCAGCTTCTCGCTGTTCTCTTCCGTTCCGTGCAGGGCAATCACGTCGAGATCGGCCTTCAGGGTTTCCGGCAAGGCTGACCAGTCCGTCAGCGCCACGCCGCGCATGTAGCCATAGCACCACTCTTCGACCACGGTGTAACTCTCACCGTCAACGTCGTTATAGCCGAACAGCGGCTCAAACTGATCCGGATATTCGCTCAGGCGCTCGGCAATGTCGTTCATATGCTTAAAGCAGAGATCGATAAAACGGTTCATCTCGCGATCGTTTTTCCAGCGCGGGATGTACTTCTCTCCGCCCCACACCGCCACCAGCCAGGCATCTGGCTCAACGACAACAGGGCCGGAAAGCACTGCAGTAAGCATGCCGTCCAGTTCGGACACGTCAATCACGGACGCATCGTCATGACCGTAAGACATTAATGTCTCTTCCAGCCACGCCATTTCGCTTTCATTTAATGGACCTTCCGTCATCGCGGACACTCCTGATAAAAAAGGAAAGGATCCTACCACAGATCGCACGCCTGCCCTGGCTGAAGTTTAGGTCTTTATTGCTGCAAAAGTGTGCAAATCGTGACCGTTGCACAACTTATGGGCTTTATTGTTAACGATGTGTGATCTCCGCTGTAAATTCTTCTCCTGGCGCAGGGCGGGATAACGCGGCGCTCTATACTCAAACATGTCATAACCCCGTCAAGGGGTTAACCATTCTGGCAACGTTTTTGCTTGCTGTTCTTCGCGCGACGCTGCGCATGGAAACCTCGCCGTATCACGCAGGATGCCGTTCGTTTAGTGCATTTTGTTCTTGCTCGTGTTTTTGGATTGGCTGCGCCCTGGGCGTTCAGGCTTACGCCGTGGTGCAAAAACCTCTTTGCTAAGGAACATAATAATGTCGCTGAAATTTATCAAAACGCCTGTTTCTCTTGTGCTGGCCGGTTGTCTGGTAACGGCATTTTCCGCCCGGGCAGATATCGTGATCGGTGTCGCCGGACCGTTCACGGGCCCTAATGCCACCTACGGCGATCAGTACTGGCACGGCGCAACGCAGGCCGCCGAAGACATTAACGCCGCAGGCGGTATTAACGGTGAGAAGATCAAGCTGGTTCAGGGGGATGACGCCTGCGAGCCTAAGCAGGCGGTGGCCGTCGCCAACCGCTTAGTCGACCAGGATAAGGTCAACGCCGTGGTCGGCCATTTCTGCTCCTCTTCCACCATGCCCGCCTCCGAGGTGTATAGCGACGCGGGCATCATCGCGATTACTCCCGGCTCAACTAACCCGCAGATCACCGAACGCGGCATGAGCGACATGTTCCGCATGTGTGGCCGCGACGACCAGCAGGGTCAGGTCGCCAGCGACTTCATTATCGACAAGCTGAAAGCCAAACGCGTGGTCATCATTCACGATAAAGACACCTATGGACAGGGGCTGGCAGACGCCACCAAAGCGGCGCTGGCGAAGCGCGGGGTGAAGGATGTGATGTATGAAGGTTTATCCCGCGGTGAAAAAGACTTTAACGCGCTGGTGACGAAGATCGGCGCGCAAAAACCGGACGTGGTGTTCTTCGGCGGCTGTCACCCGGAAGCTGGCCCGCTGGTTCGCCAGATGCGTGAACAGGGGGTGCAGGCGAAATTCTTCTCCGGCGACTGCATTGTCAACGAAGAGATGGTGACGGCAGCGGGCGGCCCGCAATATACCAACGGCATTTACATGACCTTTGGTAAAGATCCGCGCCTGATCCCGGACGGTAAAGGGGTTATCGACAAATTCCGCGCCGGTAAATTCGAGCCGGAAGGTTATACCCTCTACTCCTATGCCTCCGTACAGGCCATTGCCGCAGCCTTCAAGGCCACCGGCGGCAAGGATTCCGCGAAAGCCAGCGAGTGGCTGAAAGCCAATTCTGTCGATACGGTGATGGGCAAAAAAGCCTGGGACAGCAAAGGCGACCTGAAAGTGTCTGACTACGTGGTTTATCAGTGGGACGACAAGGGAAAATATAAGGAAGTGCAGTAACGGGACGGAATCACGCTCAACGTCGGCGGGCTTGCCCGTCGGCGCGTAATAAACATCAGGCTGCGCGCCTCGCGCAGCCTATAAAACGAGCGCGCTAAGATGAGTACATTCTTCCTGCAGCAGTTAGTCAATGGCTTAACGCTGGGCTCCGTCTACGGCCTGATCGCCATCGGCTACACCATGGTGTACGGCATTATCGGGATGATCAATTTCGCCCACGGCGAAGTGTATATGATTTCCGCCTATCTCTGCGCCATTGGTCTGGCGCTGCTCTCTTTCTTCGGGCTTGAGTCCTTCCCCCTGCTGATTCTGGGTACGCTGGTGTTCACCATCGCGGTAACTGGCGTGTACGGCTGGACTATCGAGCGTATCGCCTACAGGCCGCTGCGCAACTCCACGCGCCTGGCGCCGCTTATCTCCGCCATCGGGATGTCGCTTATCCTGCAAAACTACGCCCAGCTGAGCCAGGGCCCGCGCCAGCAAGGGGTGCCGACCATGCTCGACGGCGTGATTCGACTGCATCTTGGCGACGGGTTCGTGCAGATAACCTACACCAAAGTGTTTATTCTGCTCGCCTCGTTTGCCGGCATGCTGGTGCTTACGTGGATAATCAACCATACCCGGCTGGGGCGGATGTGCCGCGCGGTACAGCAGGATCGCAAAATGGCCTCTATTCTGGGGATCAACACCGACCGGATTATCTCCCTGGTCTTTGTTATAGGCGCGGCGATGGCCGGCCTGGCGGGCGTGCTCATCACCATGAATTACGGCACCTTTGATTTCTACGTCGGGTTTGTGATTGGCATTAAGGCCTTTACGGCGGCGGTGCTCGGCGGCATCGGTTCCCTGCCCGGCGCCATGCTCGGTGGCCTAATCCTTGGCGTCGCAGAAGCCCAGTTCTCGGGCATGGTGAACTCGGACTATAAAGATGTCTTCTCGTTTGGCCTGCTGGTCATGATCCTGATTTTCCGGCCCCAGGGTCTGCTCGGGCGTCCGGTTGTGGCCAAAGTGTGAGGAAGAGAATGATGACATCGCACGGTTTTTCTCTCAAGCGCTGCGTTCTGGACGCGATTTTTTCCGGGCTGATTGCGCTGATTATCTTCGGCCCGATTGCTGGCGTGGTGCTGGACGGGTACAGCTTTAACTTTGCCGGACAACGGCTGGCCTGGATGGTCGGCATTGTAATGCTGGGGCGTTTTCTCTTGAGCGCTTTTTTGGGTACCGCCGCGGGCGCTCGTTTCCAGGCGCGCTTCGAAGCCGATAACGCGGGCGTCTATGTTAGGTCTCCGGACTACAAAAGCCGCATGCGCTGGATTATTCCTCTGGTGATTGCGCTTGCGGTTTGCGTCCCGTTTGTCGCCACCAAGTATGTACTGACCGTCGCCATTCTCGGGCTGATCTACGTGCTTCTCGGTCTGGGGCTGAACATCGTAGTGGGGCTGGCCGGCCTGCTGGACCTGGGGTACGTCGCCTTCTACGCGATTGGCGCGTACGGTCTGGCGCTGGGATACCAGTATCTGGGGTTAGGCTTCTGGAGCATGCTGCCGCTGGCGGCAATCATGGCCGCCGCCGCCGGTGCCCTGCTCGGCTTTCCGGTACTGCGCATGCACGGCGACTATCTGGCGATCGTCACCCTCGGGTTCGGGGAGATCATTCGCCTGATCCTGAACAACTGGCTGACCTTCACGGGGGGGCCAAACGGCGTGTCAGCCCCTCCCCCCACCTTTTTCGGCCTGGAATTTGGACGACGCGCGAAAGAAGGTGGCGTGCCTTTTCACGAGTTTTTCCACCTGACCTACAACCCGAACATGAAGTTTATTTTTATCTACGCGGTACTGTTTCTGGTGGTGATGCTGGTGCTCTACGTCAAACACCGCCTGACGCGGATGCCGATTGGCCGGGCGTGGGAAGCCCTGCGAGAAGACGAAATTGCCTGCCGCTCGATGGGGTTGAATCACGTCCTGGTGAAGCTTTCCGCCTTTACGCTGGGCGCGTCGACCGCGGGGATTGCCGGGGTGTTCTTCGCAACCTATCAGGGGTTTGTGAATCCGACCTCCTTTACCTTCTTTGAATCCGCGCTGATCCTCGCCATCGTAGTGCTGGGCGGCATGGGCTCGACCCTTGGCGTGGTGCTGGCCGCCTTCGTGCTTACGGTAACGCCGGAGCTGCTGCGCAGTTTTGCTGAGTACCGTGTCCTGCTGTTTGGCATGCTGATGGTGGTGATGATGATCTGGCGTCCACGCGGCCTGATCCGCATTAACCGCAGCGGGTTTGCCGTGCGTAAGGGCGTGGCGCCATGAACGGGACGATATTGCGCGTGGAACATCTGATGATGCACTTCGGTGGGATTAAGGCGCTTAACGACGTTAATCTGGACGTGCAGCGCGGCTCCATTACCGCCCTTATCGGGCCAAACGGAGCGGGAAAAACAACCGTGTTTAATTGCCTGACGGGTTTCTATAAGGCTTCCGGCGGCAATATTTTATTTTCTACCCGCACTAAAACGACCAACGTTATTCAGGTCCTCGGACAAAAATTCCAGCCGGGCGACTGGATTAACCCCGCGCAGTTCGGGCAGCGCCTGTTCTACAAAATGTTTGGCGGAACGCACCTGGTGAACCGCGCCGGGCTGGCGCGCACCTTTCAGAACATCCGCCTTTTTCGCGAGATGTCTGTCGTGGAAAACCTGCTGGTCGCGCAGCATATGCGCGTTAACCGCAATCTGCTCGCCGGGATCTTAAACACGCCGGCATATCGGCGGGCGGAAAGCGATGCCCTGGACAGGGCCTTCTACTGGCTGGAGGTGGTGGACCTGGTGGAGTGCGCCAATCGCCTGGCGGGAGAGATGTCGTACGGGCAGCAGCGGCGTCTGGAGATCGCGCGGGCAATGTGTACCGGGCCCGAGATGATCTGTCTGGATGAGCCTGCCGCCGGGCTTAACCCGGTCGAAACGCATAAGCTGAGCAGCATTATTCGTTTCCTGCGCGATCGCCATGACATCACGGTCTTACTGATTGAACATGATATGGGGATGGTGATGGAGATTTCGGACGACATTATCGTGCTCGACCACGGCGATGTGATTGCCAGAGGTAAACCCGAGCAGATCCAGCATGATGAAAAGGTCATTGCCGCCTACCTGGGTACGGATGAGAGCGAGGTGTCCCTATGAGCGAACCGCTGCTGGCTTTTCGCAAGGTGGATGTGTTCTACGGCGCCATTCAGGCGCTGAAGCAGGTCTCCCTGGAGGTCAATAAAGGTGAGACCGTGGCGCTGATTGGCGCTAACGGCGCGGGTAAATCCACATTGCTGATGTCTATCTTTGGCCAGCCGCGCATCCGGAGCGGGCAGATTCTGTTCAATGGTGACGACATCAGCCATCAATCCACCCACTACGTCGCCTCCGGCGGCATTGCGCAGGCGCCTGAAGGCCGGCGTGTCTTCCCGGATATGACCGTCGAAGAGAACCTGCTGATGGGAACCATCCCCATCGGCAACCGGTTTGCGGCTGAAGATATGCAAACCATGTTCGACCTGTTCCCTCGCCTCAAGGAGAGGCGCAAGCAGCGCGCGATGACCATGTCAGGCGGGGAACAGCAGATGCTGGCGATCGCCCGGGCGCTGATGAGCCGTCCCAGGCTGCTGTTGCTGGATGAACCGAGCCTGGGCTTAGCGCCGATAGTGGTGAAACAGATCTTCCAGACGCTGCGCGAGCTGGCCCGCAACGGCATGACCATTTTTCTGGTGGAGCAGAATGCGCACCATGCGTTGAAGCTTTCCGACCGCGGATATGTGATGGTTAACGGGCAGATCCGGTTGAGCGGCAGCGGCGAGGAGCTGCTCGGAAATCAGGAGGTGAGGAAGGCGTATTTGGGCGGATATTAAAACGCCCGCGATAGCGGGCATAAAGATGCCGTATGGATTAACCAAACACCATTATCCAAACAGATAGTGGTTTAATTCCGATCACCCTTATTTACAAAAAACTGCAACTTCCAGGCGTAATGTTTCCCTTGTTAACCATTAAGTCTATAAGGGATTAAATTATGTGGAGTGCCCATAAAGCCGCAGTTTATGCCCGCCAGCATGCGGGCGAGCATAGCCAGAAAAGATGTGCAGAATTTGTTTCAAAAGCCATTCGCGCTGGCGGTGCTAATCTGCAGAACACACATTATGCTAAGAATATGAAAAGCAATTTGATTTTGGCTGGCTTCCATCAGATTTACGGCGAGCCTGTTGAGGGTGACGTGGCAGTGATCCAGCCTACAGCCCACCACCCCTATGGCCATGCATGCATCTATGGCGGGAACGGCGTCTGGTACTCTGATTTTGTTCAGCGAACAATGTATCCGGGAAAAGAATACCGGGAAGTAAAGCCAGCGTATGCAATATACAGGCATGACTAACATGAAAAAAATAATTCTTGCTGCCCTGCTTCTGCCCACTCTCGTATCAGCTGCACAGAAGCTACCCCCTGAGGCATCCGCCGCCCTTCAGTTTAATAAGTGGTACATCTCGCAGATTCTTAGCGGGAAAGAGCCAATAAAAAACTATGAAGCGCTGAGCCGATACGTTACCCGCGAAACAATCAGCAAGCTCAAAGCCATGGATAAGCTGGATCCGGATGAATATGACGTGCCTGACGTCGATATGTTCATAAAGGCCCAGGGATATGATGATGACTGGGGCATCGTCAGTGCGCGGGCATTAGATTACGATGCCGCATGCATGCAGGTGTATATATCATTCGGCAAAAAGCGGGATCACACCGTGATTGACTGCATGGTCAAAGAAAATGGCGCATGGAAAGTTCAGTCCGTGGCAAGCGTGAATATTTCTGACAACCTGAGCGCAGAATGATATCGGCGATATGACAGGGGTACTGATGCAATGCATCTTCGCGAATCCCTGTCGTATCGCCGACAAATACACCTTCGCTCTGGATAACTGAATAACTGAATAACTGAATAACTGAATAATAACAATGATGCAAGAAAGTAGATTTCAGGCACAAAAAAACCACCTTTCGGTGGTTTCACGACACTGCTTATTGCTTTGATTTTATTCTTTGTTTCCCATGGTACCCGGAGTGGGACTTGAACCCACACAGCGCGAACGCCGAGGGATTTTAAATCATGCGTGTTATCTATAACAATCAAATACATACATTTATTTTTCGCCATTAAATCTTAATTTTTAGATCATATGAATCAACAACTTACGCGTATCAAAAAGCCATAATGGCGAAGGAAGTTAAAGAAAAAATCATACGGCTGAACAATTTTCCTTGTATCATTTTTGGCAAATAATCATACATCTTTAATGGGGTGATTTTTGAGCAGTGAAGTTACTATGATAAAAGGACTTTGTCCGACATGTGGCGGGCAACGAAATTGCACTGTGCATGGACATCTCTTAGTTGCATGGGAAGATGATGTTCATCCTGTATACGGAACATATGATCATCACTTACTTCAATGTAACGGATGCTCTACCGTATTTTACCATTTGAATGAACACTTTAGTGAACATACTACTCATGACTACATAAATGGTGAATTCAAAGAGACGCCTATAGACATGATCACTACCTACCCAGCTTTTGATCACATACCAACTCCTTCATGGGTGCCAAAACTCGAATCAGTAGATTTTCAGCTATTTCAGATTTTCAACGAAATGTATTCTTCTTATAAGTCTGGTCATCTAATACTTGCCTCTATCGGACTTAGGACAATTTTTGACCGGACGACAGAAATCCTTCAAATTCATCCTGGTTTGTACCTTGACGAAAAAATAAAACAACTTAAGGATGAAGGTTTTATTGGGGATACTGAAGCCAGTATTTTGTCGACTGTAGTTGATGCAGGTAATGCCGCGGCTCATCGAGGTTGGAGCCCTACGAAAAGGGAATTCGATGAATTGCTAAACTCGATCGAACAGTTTGTTCAACGAACAGTCTTAAGTGTTAAAACAACTACGCATATCGTTGAGAGGATACCTCCTCGCGTGAAAAGACCAAAAAAATAACGCTCCGTCATGGGGTGTCGGGGGTCGGAGGTTCAAATCCTCTCGTGCCGACCAAAAAAACATTGAAAACCAGCCTCTTACGGCTGGTTTTTTGTTTTCGTAAAATTATGATGGCGAAACGATGGTGAAATGATGGTTGAACCCTGCTTTAAATTGTCGGGCAATCATCGTTACCAACCCGGTTAAGACTATGCGTTAGCACACCATATACAGTTACATCATCCAGCGCATCGCCTTCTATCGCTTCACCATCTTCAGTTATCAATGCCGCCCCGTATAGCTTTGCAAACTCTTTCCTGTTATCCATTCTTACCAGTAGCGTATCTCCCTGCTCTGGCCTCAGAGCAATGTTAATCACTGCCCAACCACAGGATGTTTCTATTACCCTGCAGTTTCCGTCAATTCCGCATAGCAGATCTATGGTTAACCGCTGTTCCTGGTAATCCATAGCCGGTGAAGGAAAGCCCATCAGAAAACCCTCCCCATATTACGCAAGATCCAGTAACGGTTATCGCTTCCATCCGTCGTCTTATCAGCAAAGTCTGGTTGGTATCTCTTAATCCATGCATTGGCATCTGCCTGGCTGAAATGCCAATTCCTAACGCGCAATTCAGTGATGAATTTGTCAGTGTTCAAACAAAGATATCCCTTTGGATTCTGTTGTATGGCCGCTAAAAAGGCTGCACGTATATCAGGTTGACGAGGCATAAGAGCACCCTCTATGGACTATTGACTGTATGCATATACAGTAGTATTTTTGTGATTACAGATCAAGTTAGCCAAGAGGGATCGTAATGTTTGTTGAACTGGTATATGACAAGCGTAATGTTGTGGGGCTTGCTGGGGCAAAAGAAATAATACTGGCTGAGCTGACGAAGCGAGTGCATCAGATTTTCCCTGATGCCGAAGTGAAGGTGAAGCCGATGCAGGCGAACGGCTTGAATAGCGATGCAAGTAAAAGCGATCGGGAAAAGCTTAACCGCATGCTGGAAGAAATGTTTGAAGAGTCCGATATGTGGCTGGTTTCTGAGTCCCCGACCGTGCGACAGGTTGGCCTGTAAATATTGGTCGGTTAATATTCCCGATGTTTGCTCGGGCATGAATACTGAGCAATCAGCCGCCGCCCATTCTTGCATACGATGGGAGGCGGCTTACTCACCTGGTGCCTGCGTAAATTATTTACGAACCTGACTGGCTAAGCTCAGAGGCAGCTTTCACCGCTTTAATAACATCACGAGCCTTGTCCGGATCGTTAAGCGCCAGTTCCACCAGGTTAAATAGTTCTTTGATTGCTTCAGTATGGTACGCGGCAGCTACGCCTGATGTATCGAGAAACTTAAAATTCTCGATCACCTTTCCATCGCTGAATTTACGGTCTCCGTATGTCTTAACTGCATCAGGACACCACTTTTCTACATCCTGAGCAATTAGGCCAACGCCCCGACCACCATCCTGAACATCATACGTTACGCCACGCAAAGAGAGTACGGCGGCAAGAGGTTGCGCTACCGGCTCAATATTCGACTTGTGACGCTCGTCAGAACCATTAACCCAGGCGCCCTGAGAAGTGGCGGAACCATCATAATTGAAGCTCCATCGTTTATCACCGGTGCCGTAAGAGGCGCCATTATAGTAAATCGAATACGTCAGCGTGTTTGTTCCTGAACCACGAGTAATCCCGGTAATCCATCCATCGGTATACCAGTTATATTGGAATGCACCTACATATCCTGTCGCGCCTGTATCACCATCTCCAGATACCACCAGTATATTATTGTTTTTGCCCGCCCCCTGCTGCACTCTTCCTCTTAACGCTAGTCCTTTTGCTAAATCAACATCAAGACCACCATTTGCAACAATAACCGAGTTACCGTCTGCCACAAGCGGTGCACTTACCAAATCCAGTTGTCCTGTAAGTTTCCCGCCAGTTTTTTGAAGGGCACCAGTGATGCGAGAATCATCGCCAGCAGCTACGGTACCAGTTACCGTCCCAACACTCCTGGTGGCGCTGTTTCCCAAACCGAGGTTTGTGCGAGCGTCTGCATCATTCGTTGCGCCGGTTCCGCCGTCTGCGACAGCAAGCGCACCGTTGCTCCCTTTCTGTGCCAGTTTACCGATGCCAGGGATGGTTACAGAGGTGCCGTTGATGGTTACGGTGATGCTCTGATTGGCTGAGGTTGTGGCGAACGTCTCCCACGCGCCAATATTCTCGTCAAACTCTTTGATGAGCTGCGACATGGCCTGTGCCAGTCCGTCTACAGAGATATTGTCGGACACCAGGATTCCATACTTCTGGCCACTAAGTGTCGGAGCGGCGGCAGGCGTAACCGTCATTGACGTGGCGCTATTCACGGATGAAATCTGGAACAGTTGCACCGGGTTAGACATCACGATTATCGTCTGGCCAGCGCGAATCTGGCTGGCCGGTGCCGTCCAGTTCGTGCCCGT
>NZ_JADBQQ010000017.1:0-173959 GCF_014895985.1 Enterobacter cloacae complex sp. P2B | reverse complement strand
AGCTAGTAATCCTGCACGACCCACCAATGTAAAAAAGCGCCCTAAAGGCGCTTTTTTGCTATCTGCGATCTGGATGATTCGAACCTGCAGCAGGTTCGAGCCGAACGCAGTGAGGCACCGGAGCCGTTTACGGCGACGGCCCGAAGGGCGAGCGAAGCGAGTCATCCTGCACGACCCACCAATGTAAAAAAGCGCCCTAAAGGCGCTTTTTTGCTATCTGCGATATAAAAATGTGAACCTGCCGCATTTTCCTCAAGCTAATCCCGTCGGTGCCGATACCTCTGTTTTATAACGCGAGGAAAAAGTATGACGACCATTCAGGCTTCAACCCAACAGATTCAAACCAGCGGCGCGAGTGGCTCTTCGAGCAGTAACGATGTCTCTGCGCAAATCACCCGCATTCTCGACAAGATCAAAAAGCTGACCCAGCAGTTAAAAGAGCTGGCAAACAGCCCCGGCAGTGCAGATGAGAAGAAGAAGCAGCAGGAACTGATTCAGACCCAGATCAAAGTGCTGCAGGCGCAGCTCGCCGCACTGCAGCGCCAGCAGGCCGAAGAAGCTCAGAAGAAGCAGGATCAAAAACTGGGCAAAGTAGAAGGCGTGAATAGCCCGTCAGACACTAATCAGATTGATATCTACATCTAATCGTCTGATGCGTTAAACAGTGGATCGCGTATGCGGGCCTCGGTTAATCGTTGTGCCTGGATACGCACCACTTCCCAGATGGCCTGCGCCGCACCCGAGAGCGAACGATTTTTTCGCCGCACCAGCATCAGCTTTCGTTCGACAACGGGCGTCAGCCGCCTCACCGCCAGCTGGCTTCCCTGCGGCAGGGGAAGCGCCAGAGCGGGCAACACGCTGATGCCAATTCCGGCTTCCACCATCGGAAACAGCGTGGCCGGATGACCAATCTCCTGCACGATCGTTGCCTTAACGCCCTGATTCACCAGCGCGGAATCAATCAGCGGGCGGCTGCCTGAGGCATAATCCTGTAAAACCAGGTTCGCCCCCTGCAGGGACTGCCAGCTGACCTCGAGCAACGCTGCCAGCGGGTCGTCGTCACGACAGAGCAGTAAAAAAGGTTCAGAAAGAACGCTTTCGCATTCCAGATCGCTCACCTGGCCAGGATCGATCACAATACCAAAATCCACATCCCCCTGGCGGATGCTCTCCAGCACCCACTGCTGCGGTCTGTCATGCAGGACAAAATCAATATCAGGATAGCGATGGTTACCCTCAGCAATACATTGCGGGATAAGGTGCGCGGATATCGTCTGGCTGGCCGCAACCCGCACGGTGCCCGACAGCTGCTGCCCCAGCCTCCCCACGTCTCTGAGCGTGCTGTTCAGCTCATCAAGCAGCCGTTCAAGACGCAGGGCCAGCTGCTGCCCGGCTTCGGTCAGGACCACTTCGCGAGTGGTGCGGTCAAGCAATCTAACGCCGGTCTGGTTTTCCAGCTCCTTCACGCTGTGGCTGACCGCCGACTGGCTCAGGCCGATCATTTCACCTGCCCGGCTAAAGCTGCGGGCATGGGCGACGGTGACGAAAATGCGAAGCTGGCGTAGGGAATAATTCATCTGTTTAATTCATGAATGGATGCAATAAATCAATTTTATTTCTCAAATGGAAAAAAGCACAATAGCGACATCTGTTTTCAGGAGTCATTATGAAACTATTTCGTATTCTTGATCCGTTTACACTTACCCTGGTGGCCACCGTTTTACTGGCCTCGTTCTTCCCTGCTCGCGGCGGTTTCGTCCCTCTTTTTGAGGGACTGACGACAGCCGCCATCGCACTGCTGTTCTTTATGCACGGCGCAAAGCTCTCCCGCGAAGCGATTATCGCTGGCGGTAGCCACTGGCGACTGCACCTCTGGGTGATGTGCAGCACGTTTATTCTGTTCCCGATCCTCGGGGTGCTGTTTGCCTGGTGGGCACCGGTTAACGTCGATCCGGCGCTCTACACCGGTTTCCTGTATCTCTGTATTCTCCCGGCCACCGTGCAGTCTGCCATTGCCTTTACCTCTCTTGCCGGAGGGAACGTTGCAGCCGCGGTCTGCTCCGCTTCGGCATCCAGCCTGTTAGGGATATTCGTCTCCCCGCTGCTGGTGGGCCTGCTGATGAACATGCACGGCGCGGAAGGTAACCTTGAGCAAGTCGGCAAAATCTGCCTGCAGCTGCTGCTGCCGTTTGTCCTGGGCCATCTCTCGCGTCCGTGGACCGGGGCGTTCGTGGCGAAGCATAAGAAATGGATCTCCAAAACCGACCAGTCGTCGATTCTGCTGGTGGTCTATTCCGCCTTCAGCGAAGCGGTCGTAAACGGGATCTGGCATAAGGTGGGCGCAGGCTCGCTGCTGTTTATCGTGGTGGTCAGCCTCGTTCTGCTGGCAATTGTCATTGCGGTGAACGTTTTTGTGGCGCGCAAATGCGGCTTCAGCAAAGCCGATGAGATCACTATCGTCTTCTGCGGCTCCAAAAAGAGCCTGGCGAACGGCATCCCGATGGCGAACATTCTGTTCCCCACCTCGGTGATCGGGATGATGGTGCTGCCGCTGATGATTTTCCATCAGATCCAGCTGATGGTCTGCGCGGTGCTGGCGCGTCGCTACAAGCGCCAGACGGAAAAGCTGGCGCAGGAAGAGACCCGCGCCGCGAAGGCTTAAGGACGCTTCAGGGGCTGCACCAGCTGGGTCAGCCCCTCGGTTTTGATCAGTAACGTGATAGCCATCAGCTCGCCCAGACGCCCGGCGGGGAATTCGTCCTTGCGGGCGAACCACAGCAGGTACTCCTCCGGCAAATCGATCAGCCTGCGGCCCTTATATTTACCGAACGGCATTTCCGTATTGGCGATCTCAACGAGCTGCTCTTTCTCCACGTTACTCTCCTAACAGGCGCATCATTTCCGCTTCGTCGATAACCTCAATGCCGAGCTCCTGGGCTTTCGCCAGCTTCGAACCCGCAGCTTCGCCGGCAATCACCAGGTCGGTTTTCTTCGACACGCTGCCCGCCACTTTGGCCCCCAGCGCCACCAGACGCGCTTTTGCATCGTCGCGTGAAAGCTGGCTAAGGCTACCGGTTAGCACCACGGTTTTACCGGCAAATGGGCTATCAATTTCTTCGGCGTTGACCACCACCGGCGCAGGCCATTTAATGCCCTCTTCCAGCAGCTTGCCGATGACCTCGCGGTTGCTCTCTTCGGCAAAGAAGTTAAAGACGTGCGTGGCGACGACGATGCCGACGTCCGGCACTTTCTGCAGCTCGTCGATGCTTGCCTTTTCCAGCGCCTCCAGCGTACCAAAGTACGCGGCTAAACCTGCCGCCGTCGCTTCGCCGACTTCACGAATGCCCAGCGCGTACAGGAAGCGGGCGAAGGTCGTCTCTTTCGCTGCTTCCAGCGCGTTAACCACGTTCTGGGCTGACTTCGGCCCCATGCGATCCAGACCGGTCAGTTTGCCCGCCGTGAGCCTGAACAGATCCGCTGGCGTATGGACATACTCTTTCTCAACCAGCTGATCGATAATCTTGTCGCCCATGCCGTCAACGTCCATTGCGCGACGGGAAACAAAGTGCTTAAGCGACTCTTTACGCTGCGCGCCGCAGATCAGGCCGCCCGTACAGCGGGCCACCGCTTCGCCTTCCACACGCTCTACGTCAGAGCCGCATACCGGGCAGTGGGTCGGGAAAACGACCTCGCGCGTATCATCAGGACGTTCTGACTCAACAACGTTCACCACCTGCGGGATAACATCGCCCGCGCGGCGAATCACCACTTTGTCACCGATGCGCAGGCCGAGGCGTTCGATTTCATCGGCGTTGTGCAGCGTAGCGTTACTCACCAGCACGCCTGCGACCTGCACCGGCTCCAGTCGAGCGACCGGGGTAATAGCGCCCGTACGGCCCACCTGAAACTCCACGTCGCGGACAAAGGTCATCTGCTCCTGGGCAGGGAATTTAAACGCCACCGCCCAGCGCGGTGCACGCGCCACAAAGCCCAGCTGCTCCTGCAGCGCCAGCGAATTGACCTTGATGACAACGCCATCGATATCAAAGCCGAGCGTCGGACGGTCCTCTTCCACTTTGTGGTAGAACGCCAGCACCGCTTCCGGCGAGTCGCAGAGCTGAACGCGGTTGCTCACCGGCAGGCCCCAGGCTTTAAACTGCAGCAGACGCCCGAGGTGCGTATCCGGTAACTCACCACCTTCCAGAATACCGACGCCGTAGCAGAAGAAAGTAAGCGGTCGCTTCGCGGTGATGCGCGGGTCAAGCTGGCGCAGAGAGCCTGCCGCCGCGTTACGCGGGTTAGCAAACACTTTCCCGCCGGTGCGACGCGCCTCTTCGTTAATTTTCTCGAATCCCGCCTGCGGCAGGAACACCTCGCCGCGCACTTCCAGACGCGCGGGAATGTTGTCTCCCTGCAGCTTCAGCGGGATCGCGCGGATGGTTCGCACGTTGGTGGTGATGTCTTCACCCGTCGTACCGTCGCCACGCGTGGCGGCACGCACCAGCACGCCGTTTTCATAGAGAAGACTGACCGCCAGGCCGTCGAGCTTCAGCTCGCAGCACCAGGTGAGGGAATCGCTGCTTTTCAGACGGTCCTGCACGCGCTTGTTAAACGCGAGGAAGCTCTCTTCATCAAAGACGTTGTCCAGCGACAGCATCGGCACTTCGTGACGCACCTGGCTGAAAGCCCCCAGCGGCTCGGCGCCGACGCGCTGGGTCGGAGAATCTGGCGTAATCAGTTCCGGGTGCTGCGCCTCCAGCTCGCGCAGCTCGCGCATCAGCCGGTCATACTCCGCATCCGGCACTTCCGGTGCGTCCATAACATGATAGAGATATTCATGATGGCGAAGCGTGGTTCGCAGTTCAGTGAGTTGTTGTTCGATTGAGTCCATATCGCACCATCAATGAGAAAAAACCCCCGACAGGCGGGGGTTGAGGAGGAGTTGAAGTAAACGCGACAATTACGCGTTGGCTTCCTTTACTTCGCGGATGCGGTCCTGATACTCGCGCAGCTTCTGCGGGGTCATCATTCGACGCTGATCGTCGAGCACCACACCACCCACTTCATCAGCGATGTGCTGAGCGGACTGCAGCATCAGCTTGAAGTTTTGCAGCTCGTCGCCGTAGGACGGCACCTGCATAAAGATAGTGACACCTGGCGTCACGAAATCACCGGTCATTTCCGGGTCAAAGGTGCCTGGGTTGACCATATTGGCCAGGCTAAACAGCGCCGGACCACTACCGTCAGGGCTCAGGTGGCGATGGAAAATATTCATATCGCCAAACTTGAAGCCTGCCTGTTGAATACTGTTGAGCAACACGTCACCGTTGAGATGGCTGCCGTGATGCGCGGCCACGTTCATGATGATCACCGCTTCCTTACGCTGCGGCTTTTCAACAACCGGTTCAGGCTCGGCGACCGGCTCTGGCTCAACGTGCGGAGCCGGAGCGGGCTGCGGCGCAGGCTGTACATGAACAGGCTGCTGCGGCTGCTGAGCAGGTTGCTGTTGCACGGGCTGCTGCACAGGTTGCTGTTGAACCGGCTGTGGCGCAGCGGGCTGCTGTTGGACAGGCGGTTGCGGCGGCTGACGTACAGGTTCTTCCACTGGCTGCGGCGCTGGCTGGCGCGGCTGGGCAGAGGCATACGGCGGTTGATACTGGTGCTGCGGAGCGCGGGGGGCTTCATGCTCCCCATGAGCCGCGCCGGGCGCAGTATTGACCCGATGAACACGAACTTCACCCACGCCGTCGTCGTCGCTACCGGTGATGTCATCTTCAGTGTCATCATCATCACGACTGGACTTCATGCGCTTCAGTGGGCGATCGCGAAACATCGAGGAACGCTCTTTACGGCTGGTCCAGAAACCATGTACCAGTAAAGCGATTATGGCGATCGCGCCAACAATGATTAATATCAGACGCAAATCCTGCATCATTATATTCTCTGTTGTTCTAACACCTTGCCACCACGGCAAACATTTACTCACTAAGAGTATTTGCCGTTTACGTCAAGTGCAAGTGTGTGCAGAGCATTCACAGCATAAAGATGAAGGAAATCGTGCTTTTTGCTGGTTTTTCGAACATTTCCGAACTGGTCATTGGTTCGTAAGTGGATAATATAGGCGGGCAATTCCACTGGTTGTGTAAAAAGGAGTACAGCCTGACTATGGTTTCAACATCTTCTTCCCCCACGCGCAGCGGCGTCTGGTATTTTTCTCAGGGCTGGAAACTGGTCTCCCTGCCGGGGATTCGACGCTTCGTCATTCTGCCGCTGTTGATCAACATTATTCTGATGGGCGGCGCGTTCTGGTGGCTGTTCACAAAGCTGGAGAGCTGGATCCCGTCGCTGATGAGCCATGTGCCAGACTGGCTGCAGTGGCTTAACTACCTGCTATGGCCGGTGGCGGTGATTTCCGTGCTGCTGGTGTTTGGCTACTTCTTCTCAACGATTGCAAACTGGATAGCCGCACCGTTTAACGGTTTGCTGGCGGAACAGCTGGAAGCGCGCCTTACCGGTGCAACACCGCCGGACACCGGCATATGGGGGATCATGAAAGATCTCCCTCGCATTATGAAGCGCGAGTGGCAGAAGTTTGCCTGGTACCTGCCCCGCGCGATTGTGCTGCTTATCCTCTATTTTGTGCCCGGCATTGGCCAGACGGTGGCACCGGTGCTGTGGTTCCTCTTCAGCGCCTGGATGCTGGCCATCCAGTACTGCGACTATCCGTTTGATAACCACAAGGTGCCGTTTAAAGAGATGCGCACCGCCCTGCGCAGCCAGAAGGTTGCCAATATGCAGTTTGGGGCGCTGACCAGCCTGTTTACCCTGATTCCAGTCCTGAATCTGTTCATCATGCCGGTTGCCGTTTGCGGCGCAACGGCAATGTGGGTGGACTGCTACCGTGCTAAGCACGCGTTATGGAAATAATGCAAAAATGTGTAAAACAGGGGTGGCTTATGCCGCCCCTTATTCCATACTGATCCCCATTATTTCCTTGCAGTATATAGATATGCGAATTCCTTACTTCCCCCTACCTGCTTAGCAGGTATGCTGGGTTGGTATCCCAATTTCATACAGTTAAGGACAGGCCATGAGTAAGATTTATGAAGACAACTCGCTGACTATCGGTCATACGCCCCTGGTTCGACTGAACCGTATCGGTAATGGACGCATCCTGGCGAAGGTCGAATCACGTAACCCGAGCTTCAGCGTAAAATGCCGTATCGGTGCAAACATGATTTGGGATGCTGAAAAACGTGGCGTACTGAAACCTGGCGTTGAGCTGGTAGAACCGACCAGCGGCAATACCGGGATCGCACTGGCCTATGTTGCTGCCGCGCGCGGCTACAAGCTCACGCTGACCATGCCTGAAACCATGAGCATCGAGCGTCGTAAGCTGCTGAAAGCGCTGGGCGCGAACCTGGTGCTGACCGAAGGCGCGAAGGGCATGAAGGGTGCCATTCAGAAAGCCGAAGAGATTGTGGCCAGCGATCCGGCGAAATACCTGCTGCTGCAGCAGTTCAGCAACCCGGCTAACCCGGAAATTCACGAGAAGACCACCGGCCCGGAAATCTGGGAAGATACCGACGGCCAGGTTGACGTCTTTATCTCCGGCGTGGGTACCGGCGGTACGCTGACCGGCGTGTCACGCTATATTAAAGGCACAAAGGGTAAAAATGACCTGATTACCGTTGCCGTTGAGCCGACTGACTCACCGGTTATCACCCAGGCGCTGGCGGGGGAAGAGCTGAAGCCCGGCCCGCATAAAATTCAGGGGATTGGCGCTGGCTTCATTCCGGGTAACCTGGATCTGAAGCTGATCGATAAAGTCGTTGCCATCACGAACGAAGAAGCCATCTCTACCGCGCGTCGTCTGATGGATGAAGAAGGCATTCTGGCGGGTATCTCTTCCGGTGCGGCCGTTGCGGCAGCGCTCAAACTTCAGGAAGATGAAGCCTTTACCAATAAGAATATTGTGGTTATCCTTCCTTCCTCGGGTGAGCGTTACTTGAGCACCGCGCTGTTTGCCGATCTGTTCACGGAAAAAGAGCTGCAACAGTAGTGCCAGTATGTTAATAACGCGTAAAAAAGCACCTTTTCGGGTGCTTTTTTGTGACCTGCTTCAGACTTTTGCCCCTCCTGGCATTGCTTCACCCCGATGTGTCTGGTATTTAAACCAGCAATTATTTTGAAGCGTGAAATTAATCAGTGAACGAAATACCCTTGCTGAATCGATTTTATGATTTGGTTCAAGTCTTCCTTTCGCTGCATAATGTTTAATGACGATTGAAACGTCAGCGCTAACAATACAGGCTAAAGTTAAGCCGCCAGGCTAGACTTTAGTTCCACAACACTAAACCTATAAGTTGGGGAAATACAATGTTCCAGCAAGAAGTTACCATTACCGCTCCGAACGGTCTGCACACCCGCCCTGCTGCTCAGTTTGTTAAAGAAGCGAAAGGCTTCACTTCTGAAATCACTGTAACTTCCAACGGCAAAAGCGCTAGCGCAAAAAGCCTGTTCAAACTGCAGACTCTGGGCCTGACTCAGGGCACCGTTGTTACCATCTCTGCTGAAGGTGAAGACGAGCAGAAAGCAGTTGAGCATCTGGTTAAACTGATGGCTGAGCTCGAGTAAGTTTCCGGGTTCTTTTAAATATCAGTCACAAGTAAGGTAGGGTTATGATTTCAGGCATTTTAGCATCCCCGGGTATCGCTTTCGGCAAAGCACTGCTGCTGAAAGAAGACGAGATCGTCATCGACCGGAAAAAAATTTCTGCCGACAAGGTTGATCAGGAAGTTGAACGTTTTCTGAGCGGTCGTGCCAAGGCATCTGCGCAACTGGAAGCGATCAAAACTAAAGCTGGCGAAACTTTCGGTGAAGAAAAAGAAGCCATCTTCGAAGGGCATATCATGCTGCTCGAAGATGAGGAGCTGGAGCAGGAAATCATAGCCCTGATTAAAGATAAAGGCATGACGGCCGACGCGGCTGCGCATGAAGTTATCGAAGGTCAGGCAACTGCCCTGGAAGAGCTGGATGATGAATACCTGAAAGAGCGTGCGGCTGACGTACGTGACATCGGTAAGCGCCTGCTGCGCAACATCCTGGGCCTGGCCATTATCGACCTGAGCGCGATTCAGGATGAAGTGATCCTGGTTGCCGCTGACCTCACCCCGTCTGAAACCGCACAGCTGAACCTGAAAAAGGTTCTCGGTTTCATCACCGACGCGGGTGGCCGTACCTCCCACACCTCAATCATGGCGCGTTCTCTGGAACTGCCTGCCATCGTGGGCACCGGTAGCGTCACCTCTCAGGTGAAAAACGGCGACTATCTGATTCTGGATGCCGTAAACAATCTGGTTTACGTCAACCCAACTAACGAAGAGATCGAAAAACTGCGCGCGGTTCAGGAGCAGGTTGCGACTGAAAAAGCGGAACTCGCTAAGCTGAAAGACCTGCCAGCCATCACCCTGGACGGCCATCAGGTAGAAGTGTGCGCAAACATCGGTACCGTACGCGACGTTGATGGCGCTGAGCGCAACGGTGCGGAAGGTGTTGGTCTCTATCGTACAGAATTCCTGTTCATGGACCGCGACGCGCTGCCTACGGAAGAAGAGCAGTTTGCTGCGTATAAAGCCGTCGCAGAAGCGTGTGGCTCACAGGCGGTTATCGTCCGTACCATGGACATCGGTGGCGACAAAGAGCTGCCGTACATGAACTTCCCGAAAGAAGAGAACCCGTTCCTGGGCTGGCGTGCCGTGCGTATCGCGATGGATCGTAAAGAGATCCTGCGTGACCAGGTTCGCGCTATCCTGCGTGCCTCCGCTTTCGGTAAGCTGCGCATCATGTTCCCGATGATCATCTCTGTTGAAGAAGTGCGTGCACTGAAGAAAGAGATTGAAATCTACAAACAGGAACTGCGCGACGAAGGTAAAGCATTTGACGAGTCAATTGAGATCGGCGTGATGGTGGAAACACCAGCAGCGGCGACCATTGCGCGTCATTTAGCCAAAGAAGTTGATTTCTTTAGTATCGGTACCAATGATTTAACGCAGTACACCCTGGCAGTTGACCGTGGTAATGATATGATTTCACATCTCTACCAGCCAATGTCACCGTCCGTACTGAACTTGATCAAGCAAGTTATTGATGCTTCTCATGCAGAAGGTAAATGGACTGGCATGTGTGGTGAGCTTGCAGGCGACGAACGTGCTACACTTCTGTTGCTGGGTATGGGTCTGGACGAATTCTCTATGAGCGCCATTTCCATCCCGCGCATTAAGAAGATTATCCGTAACACGAACTTCGAAGATGCGAAGGTGTTAGCAGAGCAGGCTCTTGCTCAACCGACAACGGACGAGTTAATGACGCTGGTTAACAAGTTCATTGAAGAAAAAACAATCTGCTAATCCACGAGATGCGGCCCAAATTACTGCTTAGGAGAAGATCATGGGTTTGTTCGATAAACTGAAATCTCTGGTTTCTGATGATAAGAAAGACTCCGGAACTATTGAGATTGTTGCTCCGCTCTCCGGCGAGATCGTCAACATCGAAGACGTGCCGGATGTAGTGTTTGCTGAGAAAATCGTTGGTGATGGCATTGCTATCAAACCAACTGGCAACAAAATGGTTGCTCCAGTTGACGGCACCATCGGTAAAATTTTTGAAACCAACCATGCGTTCTCTATCGAATCTGATAGCGGTATCGAACTGTTCGTTCACTTCGGTATCGACACCGTTGAACTGAAAGGCGAAGGCTTCAAGCGTATCGCGGAAGAAGGCCAGCGTGTTAAAGTTGGCGACCCGGTGATTGAATTCGATCTGCCACTGCTGGAAGAAAAAGCCAAGTCTACCCTGACGCCGGTTGTTATCTCCAACATGGACGAAATCAAAGAACTGATCAAACTGTCTGGCAGCGTCACCGTGGGCGAAACCCCGGTTATCCGCATCAAGAAGTAATTCTTGCCGCACAGAAAAATGGCGCCTTCGGGCGCCATTTTTGTTTATGCAGGGAGGATAAGCTCGTCGTAGCCTTTCGACTGGGTATAAAGCATCACGTCAGTCACCCGATCGCCGGCCATGCGAATGGCGTCGGCAACGGTTTTCCCCTCAACAATTCCGCTCACCAGTTCTGAACAGAACAGATCCCCCGTCCCTTTCAGATCGGTTTCTACGCGCGGATGCGCGCTGACGGTCACGCCCTCACGCGTCACCAGCACCACGTGGATGTTTTGCGGGTCATCGGCCACCGGCGCGCTGGTGATCGCCACCCATTTCAGAGTGTCAGAAAGCAACCCCTGCGCGGCGGCAATAGCGCTTTCCGGCGTCCGGCACGGCTTACCGCTTAACACTTCCAGTTCATAGACGTTTGGCGTAATCCCCTGCGCCAGCGGCAGCAGGTGTTCCCGGTACGCTTCCGGGATATCCGGCTTCACGTACATTCCGCTGTCGATATCGCCGATAACCGGGTCGACCAGCACCAGCAGGTCAGGATGCTGCGCTTTGACCGCCCTCAGCCACTGCGCCAGCAGCGCGATCTGGCTGGCGCTGCCCATATAGCCGGTAGTGACCGCTTTAAGCTCGCGCAGGATCTCGCGCTCTTCCAGCGCCTTCAGGTAGCCGCTGAACCACTCGTCGGGGATCACCCCGCCGTAGAAGGTGTCGTAGTGCGGCGTGTTGCTAAACAGCACCGTCGGCACGGCGGTCACGTTCAGCCGGTGGGTACGAATATTTGGCACAGCAATGCTGTTCCCCACGCTGCCGTAAACCACCTGCGACTGCACCGCGACAATGTCGGTTTGCTGCGCCCGGGTGTTATCCCGGAATAGAATCATCTCCATGACGCTTAAATCCCCGCCCCCTGCGAATAACTCTCTTCACCAAAGACGCCGGTAGACAAATAGCGATCGCCGCGATCGCAGATAATCGCCACCACGACCGCACCGGGATTTGCCTGCGCCACGCGCAACGCCCCCGCTACCGCGCCCCCCGAGCTGACCCCGCAGAAGATGCCTTCACGCACGGCCAGTTCACGCATGGTATTCTCCGCCTCGCGCTGATGAATATCCAGCACCCGATCCACCAGCTGCGCATTAAAGATGCCCGGCATATACTCCGCAGGCCAGCGGCGAATGCCCGGAATACTGCTCCCCTCTTCCGGCTGCAGACCAACAATGGTGACCGGTTTCTCCTGCTCGCGCAAAAAACGCGACACGCCGGTAATGGTGCCGGTGGTGCCCATGCTGGAGACAAAATGGGTGATGCGCCCGCCGGTTTGCTGCCAGATTTCCGGCCCGGTGGTGGTGTAGTGCGCGTACGGGTTGTCCGGGTTATTGAACTGATCGAGCAGTTTACCTTCGCCGCGCTCGGCCATCGCTAACGCTAAGTCGCGCGCCCCTTCCATCCCCTGCTCTTTGGTCACCAGAATCAGCTCGGCCCCGTAGGCGCGCATCGCGGCGCGGCGCTCCTGGCTCATGTTGTCCGGCATCAGCAGCTTCATGCGGTAGCCTTTCAGCGCCGCAATCATTGCCAGCGCGATACCGGTGTTGCCGCTGGTGGCTTCAATCAGCACATCGCCTGGCTTAATTTCACCGCGTTTCTCGGCCTGGACAATCATCGACAGCGCCGCACGGTCTTTCACCGACCCTGCCGGGTTGTTGCCTTCGAGTTTGACCCAGATTTCGCTGCCGTTGGCACATCCCATGCGCTGAAGTTTGACCAGAGGGGTGTTGCCGATGGTGTGTTCGAGTGTATTCACGATTTTTACTCAATAAAAAGCCCGGTAAGCATCACGCCACCGGGCGAAAAACATACTCAATAACCTATCAGGCTGACTCCGCCAGAGCAATATCCTCGCGCGTCTCAATGCGCTCCTTACCGTGATAGATGCGCGCATGCTGCAGCCCGACAAACAGGCGCTCACCCCGGTGCGGCGGGACGTCGTCGCGCATGACCACGGTCAGCGGCTCGGTATACCAGCCCAGCGGCTGTACCACCAATTGGGTGTAGTGTCCTTTAGGGCTAGCTTCCAGCACCTGCACCGGCAGCGGGGAATCCAGGCTGGTGCGGCGGCTGACGTCCACTTCCCACGGGCGCAGGAACAGATCGACCGGCCCCTGATGCGCGGAGGTGTAGCCCAGCGGCCAGCGGTGCGCGCCGACGTGGAACTGTCCACCGCGAATGGTGCCCTGCAGGCGGTTCACCTCGCCCATAAACTCCAGCACGAAGCGGGTCGCCGGCTCGCGCCAGAGCTGTTCCGGCTCGTCAACCTGCTCAATGTTACCCTGGCTCATGACCACCACGCGATCCGCGACTTCCATCGCCTCTTCCTGATCGTGGGTCACGAAGACGCTGGTGAATTTCAGCTCTTCATGCAGCTGGCGCAGCCAGCGACGCAGCTCTTTGCGCACCTGCGCATCCAGTGCGCCGAAGGGTTCATCCAGCAGCAGTATTTGCGGCTCAACGGCCAGCGCGCGCGCCAGCGCCACGCGCTGCTTCTGCCCGCCGGAAAGCTGCGCCGGGAAACGGTCCGCCAGATGCGCCAACTGCACCATCTCCAGCAGTTTGGTTACTTTCGCCTTAATGGTTGCTGCATCCGGGCGTTCACGACGCGGCAGCACCGTCAGGCCAAAGGCGATATTGTCGAAAACGGTCATGTGGCGGAACAGCGCATAATGCTGGAAGACAAAGCCGACTTTACGATCGCGGGCGTGCAGGCGGCTCACGTCGGTGCCGTGGAAGCGGATGTGCCCGCTGGTCTGGTGCTCAAGCCCGGCGATGATCCGCAGCAGCGTGGTTTTACCCGAGCCAGACGGCCCCAGCAGCGCCACCATTTGTCCGGAAGGGATATCCAGTGAGATATCATTCAGCACCTGGGTGCGACCAAAAGACTTCTTAATATTGGCAATCTCAATGCTCATGATTTCCCTCCTGATGCTGACGTTTTTCCTGATTCTCTAAACGCCACTGCACCACACTCTTCAAAAACAGGGTCAAAATCGCCATCAGCGTCAGCAACGCTGCGGCAGTAAAGGAACCGACGGTGTTGTAGTCCTGTTCCAGTAATTCAATCTGTAGCGGCAGTGACAGCGTTTCACCGCGAATCGAGCCGGATACCACCGACACCGCACCAAACTCACCGATGGCGCGGGCGTTGGTCAGCACCACGCCGTAAAGCAGCGCCCAGCGGATGTTCGGCAGCGTCACGCGGCGGAACATCTGCCAGCCGGATGCGCCAAGCAGCACCGCCGCTTCGTCTTCGTTGCTCCCCTGGCTTAACATCACCGGCACCAGCTCACGTACCACAAATGGGCAGGTCACGAAGATCGTCACCAGCACCATGCCCGGCCAGGCGAACATGATCTGCAGGTTATGTTCATCCAGCCAGCCGCCCAGCGGGCCGTTGGAGCCGTAAAAGAGCAGGTAAACCAGACCGGCAACAACAGGCGACACGGCAAACGGAATATCCAGCAGGGTCAGCAGCAGCTGACGTCCCGGGAAGTTAAAGCGCGTCACCAGCCAGGCCAGCAGCGTACCGAAGACCAGGTTCACCGGCACGGTGATCAGCGCAATCAGCACCGTCAGCCAGATGGCGTGCAGCATGTCCGGGTTCGCCAGGTTCTCCAGCGCGGGCATCAGCCCCTTGCTGAACGCCTGGACGAAGATATAAAACGTCGGCACGACGAGAATGAGGGCGGACACCAGCACGCCCACGCCAATCAGAAACCATTTACCCCAGTTGATGCGGGGCGCATCGTATCGCTTCAATTGCGTAACTTCCGCCATCAGTGACCTACCACACGTCGACCAAAGCGACTTTGCAGAGTGTTTATCGAATACAGCAGCAGCAGCGAGGCCGCCAGGATCACCGAGGCAATCGCGCTCGCCGCCGGATAATCAAACTCCTGCAGGCGGATGAAAATCATCAGCGAGGTGACTTCCGTTTTCCAGGCGATGTTCCCGGCGATAAAAATCACCGCGCCAAACTCACCCAGGCTGCGGGTAAAGGACAGCGCGACGCCCGCCATCAGCGCCGGAGAGAGCTCCGGCAGAACCACTTTGCGGAAGCTCTGCCAGCGCGTGGCGCCCAGCGTTTCCGCCGCTTCTTCGTATTCCGGACCCAGCTCTTCCAGTACCGGCTGCACGGTACGCACCACAAACGGGATACTGGTAAAGGCCATCGCCACCGCGATCCCGAGCCAGGTATAGGTCACCTTGATGTCAAATTTCGCCAGCCACTCGCCGTACAGCCCGTTCACGGAGAAGAGCGACGCGAGGGTTAAGCCCGCAACCGCCGTCGGCAGCGCAAACGGCAGATCCATCAGGGCATCAAGCAGCGTACGGCCCGGGAAGCGATAGCGGGTTAAGATCCACGCCATCAGCAGGCCAAACACGCCGTTAAAAATGGAGGCAACAAACGCCGACAGCAGCGTCACCTTATAGGCCGCCACCACCTGCGGGTTGGTGACTACGTCCCAGTACTGCGCCCAGCTCATCTGAGCAAGCTGCATCACCAGCGCGCTGAGCGGCAACAGCAGGATCAGGCAGACGAACAGCAGGCTGGTCCCGAGGCTTAAGGTAAAGCCCGGCAGCACGCGTTTAGTCGAGACTGCAAACATTACTTACGCCCCGCCGCCAGCAGTTTGTCTAACTCACCGCCGCTGGCAAAGTGCGTTTTCATCACCTCAGGCCAGGAGCCGAAATGATCTTCCACGCGGAACAGTGCGGTCTGCGGGAATTTATCTTTCAGCTTGTTCATCACGTCCGGATTGTTCACGCGGTAGTAGTAGTCGGTAATGATGGTCTGCGCCTGCGGGCTGTACAGGTAATTGAGATAGGCTTTTGCCGCTTTCTCGGTGCCGTTCGCCTGCACGTTTTTATCCACCCACGCCACCGGGAACTCGGCCAGGATGTTGGTTTTCGGAATAACCACCTCGAAGCCCTGCGCTTCGTACTGCTTGCGAATATTGTTCACTTCGGATTCAAAGCTGATCAGCACGTCGCCCAGACCACGCTCGGCGAAGGTCGTGGTCGCGCCGCGGCCGCCGGTATCAAACACTTCGACGTTTTTCAGGAACTGGGTCATGAACTGCTCGGTCTTCGCTTTATCCTTACCGTCAGCCTTGTCTGCCGCGCCCCACGCGGCTAAATAGGTGTAGCGCGCGTTACCTGAGGTTTTTGGGTTCGGGAAAATCAGCTTCACGTCGGAACGCACCAGGTCGCTCCAGTCGTGGATGTTCTTCGGGTTGCCCTTACGCACCAGGAAGCCCATGGTGGAGTAGAACGGCGAGCTATTGTTTGGCAAGCGGCTCTGCCAGTCAGCCGGGAGCAGCTTGCCCTTGTCGTGCAGGATCTGCACGTCAGTCACCTGGTTGTAGGTCACGACATCTGCTTTCAGCCCCTGCAAGATCGCCAGCGCCTGCTTGGATGAACCGGCGTGGGACTGCTTGATGGTCAGCTTATCGCCATTGTTTTCTTTCGCCCACTGCTGCTCGAACGGTGGGTTAAGGGCGGCAAACAGCTCGCGGGAGACATCATACGAGCTGTTCAGCAGCTCGGTCGCCTGCGCCTGGGCCACCAGCAGTAAACCTGCCAGCGCCAGAGTTCCTTTTTTCAGTACAGTAACGGCCATTGCGCACCCTTATAAATGTGATGACTATCTTATAGTCATAATATTTATAACGGGGATGAAAGGAGTAACGGTTTTATATACCGTTTGGTGATTTACAAGCAGAAAAGGGAATAAGGGTGCGGGGAAAATTGCCGGGTGGCGCTAACGCTTACCCGGCCTACGTATGGGGAGCGTTTTACAGCGCCAGCAGGCGCTCAACGGACGGCGCAAAATAGTAGCCGCCGGTGACCGGGCGGGTGAAGCGCAGCATGGCGTCGCGCTTGCCGTCAGTGTCACCGAACATGCTCAGCAGCTGCTGCTCAATATTGTGCAACCGCGCGCAGTAGGCGCAGAAGTAGAGGCCGTGCGTGCCGCTTGCCGTGCCGTACGGCAGGCTCTGACGAACAATTTTGAGCCCCTTGCCGTCTTCCTTAAGGTCAACGCGGGACAGGTGCGAGGTCACCGGGCGCGCATCGCCGTCGATCTCTTCGTTGGCTTCTTTGGTGCGGCCAATCATCATCTCCTGGTCGTGCACGCTCATGCGGTTAAGCTGCTTGAGGTTGTGCTCCCAGCGCTGAACGAACACGTAGCTGCCGCCCGCGTCCACGCCGTCTTTGATGACCGCCACGTCGCGACGAACCTCTTCACCCGCAGGGTTTTCGGTGCCGTCAACGAAGCCGCTCAGATCGCGCTCTTCCACCCAGCGGAAGCCGTGAACCTCTTCCTGCACGTCGATGCTGTCGCCAAACGCTTCAACCGCCGCCTGAGCAACGGAGAAGTTCACGTCGTGGCGCAGAGAGAGGATGTGGATCAGCACGTCGTATTGGGTGGCTGGCGCCAGGCCTTTGCCGTAAGGGATAAAGTCCTTCAGCTCTTCCGCGCCTTCGCCGCCGCTCAGCTGACGCCAGACGTTATTGCCGAAAGCGACAACGGCACCCAGATGGGCGTCCGGGAATTTGGCCTGGAAGGTGGCCAGTTTATCAACGAAAACTTTGCTGGCCGCGCGCAGGGCATCCACGTCCCCTTTAACATTGGCTTCAATCCAAATCGCCGCGCGGCAATGTTCTGGCAAAATGCCACTCTGAACCTGAGACATCGCTCCTCCTGAAATAAAGATGCCACGTCAGCGTGGCATTGATGGCGGCTATTATACCCGGATTTCAGCGAGGCGGTTTGTTCAGGCGCAAATTACTGCTTCCAGAGTATTTTGCTCACTTTCCAGCTCTTCAGCGTGTCGTCAGAGGGCATCAATCCTTCCGGACCGCTCCAGGTTCCGGTGAAGACATAGCTGATGTGCTGGCTGCCTTCCGCCTTACATTCCACCGCCACGCCATCGTCTGAAGGGGCGCTGCTGCAGTTGCCAAAGGCCTGTTTATAAAGATCGCTAAATGGGGTGCCCACCTTTACGCCGCTGGCGGTCGGAATATCTTCGTCCAGCACGGCAATGCGGTTCACCGTCCCTTTATCACCGTTAATCACCAGCGCCAGCTTGTCACCCTTTAGCGCTTCAAAGTAACGCACAATGTTGCCATTCTCGGTTTTCATCCCGCTACGCAGGCGATAGTCACTGCTCAGGGCATCCTGAATGGCGTCCTGATCGAGCGCCGTTGACGCGGTAATTTTTCCCACGCCCTGCTCGGTCACTTCGGTGGAAGAGCCAAACCAGTTCCACGGATACGCGGCGGACCAGTTAATGGAGGAGAGCGTCGAACAGCCGGTTAACGCCAGCGGGAGAGCGCATAAAAGTAAACGCAGCGATTTCATTGAAACGTCCTTTCTAATTAAATCAACGCTTGTTGGAGTGCGGCATCGGCAAAAAGTGCCGCGCTAATCTGACTCATGCGTAAAACAGGCGCGTAAGCGGGGATTCGTCAGCAGCCACATCAGCGCCACAATATCCGCCACCACCAGCGCGATGCCGATACCGGAAAGCGGTTCACCCAGCCACCAGAGCACGGGTTGCCAGAACAGCAGCGCGATCTGGGCGAGGATCAGCAGCCAGCGAAGCGCACGCCACAGACGCGGGATTACATGCCGTCGACCGCTGCACAAAAAAGCCACCACCGCCGGTACGCCCGGCAGTAAGCCGAGCCAGAAGGCATCATGGTCGGGATAAAAGAGATTCAGCAGCGTATCGCCCTGCCCGCGCGACGCACCGGCCATCACAAACAGTACCCAGGTACGGGCCTGGAGGAGCAAAACGCACCAGAACAAAAACGGCAGCCTGACGCGGCCCTGCGCGTCATAGTCAGCCGGGTGGATCTCAGTACTCTTCATCTTCGATCAGGCGCTTACCCAGCGTCAGCACGTCGGCGTGCTCGTAGCCCAGACGCTCATACATGCCCAGCACCACGTCGTTATCTTCCCGCACCATGATCTGGATTTTTGGGCAGCCGCGGGCGATGAGTTTCTTTTCCAGACGATTGAGCAGCGCGTTGGCGATGCCGCGCGCCCGGTATTCCGGGTGGACGCCCAGATAATAGGCCGAGCCGCGGTGGCCGTCATACCCACCCATTACCGTCCCGACCACCTCGCCGTTCACTTCCGCGACCAGAAACAGGCTAACGTCGTGATTCACCTTACGTTCGATATCCATTTCCGGATCGTTCCACGGACGCAGCAGATCGCAGCGCTCCCAAAGGGTGATCACCTCTTCGAAATCTTCCTGGCGAAAAACGCGTATCTCCATGGTATTAACCGCCTTTTCGGGTTTAAAAACAGTGATTATGGCGTGAACGGGGCGTTTAGCCAATAACCGGGGAAAATCTCGCCAAAATTTGGCATAATGTCACTTTGTCACGTATTGAAATGAAAAGTAAAACAATTCTCAATAAGGACTGTCGTAACGGGAAACACGATACGATATAACACCAGGACCCCATTTTTCAGTATTCAGGCCGCATGAGCACATTCAAACCATTAAAAGCACTCACATCGCGTCGTCAGGTTCTCAAAGCGGGGCTGGCGGCCTTAACGTTAACGGGCATCGCTAAGCAGGCTCAGGCAAAAGACGAGAGCACGCTCAAAACCAGTAACGGACACAGCAAACCGAAAACCAAAAAGCCGGGCGCAAAGCGTCTGGTGATGCTCGATCCGGGCCACGGCGGAATCGACACCGGTGCCATTGGCCGAAACGGTTCGAAAGAAAAACACGTCGTGCTGGCAATTGCAAAAAATGTGCGATCGATTTTACGCAGCAACGGCATTGACGCCCGCCTGACGCGTACGGGCGACACGTTTATTCCGCTGTATGACCGCGTCGAGATCGCCCATAAGCACGGCGCGGATCTGTTTATGTCGATCCACGCGGATGGCTTCACAAACCCTTCCGCCGCGGGCGCGTCGGTGTTTGCCCTCTCCAACCGCGGCGCCAGTAGCGCCATGGCGAAATACCTTTCCGATCGCGAAAACCGGGCGGATGAAGTGGCCGGGAAGAAGGCCACGGATAAAGATCATCTCTTGCAGCAGGTGCTGTTCGATCTCGTGCAAACGGACACCATCAAAAACAGCCTGACGCTCGGCTCGCATATCCTCAAGCGGATTAAGCCGGTGCACCGTCTGCACAGTAAAAGCACCGAACAGGCGGCGTTTGTGGTGCTGAAGTCACCGTCTATCCCGTCCGTGCTGGTGGAAACGTCCTTTATTACCAATCCGGAAGAAGAGCGCCTGCTCGGCACCACGGCGTTTCGCCAGAAGATCGCCAACGCCATCGCCTCCGGCATTATCAGTTACTTCAACTGGTTCGATAACCAGAAAGCGCACTCCAGGAAACGCTGATGAAACCTAATGCACAGCTGGTCAAAACGTTCCTGCTGCAGCTGCAGGATGAGATTTGCCGGAAACTGGCCGCCGCAGACGGCGGTGAATTCCAGGAAGATAGCTGGCAGCGCGAAGCGGGCGGCGGCGGGCGCAGCCGCGTGCTGCGTAACGGCGGCATCTTCGAACAGGCGGGCGTGAATTTTTCCCACGTTCACGGCGACGCCATGCCCGCGTCCGCTACCGCGCACCGCCCTGAGCTGGCGGGCCGCAGCTTCGAAGCGATGGGCGTCTCGCTGGTAATCCACCCGCATAACCCGTTTGTTCCGACCAGCCACGCCAACGTGCGCTTTTTCATCGCGGAGAAGCCAGGAGCCGATCCGGTCTGGTGGTTTGGCGGCGGTTTCGACATGACGCCCTACTACGGCTTCGAAGAGGATGCCGTGCACTGGCACACCACCGCGCGGGACCTTTGCCTGCCGTTTGGCGAGGACGTTTACCCGAAATATAAAAAGTGGTGCGACGATTATTTTTACCTGAAGCACCGCGACGAGCAGCGCGGCATCGGCGGGCTGTTCTTTGACGATCTCAACACGCCGGATTTTGATACGGCATTTAGCTTTATGCGCGCGGTGGGTGAAGGGTTCACCGATGCGTACCTGCCGATTGTCGAACGCCGTAAAAACACCGACTACGGCGTGCGCGAGCGTGAGTTCCAGCTTTATCGTCGCGGGCGGTACGTGGAGTTCAACCTGGTGTGGGATCGCGGGACGCTGTTCGGCCTGCAGACCGGCGGACGCACGGAGTCGATTCTGATGTCGATGCCGCCGCTGGTGCGCTGGGAGTACAGCTACGAGCCAAAAGAAGGCAGCCCGGAGGCTGCCTTGAGTGAGTTCCTTAAAGTACGCGACTGGATTTAACTGCCGGATGGCGCTGCGCTTATCCGGCCTACTCAATCCCCAGGTCGGGTAAGCACACGCGCCCTTACAGCGGCTGCGTCTGCGCCTCAACCACCGCCAGCGCCACCATATTCACGATACGGCGCACGGAGGCAATCGGCGTTAACACATGCACCGGCTTCGCCACGCCCATCAGCACCGGTCCTACGGTCACCCCTTCAGAGCTGGAGACGCGCAGCAGGTTGTAGCTGATACGCGCCGCTTCCACGTTCGGCATAATCAGAATGTTCGCCGATCCCTTCAGCGGGCTGTCCGGCATACGTTCGTTGCGGATGCTCTCCACCAGCGCGGCATCACCGTGCATTTCCCCGTCAATCATCAGCTCCGGCGCACGCTCGCGCACCAGTTCCAGAGTCTGGCGCATTTTGCACGCCGCCGCGGATTTAGACGAACCAAAGTTTGAATGCGACAGCAGCGCCACTTTCGGCTCAATACCAAAGCGACGCACGGTCTCGGCGGCCATCACGGTGATCTCCGCCAGTTCGTCCGGGGTTGGATCGTCGTTCACGTAGGTATCGGCAATAAAGGTGTTGCCGCTCGGCAGCAGCAGCGCGTTCATCGCCCCGGCGGTATGGACGCCGTCGCGATAGCCGAAGATCTCCTGCACCACGCTGAAATGCTCGTGGTAATCGCCGATGGTGCCGCAGATCAGCGCATCTGCCTCGCCGCGATGGACCATGATCGCGCCGATGACCGTAGTATTGCTGATCACCGCCCGCTGCGCCTGTTCCTGGGTGATCCCGCGACGCTTCATGATCGCGTAATATTCGTTCCAGTACTCCTTGAAGCGCGGATCGGATTCGTTGTTAACGATCTCGAAGTCGACGCCCGGCTTAATCTGCAGGCCCAGCTTCTGAATGCGCATCTCGATCACGCTCGGACGACCAATCAGGATCGGCTTCGCCAGCCCTAAGGTGATCAGCTCCTGGGTGGCGTGCAGCACGCGCGCCTCTTCCCCTTCCGCCAGCACCACGCGCTTCGCGTCTGCGCGAGCCTGAGAGAAGATCGGCTTCATAAACAGGTTAGTTTTGTAGACGAACTCGGTGAGCTTATCGACGTACGCGTCGAAATCCTGAATCGGACGCGTCGCCACGCCGGAGTCCATCGCCGCTTTGGCAACGGCTGGCGCAATTTTGACAATCAGGCGCGGATCGAACGGTTTTGGAATGATGTAGTCCGGGCCAAAGCTCAGATCCTGATCCCCGTACGCGGAGGCGACCACTTCGCTCTGCTCAGCGTGCGCCAGCTCGGCGATGGCGTGAACGGCGGCAAGCTTCATCTCTTCGTTGATCGCCGTCGCGCCAACGTCCAGCGCCCCGCGGAAGATGAACGGGAAGCAGAGCACGTTGTTCACCTGGTTCGGGTAGTCCGAACGGCCGGTACAGATAATGGCGTCTTCGCGCACCGCTTTCGCCAGCGGCGGCAGGATTTCCGGTTCCGGGTTCGCCAGCGCCAGGATCATCGGCGCGCGCGCCATTTTCTGCACCATTTCCTGGGTCAGCACTTTCGGGCCTGAACAGCCGAGGAAGATATCCGCGCCGTCAATCACGTCCTCAAGCGTGCGCTTGCCGTCGTCTTCAACCGCGTAGGCCGCTTTGGTTTCCGCCATGTTCGGCTCGCGGTCTTTGTAGATAACGCCCTTAGAGTCGCAGACCACGATATTGTGTTTCTGCATGCCCAACGCCACCAGCAGGTTCATACAGGCGATGGCCGCCGCGCCCGCACCGGAGACCACCATGCGAACGTCGGAGAGATTTTTCTCCACCACGCGCAGGCCGTTGAGAATGGCAGCGGTACTGATAATCGCCGTGCCGTGCTGGTCGTCATGGAACACGGGAATGTTCATACGCTCGCGCAACTTCTGCTCGATATAGAAACATTCCGGCGCTTTGATGTCTTCCAGGTTGATCCCGCCGAAGGTCGGCTCCAGCGCGGCCACCACGTTGATGAACTTATCGGGATCGAGTTCGTCCACTTCGATATCGAACACGTCGATACCGGCGAATTTCTTGAACAGTACGCCCTTCCCTTCCATCACCGGTTTACCGGCCAGGGCACCAATATTGCCCAGGCCCAGCACCGCCGTACCGTTAGAGATAACAGCGACAAGGTTACCGCGCGCGGTGTATTTGTAGGCCGCCAGCGGATCTTTTTCGATCTCCAGACACGGCGCAGCCACGCCCGGCGAGTAGGCCAGCGCCAGATCGCGCTGGGTCGCCAGCGGCTTGGTTGGGGAGACCTGAATTTTACCGGGGACAGGGAACTCGTGAAAATCGAGGGCACTCTGTTTTAACTGATCGTCCATCTTGTTATTCCTTTTACGTATCGGTCAGATAGTATCGCCGCTGAGCAGCGCATAAACTTTGAAGGCTGCCAAACTCTCACCATCACACATTAAAAATTGTTATCAATTTATAACAGCCATGTTACCCGTCTCAAAAGCAATGCCTGCCCCGTCTGCTATGCTTTTTTGCTAAGTCCATCATGATTTTCTCAGAAGTGTGAACTAACGCACTCATCTAACTCTTTTATTTCCAAGGAGTAATTATTTATGAACCAGCTAGACGGCATCAAAAAATTCACCACCGTGGTTGCAGACAGCGGCGATATCGAGTCGATTCGCCACTATCAGCCAGAGGACGCGACCACCAACCCTTCGCTGCTTCTGAAAGCGGCGGGGCTTGCCCATTTTAGCCATCTGATTGACGACGCGATTGCCTACGGTAAACAGCGCGGGAAAACGCAGGAGCAGCAGGTTGCTGAAGCCAGCGACAAGCTGGCGGTTAATTTTGGTGCGGAAATTCTGAAAAGCATTCCGGGGCGCGTGTCGACCGAAGTAGATGCCCGCCTCTCATTCGATCAGGAAAAGAGTATCAACAAAGCGCGCCGCCTGGTGGAGCTCTACCAGGAACAGGGGATCGATAAGTCACGCATTCTGATCAAGCTCGCGTCCACATGGGAAGGCATCCGCGCGGCAGAGGTTCTGGAAAAAGAGGGGATCCACTGCAACCTGACGCTGCTGTTCTCCTTTGCCCAGGCGCGCGCCTGTGCCGAAGCGGGCGTGTTCCTGATCTCGCCGTTTGTCGGGCGCATCTACGACTGGTATCAGGCGAAACAGCCGATGGACCCGTACGTGGTGGAAGAGGATCCGGGCGTGAAGTCGGTGCGTAATATCTACGACTATTACAAGCAACACCGCTACGAGACCATTGTGATGGGGGCCAGCTTCCGCCGCACCGAGCAGATCCTGGCGCTCGCAGGGTGTGACCGTCTGACCATCTCCCCTGACCTGCTGAAAAAGCTGCAGGAGAGCGACGAAACGGTGATCCGCAAGCTGGTGCCGACCTCTACCGTACTGCCAAAACCGAAAGCCATGACCGAAGCGGAGTTCCGCTGGGAGCATAATCAGGACCCTATGGCCGTGGAAAAACTGGCGGACGGCATCCGCCAGTTCGCCGTCGACCAGCGCAAACTCGAAGATCTTCTCGCCGCCAAACTTTAACCTTGCCACGGAGTGAACTATGTCCCGTAAAGAGCTCGCCAACGCCATTCGCGCCCTCAGCATGGATGCCGTACAAAAAGCCAATTCCGGCCACCCTGGCGCCCCGATGGGGATGGCCGATATTGCCGAAGTGCTGTGGAACGACTTCCTGAAGCACAACCCCACTGACCCAACCTGGTACGACCGCGACCGTTTTATTCTTTCCAACGGCCACGCCTCGATGCTGCTCTACAGCCTGCTGCACCTTTCCGGCTACGACCTGCCGCTTGAGGAGTTAAAAAACTTCCGCCAGCTGCACTCCAAAACGCCGGGCCACCCGGAGATCGGCTATACGCCGGGCGTGGAAACGACCACCGGCCCGCTGGGCCAGGGGCTGGCGAATGCCGTCGGCCTGGCAATTGCCGAGCGTACGCTGGCCGCGCAGTTCAACCAGCCCGACCACGAGATTGTCGATCACTACACCTACGTCTTTATGGGTGACGGCTGCCTGATGGAGGGGATCTCCCACGAGGTCTGCTCGCTGGCGGGCACGCTGGGGCTCGGCAAGCTGATTGGCTTCTATGACCACAACGGCATCTCCATCGACGGCGAAACCGAGGGCTGGTTTACCGACGACACGGCAAAACGCTTCGAGGCCTATCACTGGCACGTGGTGCACGAGATTGACGGCCACGATCCGGAAGCGGTAAAAAAAGCGATTCAGGAAGCGCAGAGCGTGAAGGACAAACCGTCCCTGATTATCTGCCGTACCACCATTGGCTTCGGCTCGCCGAACAAAGCGGGCAAAGAAGAGGCGCACGGCGCGGCGCTGGGCGAAGAGGAAGTGGCGCTGACCCGCCAGAAACTGGGCTGGAAATATCCGCCGTTTGAGATCCCGAAAGAGATCTACAGAGCATGGGACGCGCGCGAAGCGGGTGAAAAAGCGCAGCAGGCCTGGAACGAAAAATTTGCCGCCTACAAAAAAGCGCACCCGGAGCTGGCCGCCGAGTTTTCCCGCCGCATGAGCGGTGGCCTGCCGGAAGACTGGGACGATAAAACCCAGGCGCTGATAGAAAATCTGCAGTCCAACCCGGCGAAAATCGCTACCCGTAAGGCATCGCAAAACACCCTGAACGCGATTGGCCCTCTCCTGCCTGAGCTGCTCGGCGGCTCGGCGGATCTGGCGCCAAGCAACCTGACCATCTGGTCAGGCTCTAAATCCCTGAAGGAAGACATTGCCGGGAACTACATCCACTACGGCGTGCGCGAGTTCGGGATGACCGCGATTGCTAACGGCATCGCCCATCACGGCGGCTTCGTGCCTTACACCGCCACCTTCCTGATGTTCGTCGAGTACGCCCGAAACGCGGCGCGTATGGCGGCGCTGATGAAGGCCCGGCAGATCATGGTCTACACCCACGACTCCATCGGGCTGGGGGAAGATGGCCCAACGCACCAGGCGGTAGAGCAGCTGGCAAGCCTGCGCCTGACGCCAAACTTCAGCACCTGGCGTCCGTGCGATCAGGTCGAAGCCGCGGTGGGCTGGAAGCTGGCCGTTGAGCGTCATAACGGACCTACGGCGCTGATCCTGTCGCGCCAGAACCTGGCGCAGATCGAGCGCACGCCGGAGCAGGTAAAAAACATCGCCCGCGGCGGCTATATTCTCAAGGACAGCGGCGGTAAGCCGGACGTGATCCTGATTGCCACCGGTTCCGAGGTGGAAATCACGGTGAAAGCGGCGGAGAAGCTGATCGCCGAAGGTCACGCGGTGCGCGTGGTATCTCTGCCTTCAACGGATATTTTTGACGCCCAGGACGAGGCGTATCGGGAATCGGTGCTGCCTTCCAGCGTTGCGGCGCGCGTGGCGGTGGAAGCGGGTATTGCCGACTACTGGTATAAGTACGTGGGGCTGAAAGGGGCAATTGTGGGCATGCGGGGTTACGGTGAATCCGCTCCTGCCGACAAACTGTTCCCGTATTTCGGCTTTACCGTTGAGAACGTGGTGGAGAAAGCGCTGAGCGTGTTGTAGTGCGACAGCGCTATCCGGCAAAACTAGCGAGTGATCCACAGCGTGGGCCAGGCGTCTGGCCCATTCCAGCTATCGCAGCTTGGCTCTTCCGCATAGCGCACCAGGCGGAAGCGCTGGCCGTCAAAACGCCAGCGCGTCTGGATCCCGCAGTCTCCAATACCGCGTCCCAGCGCCAGCGTCGTCAGCTCGCGCGTTTTCTCATCGAAGCGGGCGTTCATCAGCTCCATGTCGCTGCTCTGGCTGGAGGGGGTGAACGGCAGACGTAACCTGACGCTACGGGCGGCGAACGGTTTTTTACGTGAGACCTGCCACGCCAGATCGACCGTGTTATAGGCCCCCGCTTCACAGCTGACGATCAACAGCGCTTTGTCATCCGTTAATGCAGTGACGCGTACTTCACGACGGTTAGGATCCAGCGAGCACTGGCTATTGTTCATCCGCCACGTCCCATAATCCAGCAGATCGTTCAGCTCGCTATGCGTCAGCGGCGTCGGCGTCGGGTTCACCACGGCCACCTTTTTTAATGCCGGTGCAGGAGGCACGCTCAGCGGCGGGCTATCTCCTTTTTTAATCCATGCCGTTTCGCTGCCAACGCGCTTCTGCTGGGCGTCGATAAACAGCAGCGCCGCCTTCAGACCGACCAGCGAGATCGTCTGCTTCCCCCCGCGCAGGGTCAGCGCCTGCCCTTCCTGAATGTTTTTCAGAAACGTGGTGATGGTACCCGCATCGTCAGTTTTGAGATGCCAGGGGGTTAACTGCCAGTGCTGCGAATTGAGCTTTAACGGAACGTTGTCGAGCAGCAGGCGCGGGGCAATGTCAGGCTCTTTAACCGGCGGGGCCGAAAGCCCGCCGAGATCGATGCGCAGGCTGGCGTCCGTTTTCGCGCCTGCGCTACGGCTCAGCGTCATGACCAGACCGCGATGCTCGCCGGTATTCCGGGCAACACAAAAATTCTGGTTGTTGCAGGTAACCTGCCAGTCTGAAAAAGACTGCTGCGCGGGCGCAGCCCACACCAGAGGCGCGGGTAGCACGCAGAAAAAGAAGAGAAGCAAAACGCAGTAGCGCATGAATGGCACAGCCCCGGAAACGAAAAGGTCAATCTGGGGCGTATCTTCGTGCCCAGGGCGGGCGGGCTCAATCGGATTTATCGGATAGATTTATCTGAAATACACCTTATCACGACATCGGTTTAGGGTTCATTAAGCCGCTGGTTTGCAGATACTGTAACAGGATCACCGCTTTACCGTCGCGGATCTCGCCGCTTTTCACCATCTCAACGGCCTGGGTGAAAGGCATTTCCAGCACTTCAATGTCTTCATCCTCCACGCCGCCGCCGCGATGCGTGCGCTGGGCATCGGTGTATTCCGCAATGAAGAAATGGACCAGCTCGGTCACCCCGCCAGGGGACATGAAAAGCTCAAAGACTTTTTGCACCTCGCCCACTTCAAAACCGGTCTCCTCAACGGCCTCCTTGCGGATGCAGACTTCCGGCTCATCGTCATCAAGCAGGCCGGCGCAGGTTTCAATCAGGCGCCCGTCCGCATTGCCGTTGACCCAGGTCGCGACCCGAAACTGGCGAATCAGCACTACGCTTTGCTTTTCACGGTTATACAGCAGAATGGTTGCGCCATTGCCCCGGTCGTAGACTTCGCGTTTGTGGCGAATCACGTCACCGTTCTTACGGGTTAAATCGTAAGTGATGTTACGCAGGACAAAGTAATTTTCAGAAAGGATTTTGTCTTTGATAACGGTAATGTTCAGGGACATACGGGCTCCACGGCTAAATGAGTCTGTTTATACTACCCCGTGAAGCCCGCTTTGTCGTCCGTCGGCTCAGGCGGCGCGTTACTTCTCGCCAGATTTCAGGTTAATGCCCAAAGCGGCTTTTGGATCAATAACCTTATCTTTAGTATGAATAAGCTATTTGCTCGCCACCGCGTTATCAGGCAATGTACAACTGCCCATGACCTGTGGCTGAGCCATTTTATGCAGAGATCCGTTCCGTGACCGTTAAACGCCCCGTTTCCGGAAGCCTTGCCTGGGCTTTCTTTTCGATCATTGCCCTGTCCGTGCTGACCAGCACCGTCGCGCTGCTGACGCTTGCCAGCAGCCAGCGTGACGCCGAAGCTATCAACATTGCGGGATCGCTGCGCATGCAGAGCTACCGCCTCGGCTACGAGATGCAGCGCAACAGCCCCTCCCTTATGGCGCATCGTGAGAACTGGCAGCGAACGTTAAGCGCGCCTTCCCTGGAGAAGCTGAACCGCTGGTACGTCCCGGACAACGTCAAGGCGCGCTATCAGCAGCTGCATGTGGCCTGGCTGGATATGGACAAGCACATCGCCCGCGGCGACAGCGCATGGTATGACGCTCACATTGAGGATTTTGTCGGCCGTATTGATGCCTTTGTGCTCGCCCTCCAGCACTACACCGAAAATAAAATCCAGACGGTGACGCTCCTCTCTCTGGCTGGCGCGCTCGGGATCCTGCTGCTGACGCTGTTTACCCTGCGGCGCATCCGTCGCCAGGTGGTGTTGCCGCTGAACAACCTGGTGGCCGCCAGCGAACGCATTGAGCGAGGGGAATTTACCACCCCGGCGCCGGACACCGCGCTCCCCAACGAGCTGGGCCAGCTCTCCCGCGCCTTCAACCATATGTCGGGCGAGCTACATACTCTCTATCGGTCGCTCGAAGCCTCCGTCGCGGAAAAGACGCGGCATTTGCATGAAGCCCACCAGCAGCTCGACATGCTGTTCAAATGCTCCCAGGCGCTGAATACCGGGCAGATAGACAGCCTGTGCTTCCGGCATATTTTGCAGATTGTGCATGAATACACGCAGATGAATTACCTGGAGCTACGCACCAGCGACGACTGGCGGCTGTGTGAAGGAACAGAGGTGAGCGGCATTTCTCTGCAAACCCTGCCGGTGCTGATGCAGGATACCCTCTACGGCGAGCTGCGCTGGCAAAGCGAGACGGGCAGCGTTCCTCTTCCGCTGATGAGAAGCGTGGCGACCATGCTCGGACGTGGGCTGTACTTTAACCAGGCGCAGAAGCATTACCAGCAGCTGCTGCTGATGGAGGAGCGCGCCACCATCGCCCGCGAGCTGCATGATTCGCTGGCGCAGGTACTCTCCTATCTGCGGATCCAGCTCACGCTGCTTAAACACGCCGTGCCGGCGGAAAATGCCTCCGCGCAGACGATCATCACCGACTTCTCCCGCGAGTTGAACAACGCCTGGCAGCAGCTGCGCGAGCTGCTGACCACCTTCCGCCTGACGCTAAACCATGCGAATTTACCCGCGGCGCTGCAGGAGTCTCTCGATGCCCTGCAGAGCCAGACGCAGGCGAAGCTGCACCTCGACTGCCGCCTCTCCACCCTGGCGCTTGACGCGCAGAAGCAGGTGCATTTGCTGCAGATCGTGCGGGAGGCCGTCCTGAATGCGATTAAGCACGCGCAGGCCAGCGAGATCACCGTCAGCTGCGTGACCGCCGTGGACGGCACGCACAGCGTCAGCATTCGCGACAACGGCATCGGGATTGGCGAGGCCAGCGAGCCGCCGGGACACTACGGGCTGAACATTATGCGAGAACGCGCGCAACGGCTCGGCGGAATGCTGCACTTCTCGCAGCCGCAAAACGGCGGCACGCAAGTCAGCGTGACGTTCCCCGCACCCGCGCCGTTAACAGGTAAATAACGGTAAAGGGTGAAGCGCCGGGAAAAGCGCATGATAATTTACATTATCTCCTTTATTTCTCCACGTTTGGCCTGGGCCTTACCGCTAAAGTGATGCGGGCAATAAACAATAATGACGTGCAGCAAAACGAGGTCACACTTTCATGGCGAATTTTTTCATCGATCGCCCCATTTTTGCCTGGGTGCTTGCCATCCTGTTGTGTCTGACAGGTGTCCTGGCGATTACTTCTCTTCCCGTTGAGCAATATCCCGATCTGGCACCGCCTAACGTGCGTGTCACAGCAAACTACCCCGGCGCGTCCGCACAAACGCTGGAAAATACCGTGACGCAGGTTATCGAGCAGAACATGACGGGTCTGGATAATCTGATGTACATGTCCTCCCAAAGCAGCGCCACGGGACAGGCTACGGTTACCCTGAGCTTTGAGGCGGGCACCGACCCGGACGAAGCGGTGCAGCAGGTACAAAACCAGCTGCAGTCGGCCATGCGTAAACTGCCCCAGGCCGTGCAGAACCAGGGCGTCACCGTGCGTAAAACCGGTGATACCAACATTCTGACCATCGCGTTTGTCTCCACCGATGGCTCAATGGATAAACAGGACATTGCGGACTACGTCGCCAGTAATATTCAGGACCCGCTCAGCCGTATTAACGGCGTGGGGGATATCGACGCCTATGGCTCACAGTACTCGATGCGTATCTGGCTCGATCCCAACAAGCTGAACAGCTATCAGATGACGGCGACCGACGTGACGGACGCCATCAAAGCACAGAACGCCCAAATTGCCGTGGGGCAACTGGGAGGCACGCCTTCCGTCGATAAACAGGCCCTGAACGCCACCATTAATTCGCAATCTCTGCTTCAGACCCCGGACCAGTTCCGCAACATCACCCTGCGCGTGAATCAGGATGGTTCAGAAGTGCGTCTGGGCGACGTTGCTAAGGTGGAAATGGGTGCGGAGAAATACGATTACCTGAGCCGCTTTAACGGCAACCCGGCCTCTGGACTGGGAATTAAGCTGGCCTCCGGCGCAAACGAAATGGCGACGGCGAAGCTGGTATTGGACCGTCTGGATGAGCTGTCGCAGTATTTTCCGCACGGGCTGGAGTACAAAGTCGCCTATGAAACCACCTCCTTCGTTAAAGCCTCGATTGAGGACGTAGTCAAAACCCTGCTGGAAGCGATCGCCCTGGTGTTCCTGGTGATGTACCTGTTCCTGCAAAACTTCCGCGCCACGCTGATCCCCACCATTGCCGTCCCGGTGGTGCTGCTGGGCACCTTTGCGGTGCTTTACGCGTTCGGCTACAGCATCAACACCCTGACGATGTTTGCCATGGTGCTGGCGATTGGCCTGCTGGTGGACGATGCCATTGTGGTGGTCGAAAACGTCGAGCGCATCATGAGCGAAGAGGGGCTTTCCCCGCGTCAGGCGACGCGTAAATCGATGGGACAAATTCAGGGGGCGTTGGTCGGTATCGCGATGGTGCTGTCGGCGGTCTTTATCCCGATGGCCTTCTTTGGCGGTACAACCGGGGCGATTTACCGTCAGTTCTCAATCACCATCGTCTCGGCGATGGTGCTCTCCGTGCTGGTGGCGCTGATCCTCACCCCCGCGCTCTGCGCCACCCTCCTTAAGCCGCTGCACAAAGGGGAACATCATGGCCAGAAAGGGTTCTTCGGCTGGTTTAACCGCACGTTCAACCGCAACGCCGAGCGGTATGAATCTGCCGTCGGCAAAGTGCTACACCGCAGCCTGCGCTGGATGATGATTTACGTTGTGCTGCTGGGCGGCATGGTGTGGCTGTTCCTGCATCTTCCCACTTCGTTCCTGCCGCAGGAAGACCGGGGGATGTTCATCACCTCGGTGCAGCTCCCGAGCGGATCCACCCAGCAGCAGACGCTGAAGGTGGTTCAGAACGTTGAGCAGTACTTCTTCACCAAAGAGAAAAATAACGTTGTTTCGGTCTTCTCTACCGTCGGCTCCGGCCCGGGCGGGAACGGGCAGAACGTCGCCCGCATGTTTGTCCGCCTGAAAGACTGGGACGAACGCGACGCCAGAACGGGAACCTCGTTCGCCATCATCGAACGCGCGACCAAAGCGTTTGCCCGCATTAAAGAGGCGCGCGTCTTTGCCAGCAGCCCGCCCGCGATCAGCGGCCTGGGCAGTTCCGCCGGGTTTGATATGGAGCTACAGGATCACGCCGGCGCGGGCCACTCGGCCCTGATGGCCGCGCGCGATAAGCTGCTAGAACTAGCAGGGAAAGATCCCGGCCTGACCCGCGTTCGTCACAACGGTCTTGACGACAGCCCGCAGCTTCAGGTGGATATCGACCAGCGTAAGGCGCAGGCGCTGGGCGTGTCGATCGACGATATCAACGACACCCTGCAAACCGCATGGGGCTCAAGCTACGTAAATGACTTTATGGATCGCGGCCGCGTGAAAAAAGTGTATGTCCAGGCAGCCGCGCCGTTCCGCATGTTGCCGGATGATATTAACCGCTGGTTTGTACGCAATAATTCTGGCGGAATGGTGCCCTTCTCGGCCTTTGCCACCTCGCGCTGGGAGAGCGGTTCGCCGCGTCTGGAGCGCTATAACGGCTATTCCGCGGTTGAGATCGTCGGGGAAGCCGCGCCGGGCGTCAGCACCGGTACCGCCATGGACACCATGGAAAAACTGGTGCAGCAGTTGCCTGCCGGTTTTGGTCTGGAATGGACGGCCATGTCTTACCAGGAACGCCTCTCCGGAGCGCAGGCCCCTGCCCTCTATGCGCTTTCTTTGCTGGTGGTCTTCCTCTGCCTTGCCGCGCTGTATGAGAGCTGGTCGGTTCCGTTCTCGGTCATGCTGGTGGTGCCGCTTGGGGTTATCGGTGCGCTGCTGGCGACCTGGATGCGCGGCCTGGAGAACGACGTTTACTTCCAGGTGGGGCTACTTACGGTGATCGGCTTGTCGGCGAAAAACGCCATTCTGATCGTTGAGTTTGCCAACGAGATGAATGCCAAAGGCCACGAGCTGATGGCCGCCACGCTGCACGCCTGCCGCCAGCGCCTACGTCCGATCCTGATGACCTCACTGGCGTTTATTTTTGGCGTACTGCCGATGGCAACCAGCACGGGTGCAGGCTCAAGCAGCCAGCATGCGGTGGGTACCGGCGTCATGGGGGGGATGATTTCGGCCACCATCCTGGCGATTTATTTTGTGCCGCTGTTCTTTGTGCTGGTGCGTCGTCGCTTCCCGCTCCGGGAGCGACAGGAATAATCCGCAGTCATAAAAAAGGCGGCTTAATCGGCCGCCTTTTTATTGTGTGATTAATTCACACTATGGTTATTTTACTTATTTTAGTGCTCTTGCAATTCTTACTGAATGTCATTTACGAAGCATGCCTTCGATAAAATCTTTCCAGTTCCCCAGTTCACGTTCAATCATAACAACCTCTCTTATTATTATGCGCATTCTACGAAAACGTATCATCATTGTGAAGACTGTTTAACCAATCGCTGTGATTGTACCCCGCCACCGTTGGGGATTTATGATAAATATGAACGGAGGAGTTTAAATTTTGTGTGACGGCCAGCAATATTTTGAAATAACCCTACGAACGGGTGAGTTTTATTTTAGGCGCTGAGTTTATTCAGAATTTAAACACGGTGGACATCTATGCTTAAATGGTGAAAGTATATTCAGCGTACAAGTGTGAGTTGAATTAAGAAGAAGTGTAAATCCAGAGCATTCCTGAGTGTGTTATATTCCACTTAAAGATATATCTTCGAATTTACTGAACGTTTAATCGCCATAAGAGCAAAAGGATTCAACATGGTTGTGATGTACGGCATTAAAAATTGCGACACCATCAAAAAAGCACGCCGCTGGCTGGAAACTAATAACGTCGAGTACCGCTTCCACGATTATCGTGCCGACGGGCTTGATGCAGAATTTCTGCATACCGCCATTAACGAACTGGGATGGGAAGCGCTGCTGAACACCCGCGGCACCACCTGGCGTAAGCTGGACGAATCCGTGCGCGCCAGCATCAAAGACGCCGACAGCGCGGCAAAGTTGATGCTCGACATGCCGGCAATTATCAAACGCCCATTGCTCTGCAAGCCAGGTCAGCCTATGCTGCTGGGTTTCAGTGAAACCCTTTATTCTGACTTTTTCGTAGAGGTGTAGTGTATGTCATGCCCGGTCATTGAGCTGACTCAACAGCTTATTCGCCGTCCCTCCCTTAGCCCGGACGACGCAGGTTGTCAGGCATTAATGATTGAGCGCCTGCGCGCCATCGGTTTTACCGTTGAGCGCATGGATTTTGGCGACACCCAGAACTTCTGGGCGTGGCGTGGCCAGGGCGAAACGCTGGCCTTTGCCGGGCACACTGACGTCGTTCCCGCGGGTGACGCCGATCGCTGGATTAATCCGCCGTTTGAGCCGACCATCCGCGATGGCATGCTCTTCGGCCGCGGCGCGGCAGACATGAAAGGCTCGCTGGCGGCGATGGTTGTGGCGGCAGAGCGCTTTGTGGCTCAGCATCCGAACCACAAAAACCGTCTCGCGTTCTTGATCACCTCCGATGAAGAAGCCAGCGCCCATAACGGTACCGTGAAGGTCGTTGAGGCGCTGATGGCGCGCAATGAACGTCTTGACTACTGTCTGGTCGGCGAGCCGTCCAGTACCGAAGTGGTGGGTGATGTCGTCAAAAATGGTCGCCGCGGCTCGCTGACCTGTAACCTGACCATACATGGGGTTCAGGGGCATGTGGCCTACCCGCATCTGGCCGATAACCCGGTCCACCGCGCCGCGCCAATGCTGAACGAACTGGTAGGCATCGAGTGGGATAAAGGCAACGAGTTCTTCCCGCCGACCAGCATGCAGATCGCCAACGTCAAGGCCGGAACCGGCAGCAACAACGTCATCCCGGGAGATTTCTTCGTCCAGTTCAACTTCCGCTTCAGTACCGAACTGACCGACGAGACGATCAAAGCGCGCGTTGTCGCTCTGCTGGAAAAATACAACCTGCGCTACACCGTTGACTGGTGGCTTTCCGGCCAGCCGTTCCTGACGCAGCGCGGCAAGCTGGTGGATGCGGTGGTGAACGCCATTGAGCACTATAATGAAATTAAGCCGCAGCTGCTGACGACGGGCGGCACCTCAGACGGACGCTTTATCGCCCGCATGGGTGCACAGGTTGTCGAACTGGGTCCGGTTAACGCGACGATTCACAAAATCAACGAGTGTGTGAACGCAGCCGATTTACAACTGCTGGCCCGCATGTATCAACGTATTATGGAGCAACTCGTCGCCTGACGAGCGCTCAGAGAGGAATAGCGAATGGATTGGCTTGCAAAGTACTGGTGGATTCTGGTGCTGGTGTTTCTGGTCGGCGTACTGCTGAACGTGATTAAAGACCTTAAGCGCGTTGACCACAAAAAGTTTCTCGCGAATAAGCCGGATCTCCCGCCGCACCGTGATTTTAACGACAAGTGGGACGATGACGACGACTGGCCGAAGAAAGACCAGAAGAAGTAATCGGTCTATATCCCCTCTCCTGTGGAGAGGGGATAACCTCACATAAATTCAACAATATCATCATCATTCGGCTTACCGCCGCTGAGCGCTTCATCAAAGTAGTGCTTCGGCACGGTATAGCGCAGATGGTCGAGCGCAAACTGCATGCTGCGATCGTCGATCGCGTGGCCCAGATCGTCAACAATATCCAGCGTCACATCCCCGCCCTCGCGCACCAGCGCTTCCTGGGCAGCTACCGCATGCGAAAGCTCAATCACCCGATCTTCACCACCGTGAATGAGATGGATGGTGGTCTGCGTTGTCGCGCTTGTCGGTAGCGTTGCATAACGCCCGTTAAAAGCGATGACGCGTGAAGCCAGACCGGGCTGCGCTTTTACGCTTTCCAGCGACATGATTGACCCCTGCGAGAAGCCAATCAGCGCCGTTGCGTCAGCGCCTACGCCGCTCTGCTGCTGCCAGTAGCGCACGATGTCGATAAACGTGGGCATGATCGCATCAATGCGCGCCTGACGGTTCTCCTCCGTCACGCCCTGAACCGGGAACCACTGCCGTCCGTCTGGACCGCACGGCTCCACGCCGCCGATGCTGACGATCAAAGCTTCCGGAAAAACGGGCGCAAACCAGCGGCCAATCTGTCCCATATTGACGGCATTATCGCCCACGCCATGAAACAGGAGCAGTAACTGTTTAGCCGGTTTGTCAGGGCTTTGAACAACAAAATGGTCGTGTTTCATGGCGGTCTCCTTAATTGATGAGCAGGATTTTACGCCTCTGCGGGGTAATGACCATGCCACTTTACTGAAGAAGTCATTGAAAAAATTGCCATTGCAAAATGTCGGCTTTCAGCTGCTGGCAGCGGGAATAATCAAGGCTCTCAAGCGCTTGCGCGGTTTCACTCCGCAGTTTAGCCAGCAGCGCTTTTCGCCCCTTCTCCTCCGTCTTACCCTCTATTTTCCCGCGCAGCGCCGGGAGCGGCATGTCTGTAGCAAACACCAGCCGCGTCAGGGCAGCAACCGAGGTTGAAAATGCCCGGTGCGCAAAGGCAAACCCCGCCAGCTCCAGCCAGTCGTCACTATTAAGGGTAGCTTCCCAGGCATCGGTCACCGGGATCTTTTCGCCGTTCCAGGCTGAAAGAACGCGCATATCACGACACAGGCGCTGGTGCTCCTGCGCGCACAGGTGGTGCCCGGCCTCGCTATGCGGCAGTAAGGCCATCGCCGTATGGCACCCGCTGCTGGCTTCCCGATGGCTGCCCATTCGCACCAGCACAAAGCCGCACTGCCGCCAGAAACGCCACAGCTCGTCGGTATAGCCAAAGCTTACCGAGAGATAATCTTCACCGCTGACGCTGCGAATAAGCCGCTGGCCGATGCCTTCCCGTTGACGGTGGGGATGCACCGCAATGCGGCTAATCCGCCGCCCCTTCAGCGTCGCCGCAAGAGGCGACCCGCCGTGCGCCGCCAGTGACTGCGCCACAAGGTTCCCGCGAGGACGACGAAAGCCCGCCCACACCGCGCGGCTCAGATCGGGGGGCAATCCCCCCTCTTCCACCAGCCAGAGCGCGCCCGCCATATCCGCACCCGCGTGTGCAACCGCAAAGTGCTGGCCGGGGGCGTCCATCATCCGGCGTAAATCGAGTGGGGACGTCCGGTAGTGCGCGGCACACAGCAGTTCATACACGCTTGCCACGCGCGCCGGGTCGCTCTCCCACATCCGCGGCTCTAGCGACCGTAAACGCACGTCACCTTCCGGTTTACGGTCAATAAGCGCGTCGTCAAACAGCAGCGTATTCGCCACTATCCGCTCAAGCGGACACCCGGCCGCCCAGCGAATGGGGGTGGTTAAGGTATAGCGCCGCAGCCCGCTGAACCGGGCGCAGAACTTAAGCAGAAACCCCCTGCCCGTACCTTCATAACCCTGGACCGTGGTGGTCAGCAACACGCGGGGAAAGCGCGACACCAGCTTGTCCAGCAGCGGGCCGGGGATGGCTGCGGCTTCATCAACAATCAGCCAGTCGGCTTCTGTCGTGGAGGCCAGCAGCGCATCCGGGGCCATAAAGTGAAAACGCTCGCCAGCGAAGCGCGCAATGACATCCGTTGCCCCTTTGGCCGGTGCAGTGACCACCGCACTCCCCTGAATGCTGTTGAGCAGCATCCCCGCGAGGGCTGACTTTCCGCGCCCCCGCGGTGCCGTAACGGCAGCGACGCCCGCAGGCATGGTCAGAAGCGCGTCGAGGATCTCCGCCTGCTCGCGCTGCGGCTCGCCGCTGGCTGGCTGCCAGGCGGGCGAATCCGGCGCAGCGGGAAGAGAGAGAGGACGATGCTGTTGCCAGACGATCGCATCCGCATCGGCGGCAAGGGTCCGGCAAAAATGGTGAACGAAGCGCGGGGTGGCGATGGGTTCCGCGCTGTCGCTCCAGCGCACGGAATCGCCGTCGGGCCTGTCGGCCCAGTCAGCGAGAGGCGGCACCAGCAGCACCAGCAGGCTTCCGGCGCGCAGCGTCCCGCTGAGTGCGGCAAAGGCTGAAACATCAAACCCGGCACGCGCGTCAAAAACGGCGTGCAGATATTCGCGTCCCAGCAGCCCGCTAACGGCTTTTGAGGGATTCTCCTCCAGCCACAGCCAGTCTCCCGGCAAGGCATCACGCAGGCCAGCCGCCTGGCTCAACGTCCATTGTTCATCGCCAGTGAGCACCACCAGACGGCGGTGCCCGGTACGCTCAAGCTCGCGCGTCAGATGTTCAAACGACACCATCACATGGCTTTGCCGAAGGTATTACACTGGGCCGGATCGCCGCTGTCAAAGCCGCGCTTGAACCAGCTGTAGCGCTGCTGTGACGTACCGTGAGTGAAACTGTCCGGCACGACATGGCCCTGGCTCTGCTGCTGCAAACGGTCATCGCCGATGGCCTCAGCCGCGTTTAATGCCTCTTCAAGATCCCCGGATTCCAGCACGCCCTGCTGCTGCATGCTGTGGCCCCAGACGCCCGCGAAGCAGTCCGCCTGCAGTTCCATTTTGACGGAAAGGCGGTTCACTTCGGCCTGAGACGCGTTCTGCTGAAGCTGGCGCACTTTGGGCTCAATCCCCAGCAGCTTTTGCACGTGATGGCCGACTTCATGCGCGATAACGTAGCCCTGGGCAAAATCACCGTCAGCGCCAAGCTTGCGTTTCATGTCATCGTAAAAAGAGAGATCGATATAGACGGTGCCGTCTGCCGGGCAATAGAACGGCCCCATAACAGATTGCCCGGTACCGCATCCGGTGCGGGTTGCGCCCCGGTACATCACCAGCTTCGGCTGCTGGTAGGTGCGCCCCATCTTCTCGAACTGCTGACTCCAGGTGTCTTCAGTTGTGGCGAGAATAACGGAGGTAAATTTGGCCGCTTCATCTTCATTCGGGCTGATGGAGCGCTGAGAATGCTGTTGCTGCTGCAGCGGCTGACCGGTCATCAGACCGGTAAGGTCGACCCCGTAATACCCTGCGACCAGCACCACAATCAGCAGGATGATACCGCCCTTGCCGCTGGGTAAGCGGAAGCCGGGCCCGCCCATTGAAGGACCGCCGCCACCATCACTGCGTCTGTCTTCTACATTGTCACTTTCACGACGCCCTTGCCAGCGCATAACCACCTCGAACTATTCCATTAATAATAGCTATGATCGTAGGCGGTTAACGGCAAGATTACCATAGGAAACAAAGGTAAGACGCCAAAGGATGCGAACATCCTTTGGCAACTGAGGGACTTAGTCGAGCTTAACGCCTAAACGGTGAGCTACCGCCTCGTACGCTTCAATCAGGCCACCCAGGCTCTGACGGAAACGGTCTTTGTCCATTTTATCCAGGGTTTCTTTATCCCACAGGCGGCTGCCGTCCGGGGAGAACTCGTCGCCCAGCACCACTTCACCTTTGAACAGACCAAACTCCAGCTTGAAGTCGACGAGGATCAGGCCCGCGTCATCAAACAGCTTTTTCAGCACGTCGTTGGCTTTGTAGGTCAGTTCCTGCATGCGCGCCAGGTTCTCTTTGCTCACCCAGCCGAAGGTTTCGCAGTAGGATTCGTTGACCATTGGGTCGTGCATGGCATCGTTTTTCAGGAACAGGTCGAACAGAGGTGGATTCAGCTCGATACCTTCTTCAATGCCCAGACGCTTCACCAGGGAGCCTGCCGCACGGTTACGAATCACGCACTCAACCGGAACCATATCCAGTTTTTTCACCAGACATTCCGTATCGGACAGCAACGCTTCCATCTGGGTCGGGATACCCGCTTCGGCCAGTTTGGTCATAATGAAGTGGTTGAACTTGTTGTTCACCATGCCTTTACGATCGAACTGCTCAATGCGTGCGCCATCCCCTGCTGACGTATCATTGCGGAACTCGAGCACCAACAGATCCGGGTTCTCCGTGCTGTATACGGTCTTCGCTTTGCCACGATACAACTCAGCTTGCTTCTGCATCTTCATTACTCCTGGTGTGATAATTTGCGTTCAAAACGGGGTATATTATGCCACGCACACGTTTGCGTGGCACGAAAATAAAAAGGGCGGGATTAACCCGCCCTCGTATTTATTTGCTGAATGCTGCCTGGAAGACAGCGACCAGCGCATCGTTCTGCGCCTGGGTCAGCGTGTGACCTTTTGGATCGATAAACTGCAGGCTGCTGCGGTTATCGAGGTCACCTACCTGAATCTTGTAATCACCGGAGGCAAGCTGAGGATCTTTGGCGCCCAGCTCCTGCCATGCGCTGTCGGACAGCGGCTTATAGGTCGCCGTCATGCTGCCGGTTGAACGGGTGCTGTCGGTCACTTTCATGCCCACTTTTTCCAGCGTCGCTGGCAGGCGCTGCCAGGTCTGGTTAAACGGTGCACGCACCACCAGCATTGGCAGGCCGGTGTCATCCGCGCCGCTCTGAACGTCGTACGTGACGCCGTTACGGTTCTGCGCGGCGTTGGCGGCATCGGTAGCGGTCTTATCCAGACCTGCGGCGATCACGTTCAGCATTTCAGTGCTGTAACGCTGCATAGAGGCGGCATCCGCAACCGGTTTACCCGCCTGCTCCAGGTTCAACAGCTTAACGTTAACCGCCTGCTGGTAACCCTGTGGTTTCACGGAGACCTGATAGCGTCCACGGTACTGCTGATCTTCATCAAGACGGTTCCACTCGATCCAGTCAGTGGTTAACGTCTGGCTGGCGTCATCGCGCTTATCAATAGTGTAATTCTTCGCCTGAATAACGCTGACGACCTGTGGCCACAGATTGCTTCCGCGCGCGCTTTCAACCAGCAGAGACGCCGTATCACCGGTGAACTGGGTACGCGCCCCGCTTACCAGCGCCAGAGGCTGTGCTGGCGGACGAATATCAAGCGCTTTACCAACCAGGCCGCTGCCGTTGGTCACGGGAATATTATAATCGCCGTTTTGAATCGGCAGGATCATACCAGCCGGTGCATGAAGTTCAGCAAGCGGGGTCGCATCCAGATAGGATTCATCACCGCTCACCTGGCGCTTGTAGCGCGAGTCTGAACTACAGGCAGCGAGCAGCATAACAAGCGAAACACTCGCAACCTTCGCCAGGCGCGACTTCTGTACTGAATAAGCCATCAAATCTCCCTAAACTTTACAGCAAACCGGCATGCTTCAGCGCTGCCCTGACGATGTCGCGACCGTGGTCGGTAATCGGTGTCATTGGCAAACGCAGCGTATCGGATGCTACAAGCCCCAACTCCTTACACGCCCATTTCACTGGGATCGGATTGGGTTCGACAAATAATTTATTGTGCAACGGCATCAGACGCTGATTAATGACACGCGCTTCATTATAGTGACCGGCTGCGGCCAGTTTGCACATTTCAGCCATATCGCGCGCCGCAACGTTTGCCGTTACGGAGATCACGCCATGACCACCAAGCTGCATAAAGTCCAGCGAGGTCGCATCATCACCACTCAACAGGATAAAGTCGTCTGAAACCAGCTCTTTGATCTGATGAACGCGGCTTAAGTTCCCTGTCGCCTCTTTAATACCGATAATATTTTTTACTTCCGAGAGACGACCAACGGTTTCCGGCAGCATATCGCAGCCGGTACGGGACGGCACATTATACAGAATTTGTGGCAAGTCAGTATGTTCAGCGATGGCTTTGAAGTGCTGGAACAAACCTTCCTGAGTAGGACGGTTGTAGTAAGGGGTGACCGTCAGACAGCCCACGATGCCGCTGTCGTTAAAACGTTTGGTCAGGCTGATCGCTTCTGCGGTCGCATTAGCACCTGTCCCCGCAATGACCGGAATACGTCCGTCAGCCAGTTCCAGGGTCAGCATAACCACATCGCCGTGCTCTTCGTGGCTCAGCGTTGCAGATTCACCGGTAGTCCCTACCGAAACGATCGCCGAGGTTCCATTGGCGACATGGTAATCAATCAGCTTTTTCATGCTGGACCGGCAGACATTACCTTTTTCATCCATCGGTGTAACAAGCGCGACAATACTTCCCGTGAACATGAGCCATCCTCTGTGCGAACAAGAGCCTCAATGGTACGTTTGGAACTGTAATAAAAGCAAGCGACCTGAGGCCCTCTGGCGGTTGTATGCACGTTTTTTTTATGCTTTCCTTAGGAAGACTTAACCATGCAAAGGAAGAACAGGTTTGACAACCTCATCACAACATTACCTGGTTATCACCGCGCTGGGTGCCGACAGGCCGGGTATCGTGAACACCATCACCCGTCACGTGAGCAGCTGCGGCTGTAACATCGAAGACAGCCGCCTGGCGATGCTCGGCGAAGAGTTCACGTTTATCATGCTGCTGTCCGGAACATGGAATGCCATTACCCTTATTGAATCCACCCTGCCGCTGAAAGGCGCGGAGCTGGATTTGCTGATCGTCATGAAGCGCACCACCGCACGCCCGCGTCCGGCCATGCCCGCGACCGTCTGGGTGCAGGTTGAAGTCCCTGATTCTCCGCATCTGATTGAGCGCTTTACCGCGCTGTTCGACAGCCATCAGATGAACATTGCGGAACTCGTCTCCCGCACGCAGCCGGGCGACGAAAGCACCGTTCCCACGCTCTTTATTCAAATTACCGCACACAGCCCTGCCTCGCAGGATGCGTCAAATATCGAGCAAGCGTTCAAAGCCCTCTGTACAGAATTAAACGCGCAGGGCAGTATAAGCGTCGTCAATTATTCGCAGCACGAACAGGATGGAGTTGAGTAATGAATCCACTGAAAGCCGGTGACATCGCACCGAAATTTAGCTTACCGGATCAAGACGGTGAGCAAGTAAATTTGACCGACTTCCAGGGACAGCGTGTTCTGGTCTATTTCTACCCGAAAGCCATGACCCCCGGCTGCACCGTACAGGCCTGCGGCTTACGCGACAACATGGACGAGTTGAAGAAAGTCGGCGTGGAAGTGCTGGGAATCAGCACGGATAAACCAGAAAAGCTGTCACGATTTGCGGAAAAAGAGCTGCTGAACTTCACGCTGCTTTCCGACGAAGACCACCATGTCTGCGAGCAGTTCGGCGTCTGGGGTGAAAAGACCTTTATGGGTAAAACCTACGACGGCATTCACCGCATCAGCTTCCTGATTGACGCTGACGGTAAAGTTGAACATGTGTTTGACGACTTCAAAACCAGCAACCACCACGACGTGGTGTTGAATTGGCTGAAACAAAGCGCCTGATAAACAGCAAAACGGCAACCCAGGTTGCCGTTTTTAGTGCTTTCCCCCTCTCCCTGTGGGAGAGGGTCGGGGTGAGGGCATCAGGCCGCACAAAAACTACTTCTCTTCCACCGCAGGCACATCCGGCCACGCGTGTACCACCGCTTTAATCAGCGTCGCCAGCGGAATGGCAAAGAACACGCCCCAGAACCCCCACAGCCCGCCGAAAATCACCACCGACAGGATAATCACCAGCGGATGCAGGTTCACGGCCTCGGAGAACAGCACCGGCACCAGCAGGTTACCGTCCAGCCCCTGAATAATCAGGTATACCGCAAAGCAGCTCCAGAACTCCGTACCCAGACCAAACTGGAACAGCGCAACGCCCACCACCGGAATGGTCACCACAAACGCGCCGATATACGGGATCAGAACCGAAAATCCGACCAGCACCGCCAGCAGCAGCGAGTAGTTCAGGCCGAAGATCAGGAAGCCAATCCAGGTGGCGACTCCCACGACTATCATCTCCAGCACCTTGCCGCGAATGTAGTTGGTGATCTGCTGGTTCATCTCCTGCCAGACCTGCCCGGCCAGCCCGCGATTGCGCGGCAGCACGCGGCGTACCGCGTTCAGCATCTGCTCTTTGTCCTTGACCAGGAAGAACACCATTAGCGGCACGAGCACAAGATAGACGGCCAGCGTCAGCAGACCCACCAGCGAGGCCAGAGAGTATTTCACCACCGAATCGCCCATCGTCATGATGCGGGCGCGCATGTTTTCGGCCATCGCATCTATGATCCCAGCATCCATCAGCGCGGGGTAACGACGCGGCAGCGTGGCGGCGAAATCAGACAGCTTGTTCAACATGCCGGGCATATCGCGGATCAGGTAGATCCCCTGCTGCCAGGCAACCGGCATCACCACAAATGCCATCAGCAGCAGAATGCCGACAAACAGCACCAGCACGATACTCGTTGCCCAGCGGCGCGAACAGCCGATATGTTCCAGGCGCGCCGTTGGCCACTCCAGCAGGTATGCGAGCACAATCGCCACCAGCAGAGGGGCGAGCAGGCCGCTGAAGAAGAACAGAATACCGAACCCGGCAACCAGAATAACCAGCAAAGCAATGGCTTCCGGGTCACTGAACCGACGCCGATACCACTGCATTAACATTTCGAGCATACAACCCTTCCCTGAATCGATTGGCGGGAGTGAGACGGTGAATTGTATCTAACTGTCACAAAAAAGACTTTCGCTTTTTGTATCCCTGTCACAATCCGCAAAAGCCTGATGAATGGGATTTTCTTCATGCGGCAACACGGCTACACTCGCAGGGCAGCAGAGATGAACGATATGCCGGTTCATCGGTCAAATTAGCACCTCCAACATACAGGACAGTGGTTATGTTCAGGCAGTTGAGAAAAACACTGGTTGCAACACTGATTTCCGCAGTGACGGTCGGTCAGGTGTTGCCCGCTTTCGCTGACTCGTCCGATTCATTGCCGGACATGGGCACCACGGCAGGAAGCACGCTCTCTATCGGGCAAGAGATGCAGATGGGTGATTACTATGTGCGCCAGCTGCGCGGCAGCGCCCCGCTGATCAACGACCCTTTGCTGGTGCAGTACATTAACGGGCTGGGGATGCGCCTGGTGGCGCACGCCGACTCGGTAAAAACGCCCTTCCACTTCTATTTGATTAATAACGACGAAATCAACGCCTTCGCCTTCTTCGGCGGAAACGTGGTGCTGCATTCGGCGTTATTCCGTTACTCAGACAACGAAAGCCAGCTGGCTTCGGTAATGGCGCACGAAATTTCGCACGTTACCCAGCGCCACCTCGCGCGTGCAATGGAAGACCAGAAGCGTAACGCCCCGCTCACCTGGGTGGGCGCACTGGGCTCTATTCTGCTGGCGATGGCCAGCCCGCAGGCCGGGATGGCGGCCCTGACCGGTACGCTTGCGGGAACGCGTCAGGGGATGATCAGCTTCACCCAGCAAAACGAGCAGGAAGCTGACCGCATCGGCATTCAGGTTTTACAGCGCTCCGGCTTTGACCCGCAGGCCATGCCGAGCTTCCTGGAAAAACTGCTCGACCAGGCACGGTATTCTTCCCGTCCGCCGGAAATTTTGCTCACCCACCCGCTGCCGGAAAGCCGTCTCTCGGATGCACGCAACCGTGCCAACCAGATGCGCCCGGTGGTCGTGCAGTCTTCGCTGGACTTCTACATGGCGAAAGTAAGAACGCTCGGCATGTACAACTCCGGACGTAACCAGCTCACCAGCGATCTGCTGGATACCCTGGCGAAAGGCAACGTGCGGGAAAAAAATGCCGCGCAGTATGGTCAGGCGCTACAGGCGATGGAAGCCAGTAAATACGACGAGGCGCGTAAAGCGCTGCAGCCGCTGCTGGCAGCCGACCCGAACAATCCGTGGTATCTCGATCTCTCGACGGATATCGATCTGGGGCAGAAGAAAGCCACTGATGCGATTAACCGCCTGAAAGGGGCGAAAGACATACGGACCAACCCGGTGCTGCAGCTTAACCTGGCGAACGCTTACTTGCAGGGCGGTCAGCCTGCGCAGGCCGTAACCATTCTGAACCGCTACACGTTTAACAATAAAGACGACCAGAACGGCTGGGAGCTGCTCGCTCAGGCGCAGGGGCAACTGGGTAACCGCGATCAGGAACTGGCGGCGCGTGCTGAAGGGCTGGCGCTGGCGGGCCGTCTCGATCAGGCTATTTCCCTGCTCAGCAGCGCCAGCTCGCAGGTGAAGCTCGGCAGCCTGCAGCAGGCCCGCTACGACGCGCGTATCGACCAGCTGCGCGGCCTGCAACAACGCTTTAAGCCGTACGAGAAGATGTAATAAAGGAGAAGTCATGACAGACGCGGTACAAATTTACCATAACCCTCGCTGCTCCAAGAGCCGCGACACCCTCAGCCTGCTGAAATCTAACGGCATCGACCCGGAAGTGGTGCTGTATCTGGAGACGCCGCCGGACGCGCAGACGATCCGCGAGCTGCTGCACATGCTGGGGATGGGCAGCGCGCGCGAACTGATGCGTCAGAAAGAGGATCTGTATAAATCGCTTAATCTGGATGACAACCGCCTCACCGAGGCTGAGCTGGTACAGGCGATGGTCGACAATCCAAAGCTGATTGAGCGCCCGATTGTGGTGGCGAACGGCAAGGCGCGCATTGGCCGTCCGCCGGAAGATGTGCTCGAAATTCTCTAGTCCCTACGCCGCAGCGCTTCCAGAAACGCCTGCGGCGTACTCTCTCCCAGCTTTTTCTGCGTTTTGCCCCGGTTATAAAACTCGCACAGCGCGATCAACACCTCTCCCGCCGGTTCATCATTCACGCGAGGAATAACATCGCCTAATGGCACCGCTACCTGAAGCGCGTTGTGTTTTTGGGGATGCGTTTTTACAGCCACATCTTTTGCAGCCTCCGTCAGCTCAAAACCAAAAGTCTCAATAGATTGTATATCAGCCGGACAGTCATCAAGCAGCGCCCGCGTCCAGGTATTGAGCAACTGGGGCGACAGTCCCGCATAGAGCCGGGCATAACACCAGCCGCTCACCGGTTCGCGCGCCCAGAGCAGGTGTTGTTCACCCCCATCGTCCATGTGCAGGGATAAAGGCAGATGATAGAGCATCAGCGTATGCGGCCGCATGCCAGCCTTCAGCGCTTTTATTCCCTGCAACGGCCCCCCTTTTAGCTTCGCGGAGGCCGGTTTGAGATAGCGATTCAGCGTTGCCCTTGAAACGCGGATCCCCAGCACGTCGTTAACCATCTGCAGCAGTTCATCTAACGGCGCCCCTGAGATGTCGCGCAGCGCATTCACCAGCGCCACCTGCTCCTGTCTCAACGCTTTGTGTATCACTTTTGGCGTGGTGTGGTTATCCGAAACCTGGTCGCGGTTGCGCCAGCGCCTGACGGTGGTGACCGAGATCCCCAGCTCAAGAGCAAGCTCTCTGTCGCTTTTATCTGACTGTTGCAGATAGCGGCGGATACGCGGCGTGGTGGTCGCATTGGCGTGAAGTTTAATTTCCATCGCAACAATTCCGTTAACTAATCATATGAGATTTATATAACACAGGCGATTGCTTTGTGACCGATTTCACCTTTCGCTCGCCGCGCTTCACTGATAATCCACAGACATAACATAAACAACACCCCTCAATCTTGTACGGAGTTCACAATGAACAATGTTCTGGGATTTCTTGAAGCAAAACTGATGCCCCTGGCGGCGAAAACGGCCCAGCAGCGTCATCTCGGGGCCATTCGCGGTGCCTACGTGTCATTCATGCCGTTTATTATCGTCGGCTCCATTCTGCTGGTTATCTCCTCCTTCCCTAACCAGGCCTATCAGCAGTTTATGTCTCAGGCCTTTGGTGAGAGCTGGAGCGCGATTATTGAAATTCCATTCAACGCGGTGTTCTCTACCATGTCGCTGTTCATCAGCTTCCTGGTCGCCTTCCGCCTGGCGGAACACTACGGCGAGGACCGCATCTCCTGCGGCATTCTGGCGCTGGTCGCGTTTCTGATCCTGACGCCGTTTATTAAGGTGGCGGAAAACGGCGGGATTACCGTGATGCCGGTGGAGTGGATTGGCAGCAAAGGATTGTTCGTGGCGATGATCGGCTCGCTGCTCTGGACGGAGCTGTTCTGCTGGCTGAAGCGCAAAAATCTGGTCATTAAAATGCCGGACGGCGTGCCTCCTGCGGTGCAGGAGTCGTTCGCGGCGCTGATCCCCGCCCTGCTGGTGATGATTCTGGTACTGGGTATCCGCATCGTCTTCGAAAACACTCACTACAACACCATCCACCAGTTTATTTATGAAGTGGTTGCTACCCCGGTGCGCCACTACGGCACCTCCTATTTCGGTGCGCTGATGACCGTCTTCAGCATCACCATTCTCTGGTCAGTGGGCATTAACTCCGGCTCGATGATTAACGGCATCATTCGTCCGCTGTGGATGGAAAACCAGACCGACAACATCGCCGCGATCCAGGCGGGGACGACGCCGCCGCACATTATCACGGAACAGTTTTTTGACATGATCTGGATGGGCGGCGCGGGTGCCACGCTGTCGCTGGTAATTGCGATGCTGATTTTCGCCCGCAGCAAAAACATGCGCGAAGTGGCGCGCCTCGGCGCCGGGGCGTCGGTGTTTAACATCAACGAGCCGATTCTGTTTGGCCTGCCGGTGATCATGAACCCGATCATGCTTATTCCGTTCAACCTGGTGCCGCTGGTGCTGGTCACCGTGCAGTATGCGGCGATGAAGATTGGCGCGGTCGCCGTCACCACCGGGGTGTTTATCCCCTGGACGCTGCCGCCGGTGATCAGCGGTTTTATCGTCACCGGACACCTGAGCGGCAGCGTGATGCAGCTGATCAACCTGCTGATTGGCGCCATGCTGTACCTGCCTTTCATGCGTATCGTGGACAAACAGTACCGCGCGGCGGAAATTGCCACCGTTACGCAAACCGACACCACCCTTGCAAAACAGGAGTAAAGCATGTGGGGAATTATCGCAACCTGGCGAATGGCGCTTGAAGGGGTAACGGAATCTGCGTCTGCCCTGGCGGCGGGAAAACCGGTCGCTACGGCGGTGGTTGATGCCGTCGCCGCCGTCGAAGACTTTCCGTTTTATAAATCCGTCGGCTACGGCGGACTGCCGACCGAAAACGGCGAAGTCGAGCTGGACGCGGCATTCATGGACGGCGACACGCTGGCGTTCGGTGCCGTGGGGAACCTGGTGGATATCGCCAACCCGGTGCGCGTGGCACACGCGCTCAGCCGCCAGCGCTACAACAGCCTGCTGGTCGGCCAGGGCGCGCGTGAATGGGCGCTAAGTCAGGGCTTTGCCGACAAAAGCATGCTTACCGAACGGGCTATACAGCACTACCGCAAACGCTGCCGCGAGACGCTGGATAAGGGCTTAAGCCCGTACGACGGACACGACACCGTCGGCATTATCGGCCTCGATAAGCAGGGGTCGATGAGCGTTGCCACCTCCACCAGCGGCCTGTTTATGAAAAAACGCGGCCGCATTGGGGATTCGCCGATTATCGGCTCCGGCTTTTACTGCGACAGCGAAACCGGCGCGGCCACCGCTACGGGCGTCGGTGAAGATCTGATGAAAGGCTGCACGAGCTACGAAATCGTTCGTCGCATGGCGCAGGGTATGACGCCGCAGCAGGCGGCAGACTCCGTGGTGTTCGAGCTGGAAGACAAGCTGATGTCGCGCTTCGGTCGCGTGGGCGATCTCTCCGTGGTGTGCATGAACAACAGGGGCGAATTTGGCGCCGCCACTAACATCAAAACCTTCTCGTTTGTGGTGGCGACGGCCCGTCAGCCCATCACCGTTTTTCGTACCGAGCGCCAGCGGGAGAAAACGCACTATCACGCCGTGGACGAAGAGTGGATGCAGGCCTACGCCGCGCGGATCCGCGCACCGATTGAGGAGTCATGATGATCGCGTATCAGTTTATCACCGCGCTTTCTGACGCGAAGCCGCGAAGCCATTTAATCGCCCGCGTCTCCTGTGCGCAGTTGCCGCAAACCGCGCTTGTTGCGGAAATGCGTGACTCTGACGGCATCGCAGACACCCGCTTTGGCTGCGCGCCCTTTGCGCGCATCACCCTGCTGCCGGATGCGCTCTGGCATGACGCGCTCACTGAAGGCCTGCTTGCCGCCCTGCGACCGCTGTTTGCCTCTCCCGTCAGCGCAGATATCGTGCTGGACGCAACAAATATCGACGAGGTAGTGCTGGCGCAGGTGCTGCGTTTTCTCTTTAATCAGGCGCACAGGCTGAGCGATTTACAGCTGAAAAAAACCAGTGAGTGCGTTCGTATTAAGCACATCACCGCCCTCTGCCTGCCGGAACAGCAGGCGAAGCTGGAAACAATTTTCCGCCAGCAGCAGGCCATCGCTCACGGCATGGTCGCAGCGCGTCGCCTGGCGGATATACCCTCCGATCGCTGTACGCCGCAGTTTATGGTCGAAGAGGCGCAAAAACTGTGTGCCGCCTACCCTGCCCTGCGCTGCGAGGTGCTGAACGAAAAGGCTATTGTTGAGCAAGGTCTTGGGCTGCTGAACGCCGTCGGCAAAGGGGCGACCTGTCCGCCACGTCTGCTGGCTATTCATTATGACGGCGTTTCTGACGGCCCGGTGCGCTGCTACGTAGGTAAAGGCATCACCTTCGATACCGGCGGCCTGTGGCTGAAGGAAGGCGCAGGCATGTACACCATGAAATACGACATGTGCGGTGCGGCCAACGTGCTGGGGCTGGTGCTGACCGTAGCAGAGCTGGCGCTGCCCGTACGCATCATGGGCGTGCTGGCGCTGGCGGAAAACGCCATCGGACCGGACGCCATGCAGCCCGGCTCGGTAGCAACGGCCTGCAACGGCATGACGGTTGAAATCAACAACACCGACGCCGAAGGCCGACTGGTGCTGGCGGATGCCATCGCCTGGGCCAGCCAGCGCCATCCGCAGGCGCGCTATATCATTGATATGGCGACCTTAACCGGTGCGGTGGTGAAAGCGCTGGGGTATGAGCTGAGCGGGCTGATGACGCAGGACGAGCCGCTGCGCGCCGCGCTGACGCAGGCGGGTAAGCGGAGCGGTGACGAAGTGTGGTCCCTGCCGCTGGACGCGCGGCTGAAAAAGCAGACCGACAGCGCGATTGCCGATCTGTGCAACACCCCGACAAACAACGCGGCAATCAGCGCGTCGGCGGCGTGGCTGCTGCACCATTTTTGCCCGCAGACGATCCCGTGGGCGCATCTGGACATCAGCGGCACGGCGCTGTGGCGCGAGAATGGCAGGAGCGTGGCGTCGGGAAGGCCGATTCCGCTGCTGGTGGAGCACTTGCTGGGGGATCTTTAGCCGGGTGACGGCTGCGCCTTACCCGGCCTACAAGGGGAGCGGTTTTCGTAGGCCCGGTAAGGCGTAGCCGCCACCGGGCAAAAAACTCAAAGCTTAAGAATATCTTTCACAAACGGAATGGTCAGCTTGCGCTGGGCGGTAATGGAGGCGCGATCGAGCTGATCGAGCGTATCAAACAGGGTGCGCATCTCGCGGTCCAGACGCTTGAGCAGGAAACGGCCCACGTCTTCCGGCAGCTCAAAGCCGCGCTGCTTTGCTCGCAGCTGTAACGCCTGCAGCTTATCTTCATCTGATAGCGGCTGGAGCTTGTAGATTTGTCCCCAGTCCAGACGAGACGCCAGATCCGGCAGCCCAAGATTAAGCTGGCGCGGCGGACGATCGCCGGTGATCAGCAGCCGGGTTTTGCCCGACTCCAGAATGCGGTTGTAGAGGTTAAAGATCGCCATTTCCCACGGCTCGTCCCCCGCCACGCATTCGATATTATCGATGCAGACCAGCGAGAGATGTTCCATGCCCTCAAGCACTTCAGGCACAAACCAGGTACGTTTATCCAGCGGCACATAGCCGACCGCATCGCCGCGCGCCGAAAGCTCGGCACAGGCGGCATGCAGCAGGTGGCTGCGCCCCGCGCCTTCGCGTGACCAGATATAGATGTATCCGCTGTGATCCTGACGCAGCACGTTTTGCAGTGCAGCCAGTAAAGAGGGGTTATCACCCGGCCAGAAACTCGCAAAAGTTTCGTCGTCAGGGAGATAGAGTGGCAGAGAGAGCTGTGCCGGTCCGTTCAGAAATACCTCAACCAGAGATCTTACATAAAATCGACGATGAGTTTAACACGGAACCCGCCAGGAGAGAACCGGGCGATCCTTCGCCCAGTTAATGGATCAGTGTGGGGCTTTTTCGCTTTCGTCAGCGTCCAGGACCACCTCTTCCGGGCGGATCACCGAGATCAGCTTGAAAATCAGGCTCAGGCCCACGCCCACGATGGTCGCCAGCGCCATGCCCTTCAGCTCGGCCGCACCGATGTGCACCTTCGCGCCGCTCACGCCGATGATCAGGATAACGGAGGTCAGGATCAGGTTTTGCGCCTTGCTGTAATCCACTTTGGATTCAATCAGAACGCGAATACCGGAGGCACCGATCACGCCGTACAACAGCAGAGAAACGCCGCCCATCACCGGCACAGGAATGATCTGAATCGCTGCCGCCAGCTTGCCCACGCAGGAGAGCAGAATGGCGATGATCGCCGCGCCGCCGATAACCCAGGTACTGTAGACGCGGGTAATCGCCATCACGCCGATGTTTTCACCGTAGGTGGTGTTTGGCGTGGAGCCGAAGAAACCGGAGATGATGGTGGAGAAACCGTTGGCAAACATGGAGCGGTGCAGACCGGGGTCGCGGATCAGGTCGCGCTTCACGATGTTCGCCGTCACCACCAGGTGGCCAACGTGCTCCGCAATTACCACCAGCGCGGCAGGCAGAATGGTGAAAATGGCGAACCATTCAAAGCGTGGGGTGTAGAAGGTTGGCAGCGCGAACCAGTGCGCCTCGGCAATCGGGGTGGTATCCACAACGCCCATGACGAAGGAGAGCGCGTAGCCCGCCAGCACGCCGATCAGGATCGGGATAATCGCCATAAAACCGCGGAACAGCACGGAGCCAAATACCGTCACGCCCAGCGTCACCAGTGAGATGATAATGGTTTTGGAGTCCGGCGACTGCCCATCAGCAGGCAGCAGACCAGCCATATTCGCCGCCACGCCTGCCAGCTCCAGGCCGATGACGGCAACGATGGCGCCCATCGCCGCAGGCGGGAACATCACGTCCAGCCAGCCGGTACCGGCTTTCTTCACAATGAAGGAGACCAGGCAGAACAGCACGCCACACATGATAAAGCCGCCCAGCGCGACCTCATAACCCAGCGGCAACAGCAGCAGCACCGGCGAGATAAAAGCAAAGCTCGACCCCAGATACGCCGGGATTTTGCCTTTACAGATAAAGAGGTACAGCAGCGTACCGATGCCGTTGAACAACAGCACGGTAGCCGGGTTAATGTGAAACAGGATTGGCACCAGCACGGTTGCGCCAAACATAGCGAACAGGTGCTGCAAACTAAGCGGGATAGTCTGTAAAAGCGGCGGTCTTTCACTCACCCCGATAGCACGGCGCGTCATAGTGTTTTCCTCTGTGTAGTATTGTTGGTTTTTATTCAAAAAAAAGCCGACTATCAAAGTCGGCTTATTTATCATTATTCGATTATTTCGTACCAAAGATCTTATCGCCGGCATCGCCGAGCCCCGGGATGATGTACCCGTGCTCGTTCAGCCCCTGGTCGATAGAGGCGGTGTACAGCTCAACGTCCGGGTGCGCTTTTTCCAGCGCCGCGATCCCTTCCGGAGCAGCAACCAGAACCAGCACCTTAATGCTGCTGCAGCCCGCTTTTTTCAGCAGATCGATGGTGGCGATCATTGAACCGCCGGTCGCCAGCATTGGGTCAACCACCAGCGCCATGCGCTCGTCGATGTTAGAGACCAGCTTCTGGAAGTAAGGTACCGGCTCCAGCGTCTCTTCGTTACGGTAGATACCGACCACGCTGATGCGCGCGCTCGGTACGTGCTCCAGCACGCCTTCCATCATGCCAAGACCGGCACGCAGGATAGGCACTACGGTAATTTTCTTACCTTTGATCTGCTCAACCTGCACCGGGCCGTTCCAGCCTTCGATGGTCACTTTTTCCGTTTCCAGATCGGAGGTTGCTTCGTAGGTCAGCAGGCTGCCCACTTCAGAAGCCAGTTCGCGAAAACGCTTCGTGCTGATGTCATGCTCACGCATCAGGCCCAACTTGTGTTTAACGAGTGGGTGTTTCACTTCCACAATCTTCATTCTCTTTCTCCTCTGAGGTGGCATCCGCAAAAAAATCGCGGGATTATACCGCTTTTTTCGGATTGCGCCATACCCAACTTGCTTGACGTATATCAATCAAAAACAAAAAAACCGGAGGCTGGGCTCCGGCTTGGGTGCGGGGTCTTGCCCGGTGGCGCTGCGCTTACGCTGGCCTACGTGTATTGTAGGTCGGGTAAGCGTTAGCGCCACCCGACAATTAGAGGTTGTCGCCGTTGCTCGCAATCACCTGCTTATACCAGTCGAACGATTTCTTCTTGCTGCGGTTCAGGGTGCCGTTACCTTCGTTATCTTTATCGACAAAGATAAAGCCGTAGCGTTTTTTCATTTCGCCCGTTCCGGCAGACACCAGGTCGATACAGCCCCACGGGGTATAGCCCATCAGATCCACGCCGTCCTCCACCACCGCTTTTTTCATCTCGCGGATGTGTGCGGAAAGGTAATCGATGCGGTACTGGTCGTTCACCGTGCCGTCGCTCTCCTGCACGTCGATCGCGCCAAAGCCGTTCTCAACGATAAACAGAGGCAGCTGATAGTGATCCCAGAACCAGTTCAGGGAGTAGCGCAGCCCGACCGGATCAATCTGCCAGCCCCAGTCGGATTTCTGCACGTACGGGTTGGAGACCAGGCTCTTGCTCTCGTCGTAGTCCAGCGCCGGGTTATCTGCCGTCGCTTTGGTGGCGAAAGACATGTAGTAGCTGAACCCGATGTAATCCACGCAGCCCTGCGTGAGCGCCGCCTTATCTTCTTCGGTAATATCCAGCACGAAGCCGCGACGTTCGAAGTAGTTGAGCAGATGCTGCGGATATTTGCCGCGCACGTGAACGTCGGTAAACCAGTAGCGACGGTGCATGGCGTTCATCGCCATCATCATGTCGTCCGGCGCACAGGTCAGCGGGTAGATGGGGCACATGGCAATCATGCAGCCGATCTGCAGCGACGGGTTAATCTCGCGGCCCGCCTTCACCGCCAGGGCGCTGGCCACCAGTTCGTAGTGCGCCGCCTGGAACATCACCGGCTCGCGGTCTTCACCAGGCGCGTACTTCAGCCCGGAGTTGGTAAATGGCGCAAAGTCTTCGTGGAAGTTAGCCTGGTTGTTGATCTCGTTAAAGGTCATCCAGTACTTCACCTTGTGCTGGTAACGCTCAAAAACGACCTTTGCAAAACGCACGAAGAAGTCGATCAGCTTACGGTTGCGCCAGCCGCCGTATTCCGTCACCAGGTGGAACGGCATCTCAAAGTGGGAAAGCGTGATAACCGGTTCGATGCCGTACTTCAGGCATTCGTCGAACAGATCGTCATAGAATTTGAGGCCCGCCTCGTTCGGCTCCAGCTCGTCGCCTTTCGGGAAGATACGCGTCCAGGCGATAGAGGTACGGAAGCATTTGAACCCCATCTCGGCAAAGAGTTTGATGTCTTCTTTATAACGGTGGTAGAAATCGATAGCCTCATGGTTAGGGTAGTTTTTCCCCTCCAGCACGCCGTTGGTGATTTCACGCGGCACGCCGTGGGCGCCCGCGGTCATGACGTCGGCAACGCTTACGCCCTTACCGCCCTCTTTCCAGCCGCCCTCAAGCTGGTGCGCCGCAACGGCCCCACCCCACAGAAAATCTGCTTTGAATCCTGACATTCGCTTTCCCTCATTCTGCGTTATTTTCTGCAAAAACAATTACAGAAACCGGTTTCAGTTCGATGATGTGCAAAGGGGATATTCGTTGCAAGCAGATCGCCGAAACCGGTTTCATTTTCGTGAACGGAGTCAAGTTTGGCTGCATTTACGGGCTATACAGAAAAAAAGATCCCCACGTCCAGAATAGGCTCGCAAACGTTTGCCTGGACTGTTAGAATTGCGCCGATTTTTCTTACTAGCTATGCAATCGCGTGGGGATTTAAGCCGTGACCAACAAAACTTCTCTCAGCTACAAAGATGCCGGTGTTGATATTGACGCAGGTAATGCGCTGGTTGACCGAATCAAAGGTGTGGTGAAGAAAACCCGCCGCCCGGAAGTGATGGGTGGTCTGGGTGGATTCGGCGCACTGTGCGCGCTGCCGCAAAAATATCGTGAACCTGTTCTGGTCTCGGGTACTGACGGCGTAGGCACCAAGCTGCGCCTGGCGATGGATTTAAAACGTCACGACACGATCGGTATCGATCTGGTTGCGATGTGTGTGAACGACCTGGTGGTTCAGGGCGCAGAGCCGCTGTTCTTCCTCGATTACTACGCGACCGGCAAACTTGATGTGGATACCGCAGCCAGCGTCATTAACGGTATCGCCGAAGGCTGTCTGCAGTCCGGCTGTGCGCTGGTGGGCGGTGAAACCGCTGAAATGCCGGGCATGTACCACGGCGAAGATTATGACGTCGCGGGCTTCTGCGTCGGCGTAGTAGAAAAATCAGAAATTATCGACGGCAGCAAAGTGGCCGATGGCGATGTGCTGATCGCGCTGGCCTCCAGCGGCCCGCACTCTAACGGCTACTCTCTGGTGCGTAAAATCCTCGAAGTAAGCGGCTGCGATCCGCTGACCACCGAGCTGGACGGTAAACCGCTGGCCGACCACCTGCTGGCCCCAACCCGCATCTACGTGAAAAACGTGCTGGAGCTTATCGAGAACGTTGACGTTCACGCTATTGCTCACCTGACCGGCGGCGGCTTCTGGGAAAACATCCCGCGCGTGCTGCCGGACAACACCCAGGCGGTGATCGCCGAATCCTCATGGCAGTGGCCAGCCGTCTTTAACTGGCTGCAGAATGCAGGCAACGTAAGCTCTCACGAAATGTACCGTACCTTTAACTGCGGCGTGGGCATGGTTATCGCCCTGCCGGCAAGCGAAGCGGATAAAGCGGTTAAGCTGCTGACCGAGAAAGGTGAAAACGCGTGGAAAATCGGTACGATTAAAGCCTCCGATTCCGAACAGCGTGTGGTCATTGAATGAAAAACATCGTGGTGCTCATTTCCGGCAACGGAAGCAATTTGCAGGCCATCATTGACGCCTGCAAACAGAAGAAAATCAATGGCACCATTCGGGCAGTTTTCAGCAACAAGGCCGACGCGTTCGGCCTTGAGCGCGCGCGGGAAGCGAACATTCCCGCTCACGCGCTGGAAGCCAGCCAGTTCGCCGGACGTGAAGCCTTTGACCGCGAGCTGGTGCAGGAGATTGACGCCTACGCGCCCGACCTCGTGGTGCTGGCGGGCTATATGCGTATTCTGAGCCCGGCCTTCGTCGAACACTACGCCGGTCGACTGCTGAATATTCACCCTTCCCTGCTGCCAAAATATCCCGGCCTGCATACCCATCGTCAGGTGCTGGAAAACGGTGACGAGGAGCACGGTACCTCCGTCCATTTCGTGACCGACGAGCTGGACGGTGGCCCGGTGATCCTGCAGGCGAAAGTCCCGGTCTTTGACGGCGACAACGAAGACGACGTGACCGAACGCGTGCAGACGCAGGAGCACGCCATTTACCCGCTGGTGGTAAGCTGGTTTGTCGACGGGCGTCTCGAAATGCGCGACGGCGCAGCCTGGCTGGACGGCGTGAAGTTGCCCCCGCAGAGTTATGCGGCCGAAGAGTAGTTTGCTATGTCGGGTGGCGCTTCGCTTACCCGATATTCCCTCCCCCAACCCGCTAAATTCCCCAACAAAAAAAATAACTGTCATACTTTTCTGGCACTGTTGGACATATCGTGGAAATGCTCGCCATAATAAGGACGAGACGGATTTACCACGTCCTGTGATTGAACTGGAGTGTGAGCTGTAATGGGTCAGGAAAAGTTATATATCGAGAAAGAGCTAAGCTGGTTAGCATTTAACGAACGTGTACTCCAGGAAGCGGCAGACAAAAGTAACCCGCTGATCGAACGCATGCGTTTTTTAGGCATTTATTCCAACAACCTGGATGAGTTCTACAAGGTTCGCTTTGCCGAGCTGAAAAGACGCATCATCATCAGCGAAGAACAGGGCTTAAACTCGCACTCGCGGCATCTGCTGGGCAAAATCCAGTCCCGCGTGCTGAAAGCCGATCAGGAATTTGACGGCCTGTATAACGAACTGCTGCTGGAGATGGCGCGCAATCAAATCTTCCTGATTAACGAACGTCAGCTTTCCGTTAACCAACAAAACTGGCTGCGCCACTACTTTAAACAGTACCTGCGCCAGCACATTACCCCGATTCTCATCAACCGCGAAACCGATCTGGTGCAATTCCTGAAGGATGACTACACCTACCTGGCGGTGGAAATTATTCGCGGTGAATCCATCCGTTATGCCCTGCTGGAGATCCCGTCCGACAAGGTGCCGCGCTTCGTGAACCTGCCGCCGGAAACCCCGCGCAGACGCAAGCCGATGATCCTGCTGGATAACATCCTGCGCTACTGCCTGGACGACATCTTCAAAGGCTTCTTCGATTACGATGCGTTAAACGCCTACTCGATGAAGATGACCCGTGACGCCGAATATGACCTGGTGCACGAGATGGAAGCCAGCCTGATGGAGCTGATGTCCTCCAGCCTGAAACAGCGCCTGACGGCCGAGCCGGTGCGCTTTGTCTATCAGCGCGACATGCCGGACGCCATGGTGGAGATGCTGCGCGAGAAGCTGACCATTTCGCGCTATGACTCCATCGTGCCGGGTGGCCGTTACCACAACTTTAAAGACTTCATTGGCTTCCCGAACGTTGGCAAAGCCAATCTGGTGAACAAACCGCTGCCGCGCCTGCGTCATATCTGGTTCGATAAGTTCCGCAACGGATTCGACGCCATCCGCGAGCGCGACGTGCTGCTCTACTACCCGTACCACACCTTTGAACACGTGCTGGAGCTGCTGCGTCAGGCCTCGTTCGACCCGAACGTGCTGGCGATCAAAATCAACATCTACCGCGTGGCAAAAGATTCCCGCATCATCGACGCGATGATCCACGCGGCACACAACGGCAAAAAAGTCACCGTGGTGGTTGAGCTGCAGGCGCGCTTCGACGAAGAGGCGAACATTCACTGGGCGCGCCGCCTGACGGAAGCGGGCGTGCACGTGATCTTCTCCGCGCCGGGTCTGAAAATTCACGCCAAGCTGTTCCTGATCTCGCGTAAAGAGGGTGATGACGTGGTGCGCTATGCCCACATCGGCACCGGGAACTTTAACGAAAAAACTGCGCGGATTTATACCGACTACTCGCTCTTAACCGCTGACGCCCGCATTACCAACGAAGTGCGCCGGGTCTTTAACTTTATCGAAAACCCGTACCGTCCGGTGAGCTTCGACTATCTACTGGTCTCACCGCAGAACTCGCGCCGCCTGCTGTACGATATGATCGATAAAGAGATCGCCAATGCCCAGAAAGGCTTGTCGTCCGGCATCACGCTGAAGCTTAACAACCTGGTCGATAAAGGGCTGGTGGACAGGCTGTATGCGGCGTCCAGCTCCGGCGTGCCGGTTAACCTGCTGATCCGCGGCATGTGCTCGCTTATTCCGGAACTGGAAGGCATCAGCGACAATATTCGCGTGATCAGCATTGTTGACCGCTACCTGGAGCACGATCGGGTCTATATTTTCGATAATGCGGGCGATAAACAGGTCTATCTCTCTTCAGCAGACTGGATGACGCGCAATATTGACTATCGAATTGAAGTCGCGACGCCGCTGCTGGATCCGCGTCTGAAACAGCGTATCCTCGACATTATCGAGATCCTGTTCAGCGATACGGTGAAGGCGCGCTATATCGACAAAGAACTCAGTAACCGCTACGTACCGCGCGGCAACCGCCGTAAAGTGCGGTCACAGCTGGCGATTTACGACTATATCAAATCACTCGAGCAACCCGATTAACCTATGCCGATAAATGATAAGACCCCACGCCCGCAGGAATACGCCGCGGTCGATCTTGGCTCTAACAGTTTTCACATGGTCATCGCCCGTGAGGTGGATGGCGCGCTGCAGATCATCGGTCGTCTGAAGCAGCGCGTACACCTGGCGGATGGGCTTGATGAGCGCAGCATGCTCAGCGAAGAGGCGATGGAGCGTGGTTTAAACTGCCTGTCGCTGTTTGCCGAACGCCTGCAGGGCTTCTCGCCCTCCAGCGTTTGCATCGTGGGCACCCACACGCTGCGCCAGGCGCTGAACGCGCCGGAGTTCCTCAAGCGGGCCGAAAAAGTGATCCCCTACCCGATTGAGATCATCTCCGGTAACGAGGAGGCGCGTCTGATTTTCATGGGCGTTGAACATACCCAGCCGGAAAAAGGGCGCAAGCTGGTGATCGACATCGGCGGTGGTTCTACGGAGCTGGTGATCGGCGAAGACTTTGAGCCGCGCCTGGTGGAGAGCCGTCGCATGGGCTGCGTCAGCTTCGCGCAGATGTACTTCCCCGGCGGCACCATTACCCGTGAAAACTTCCAGCGGGCGAAAATGGCTGCGATCCAGAAGCTGGAGAATCTGGCCTGGCAGTACCGCATTCAGGGCTGGAACGTGGCGCTGGGCGCGTCGGGCACCATCAAGGCGGCGCATGAAGTGCTGCTGGCGATGGGTGAAAAAGACGGTTTTATCACGCCTGAACGCCTGACCCTGCTGACCGAAGAGGTGCTGAAGCATAAAAGTTTTGATGCCCTAAGCCTGCCGGGGCTTTCCGACGAGCGTAAGGCAGTCTTCGTGCCGGGCCTGGCTATTCTCTGCGGCGTGTTTGACGCCCTGGCGATTAAAGAGCTGCGCCTTTCCGACGGCGCGCTGCGTGAGGGGGTGCTGTATGAGATGGAGGGCCGCTTCCGCCATCAGGACATTCGCAGCCGCACCGCGCAGAGCCTGGCCAACCAGTACAACATCGACCGCGAGCAGGCGAAGCGCGTGCTGGAAACCACGGTGCAGATGTACGAGCAGTGGCAGGAGCAGAACCCCAAGCTGGCGCACCCGCAGCTTGCCGCGCTGCTGAAATGGGCCGCGATGCTGCACGAGGTGGGGCTGAACATCAACCACAGCGGGATGCACCGCCATTCAGCGTATATTCTGCAAAACAGCGATCTGCCCGGCTTCAACCAGGAGCAGCAAACCATGATGGCGACCCTGGTGCGCTATCACCGTAAAGCCATCAAGCTCGACGATCTGCCGCGCTTCACGCTGTTTAAGAAAAAGCAGTTCCTGCCGCTTATTCAGCTGCTGCGCCTGGGCGTGCTGCTGAACAATCAGCGTCAGGCCACCACCACACCGCCGACGCTGAAGCTGAAAACCGACGATCACCACTGGACGCTGAGCTTCCCGCACGACTGGTTCAGCCAGAACGCGCTGGTCCTGCTGGACCTGGAAAAAGAGCAGCAGTACTGGGAAGCGGTCACCGGCTGGATGCTCAAAATCGAGGAAGATAGCGCCGACGTCGCCGCGTAACGGCTCAGGCGTCCGCCGTGGACGCCTCTGCTTCCAGCAGTGACTCAAGCGGTGCCGGTCTGCCAATCAGATAGCCCTGCACATAATCAATGCCTAGCGCGTGCACCGCGCTACGTATCTCTTCGGTCTCGACATATTCCGCCACCACCAGCATCTTCTTCATGCGCGCCAGATGACAGATAGAGGCCACAATCTGGTAATCCAGACTGTTGTTGACGATATTGCGGATGAAATCGCCGTCGATTTTGAGAATGTCCGCATCCACGCTTTTCAGCCGCGCATAGCTCGCATAGCCGGTACCAAAATCATCGATCGCAATGCGTACCCCCATTTTCTGCAGCTGCCGCAGGATGTGGAGCCCCTGCTCGGCGTTGCAGAAGGTGCTGCACTCCGTCACTTCAAAGATCAGCTGCCACGGCTCAATGGCATATTTCGCCAGAAGGCGACTCACCTCAAGCGGGAACTGCACCCGACACACCGTTGAAGGGGCCAGATTAATGGCAAAGCGCTGGCCGGGCAGCCGTTCGCGATGCGCGGCGAGGAAGCGCAGCGTATGCTCCAGCACCCACAAATCCACCCGCGAAGAGAGGCCAAACTCCTGGGCTATCGGCAGGAATTGTTCAGGGGAGATCAACAGCCCGTTTGCATCAGTCATACGCAGCAAGACCTCATGGTACCTATCGCCACGCAGGCCGCGTACGGGCTGAACGAGCAGCGTGAATGCGTTGTTATCCAGCGCACGCTGCAGGCGACTCATCACCGCGACTTTATCCTTCAGGCTGCGCTGCAGATGGACGGCGCCGCGCTGCTGAAGATTTTCCGGGTGGTTAGAGGAGAGCGACAGATCGGCCACCACCCCCAGCTCACCCAGCACCAGATAGAGGTGGTTAACCGGCGAACGCACATAGCAGTAGCTCACCCCCACCTGCGGCTGCAGCGGCATGCCGTCCCAGACAAAGCGGAACTGCTTGATGTGCTCGTCCAGGGTCTCAATCCGCTGCTGGTGCGATTCGGCGTTAAGGCGAACCGCCATGTCACAGCCCGTCAGGTGATAGACCTGCTCATTGGGCTGGAGCGTGCCGTTAATCCATTGCGCCAACTGCTGTTTGTACTGAATGCGCAGTAACACGCCATAGTTACGGCCCAGAATTTCAAGCTCCGGAACGCGGAGTAAACAGAGCGCCGACCACGGGTTTTTTGCCAGATCTCGCGAGAGCGCCCGCAGGTTAGGCATATGCAGAACCGGGTCGAGCAGCGCCAGCCTGCGGGAGCGTTTGTTCACCGCCCGCTGCCGGGTCGCCAGCATCGACATGTAAATCACCACAAACGAGAAGACTAGATAGCTGGAAGAGGTGATTGCCAGCTGAATGTCGTACCCCTGGTTCACGGGGATATAGCGGTAAAAATAGTGAATAGACACCAGCAGTATCGGGATCCAGATAAGCGAAATCAGCTTATAGCCAAAGCGCATCGCTCCCCAGAGCATCACCGGCATCAGCAGCGACAGGGTGTAGTTAGTGGTGAAAATCGAACTGTTTTCATTCATCGGCAGCAGCAGGAGCGAAAGCAGCCCGGCAAGCGCAATGGCCCAAATCAGAAACTCAGCGCGCGTCACCTTTTTGTCTATCTGGGTACGGATCTGCGAGATGAGGCTTTTGAGATAGCGCGGATGACGAATCAGGCGGATCAGCAGATAACTTAACGGCACGCCCGTCAGACCGCTTACCAGCAAGGCCTGATAGTTGATCAGCGTGCGAATGTTGAGGGGGTTAAGCCCTGCCAGGCTCTGGCGACTCTCGTACACGCCCAGATACACCGCAAACTGGAACAACAGCAGAAACAGCGTCGCGGGGCAGAAGGCCTGCCAGAAGATGCGCTGCGCCATCAGCCGTACGTCGCCGTACGCCGTCATATTGCGTCTGGGCGCAAACACCCGGTAGCCGCCCCAGCTAAGCACTATAGGGACAATAAAATGGAGCACGCCGGCGACGGTTTCAAACATCCCGACCGACGGGTAATAACGGATAAACAGCGACAACACGATCCCGGGAAGGGCTTCCAGACCAAAAAACATCATCAGCGAAAGCAAAAACGAGAGCGGTAAATAATAAAGTGCCGCTATCCCGTCGCCCAGGTGCGTGAACGTATTCGCCACGCTCAGTACGGGAAGTAAAACCACCGGTAAAATAAGCGGCAATACCCACCAGCGGTGTTGATTCTTTTTCAGGAAAGCAAAAATGTTCATAGATGCCCGGTTAAACCCTTTTTCTCCAGAAGGAAAATAATGACAGGCATCCAACCTGACCTGGCGCAGCCCGGCGACGTGCGGGGCGAACGGTATGGAGGAGGGATTTTAAATATCAGGGCCGGAAATCCGTTGACATAAATCAAACTATTTTACGCAAATAAGCTTTGCACAGCGTTTTTTTGAAATAATTTTCTTCATATTATCAATATGGTAAATGCAAATATTAATTTCAATAACAATAATTAATGTAAACGTTGACGGTTATTTACACATGACGGAATTGACCCTCTCTTTCCGCTGTGCCTTAATATCCCCGTCGCCCAGAAGGGCATGCCCAGGAAAAAGAAGAGTGAGTCAGGCCACGCGTATGCGCAAACGACACCGTTTTAACACCCGGATGACCCGCATTATACTGCTCATCAGCTTTCTGTTTTTCTTTGGCCGCTTCGTTTACTCTTCCATCGGCGCCTGGTATCACCATCAGGACAAAATCCAGTCGCAGCAGTCCAGCCTGAACGTCGACGCCGCTGACCGCTAGCCCTGCGATGGGTTTTGCACCAGCCGAATAATCCCCGCGATCCCTTTGCTGAGGATCTTGTCCTGCCGCATCACGATGGCGAGCTGGCGCTGCAGCACGGGCGTGAGCGACATGACGCAGAGCCCTTCACGGTCAGCATCATGCTCAACCGCCATTCGCGGAACGATACTGTAGCCGAGCCCCACCCGAACCATGCGCTTAATCGCCTCAATGCTGCCAAGCTGCATCACCGGCGCGATCGCTAACCCATTGGCCGCAAACCAGCCATCAATGAGCGCCCGGGTACCGCTGCCAGACTCAAAGGCGATCAGCGGCTGGGCATGGAGCGCCTCCGGGGTTAACTCCCTGAAAGCATCCTGCTGTTCCCGCGACGCGATAAAAACAAACTCCTCGTCCATCACCGGCATAACGTCCAGCGCTCTGCCGCTTACCGGCAGCGTCACCAGCCCCATATCGAGACGGTTCTCTTCAATGGCCCTGACGATATCGAGGGTGTTGCCCGTTGTTACGCCCACCCGCAGGAGCGGATAGTCGCGGCGCAGCTGCTCCAGCAGGGGCGGCAGAAGGTGGATACAGGCCGTCGCCCCCGTGCCAAGAGTAATGGTCCCGCTGACATCGTGGCTGAACGCGCTCACGGACCGCAGGGTTTCGTCCACAACCTGCTGAATGCGCTCTCCGTGAACCAGCAGTGACTCTCCTGCCGCCGTGGCCTTAATGCCCCGCCCGGTACGCTCCACCAGCCGCGTTTGCAGAAACTGCTCCAGCTGACGTATTTGCAGACTAACGGCGGGCTGGGAAATGCCCAGCAGATCCGCCGCCGCCGAAAAGCTGCCGCGCTGGATCACCAGACGGAACGTCGCGAGATAGCCAAGGTTAAGCGTCGTCATTCAAAGTTTCTCTTATACAGCGCATAAGGTTGCAGGCCTGCCAGCACAATACCGCGCTCGCTATGCTCAGGACAACTGCATAACGGAATGAAAAACAATGGAAACACCTGCCCTGCCTCGTCGCCTTGCCCTTACTGCCGGATGTAATCAGCTTATCAACTGGGGGATCTCGTTTTATCTGCCCGGCACCTTTGCGCGGACCATTTCAGCCGACCGGGGATGGTCAGCGCCGCAGATTTACCTCGGCCTGACGCTGGCGATGCTGGTGATGGCCGCGGTCTCCCCTTTCGTCGCCCGTCTGCTGGCACGCTTTGGCGGACAGAAAGTGGTAATGGGCGGAACGCTGCTGATTGCCGCAAGCTGCGCCGGTATGGCGTATACCCGGACGCTGTCTGGCTGGTACGGCGCCTGGCTACTGTGCGGCATCGGGATGCGTCTGTCGCTGTATGACGCACTGTTCGCCGCGCTGGTTAATCTATATGGTCAGCAGGCACGCGGGACGATCTCACTTATTACGCTGATGGGCGGGCTGGCGTCTGCCGTCTTCTGGCCGCTGGGCGATGGCCTGCTTCACATCATGAGCTGGCAGGACGCGTTACGCATTTATGCCCTGCTTGGCCTGCTGAGCGCAGTGCTGATCCGCACGCTTCCCCGGCAGCGGCTGACGGAAAACACAAAGGCCATCGCGCCGCCCCTGCGCAACGAGCGGCGTAACGCCTGGCTTTATGCGGCCTTCATCGCCCTTATCACCTTTGTCTCTAACGGCACCTCCACCCATCTGCCGGAGTTTATTGCCCACTTTGGCCTGCCGGTCGCCATCGGCATGCTGTGGGGGATCGGCCAGACGGGCGCGCGCTCGCTGGAGGTGCTGGCAGGTGGCCGCTTAACCCCCTTCAAACTTACGCTTTTTACCGCTCTTGCCATGCCGCTGTGTTTTCTTGTGGGAATAAGCAGCACCCTGTTTGTCTGGTGCGCGGCCGGGTTTGTGCTGGGCTACGGCGCCATCAACGGGCTGGTCACCATAGTAAAAGCCACGCTGCCACTGGAGCTGTTTAGCACGGAAAGCTATGCCCGCCGCACGGGCATGCTGCTTATCCCGGGCCAGCTGATGGCCGCAGCCGCACCGTTTGCCTATGCGTGGCTGAACAAAACGCTGGGGATCGCGGGTGCAATGGGAGTGTCGACGGGGTTAACGCTGGTGATTGCCGGGCTGGCGATAGCGATCGTGCGCCATCCCGGTAGGCAAACTGTATCGCACTGTATCCCGCGCGACGCGCTGACAAACGGGTACAAAACGCCCCCTCCGGCAAATATCTCCGATACATAAAAATGGTTTTCTTTCCCTGTCGTCATTCAGAACTGATGAGGAGAGAACCATGATTCGTCGTTACGCAATTTTACCCCTGCTCGTCCTGGCCTCTGTAACACATGCCCAGGCCATGCCGCTGGACAACCTGAGCGCCGCGGACGTTAACGGCCCCGCCGCCGTTGCCCCGCTGGCGCAGCCGCAACCGCCTGCAAAACTGATCGTCGATCCGCCGCTTGCCGGGCCGCTGAGCAAAGGCGCGGTGTTTATTCAGTACCGGGCCGAAAACCTGCGCATCGAGCCGGTATTCGGCCCCGAGGCGCTCAAGGTGACCCCGCGCATCGGGCACATTCACGTGGTGGTGGACGGCGCGCCGTGGCACTGGGCTGACGCCAGCGGCGAGCCGGTGATCCTGGTGGGGCTGCCCGCCGGCAAGCACAAGGTAACGATCATCCTGGCTGACCCGACGCACAAGCCGCTCGACCACAAAACCATTGAATTCACCGTCCCGCCCCACGCGGCGATCCACCATTTTTAAGGAGTCTGAACATGAAAGCACTGTCTGTACTGACAGCGGGCCTGCTGGCGCTTTCTGCCAGCGCCTTCGCGGAAAATAAAACCAGCGTCGTGCTGGTGCACGGCGCGTTTGCCGACGGCAGCAGCTGGAATAAGGTGATAACCCTTCTGCAGAAACAGCACGCAGAGGTCATTGCCGTCCAGCTCCCACTCACCTCGCTTAAGGATGATGTTGCCGCCACAAAACGGGCCATCGCCCGGACGCACGGCGACGTGGTGCTGGTAGGCCACTCCTGGGGCGGAACCGTCATTAGCGAGGCGGGCAACGATGCACGGGTAAAATCGCTGGTGTATGTGGCGGCGTTCGCGCCGGATTCCGGCCAGTCGACGGCGGATCTGGCAGGTAGCTTCCCTCCGCCGCCGGGTAGCGCGGGCATCGCTAAAACGGCGGATGGCTATTTATACCTGCCGACGGAAGCCGTCAGGAAGGACTTCGCGCCTGACGTGAAGCCGGGTGAACAAAACGCTATCGCGGCCACGCAGGGGCCAATTAAGGCCGATGCGTTTGGTGAAAAGGTGACTCACGCGGCGTGGCATGATAAACCGAGCTGGTTTGTGGTCAGCAAGCATGACCGGATGATCAACCCCGACCTGGAACGTGCAATGGCGAAGGCGATACATGCGAAAACCACCGAGGTGGCCGCGAGCCACGTGTCGATGGTGAGTCAGCCGGAAGCCATCGCCCGGACGATTGAGCAGGCGAGGCGGACACACTGAGGACAATTCGCCCGGCGGCGCTACGCTTGCACGAACCTACGATTTCGTAGGCCGGGTAAGCGCAGCGCCACCCGACAAGAAAGGCCGTCTCAGCCCCCCCCTCTCTGCGGGATAATCGCGATTAATCCACGCGTGGTCCTCTTCCCAGGTGAACATCCATTTGCGCACCGGACCGGCCATCACGTTGAGGTAGTAGCTGTCATACCCCGCTATCGTCGCCACCGGGTGATACCCCTTCGGCACCATCACCACGTCACGGTTGTAGACCGCCATACACTCATCCAGCGTTCTGTCGTCGGTGTAGACGCGCTGCATGCAGAACCCCTGCTCCGGGTTGAGGCGATGATAGTAGGTCTCCTCCAGGTAGGTCTCCTGCGGCGGGTTATCCGTGTCATGCTTGTGGCTCGGGTACGAGCTGGTACAGCCCTCGCTAGTCCAGACCTCCACCACCAGCAGGCTGTCGGCGGGCTTGTCTTCCGGCAGAATGTTGTGCACGTAGCGCTGGTTGTGCCCCTTGCCGCGCGCTTCAGCGTCGATATCCTGCGGGGCAATCAGCCGCGTCGGGTACGAGCTCTTGCCCGGCGCGGCGCAGACCGCCAGCTCCAGCGCCGTCAGCGCCTTCACCTGCACCGTCTCCTGCGGGGTAACGTACACTGCCCACGGTTTGATGCGCTCGAAGGGGCTCATCCGCTCGCCGATATCGTTAAACTGCGCGGAAGGAGTGGTGATAGAGGCGCGCCCGGCGACCAGCACCAGGCAGCGTTCTTCCCTGACGGCGGGCAGCGTCAGCGTCTGCCCCTCCTGCAGCTCATACGCCTCAAACCCGACGTACCCCCACCCTGCGCGTTCCGGGGTGACGGACTGAGTGCGCCCCTCCGCGTTCGGCTGCTGCCAGCGTGATAACAGACGTGACATGTCACCTCCTCAAATAAGCCCGGCGTCGCGCGCCAGGCGGCTCAGGTTGTTATACCCCAGACGAGCGTAGGTCAGCGGATGGGCAATCGCCGGATCCTGCTCGGCCTCCACCACCAGCCAGCCGCGATAGTCCTGCGCCTTCAGCAGACTCATGATCGGCGGGTAATCGACGCAGCCGTCGCCCGGCACGGTAAACACGCCGCTCAGCACCGCATCGAGGAAGCTTGTTTTGCGGTTTTTCACGTCCGCCAGCACGTCGGCGCGCACGTCTTTGCAGTGAACGTGGTTGATGCGCGACGCCCAGCGCTGCGCCACCGCCAGCGGATCGGCCCCGGCAAAGGTCAGGTGACCGGTGTCCAGCAGCAGTCCCACCGCCTCTCCGGTGTGGGTCATCAGGTTGTCCACGTCGTCGGCGGACTCAATCACCGTGCCCATATGATGATGGTAAGCAATCTGGACTCCCTGCTGCTGCGTGTAGCGGGCAAATTCGGTGAGCTTCTCGCCGTACTCCTTCCAGCGCGCCTGAGGGAAGCGCGGACGCAGATGCACCGGGGTCTGCTGCTCGCCGTGAATGCAGCCGCTCACTTCCGCAAAGACCAGCACCTTCGCCCCCAGCTCGCGCAGCAGCGTCAGGTGCGGCTGCACGGCGGCGATCTCCTCCTCCACGCTGCGCTCCAGCAGGCGGCCGGAGTACCAGCCAGAGACCAGCTGCAGGTCGTGGCGCTGCAAAATCGGGCCAAGCAGGCGCGCTTCACGCGGGAATTTGTTGCCCAGCTCAAAGCCAGCAAAACCGGCCTCTTTCCCTTCGCTCAGGCAGGTCTCCAGCGAGGTTTCCGCGCCGAGGGAAGGCAGATCGTCGTTCGTCCACGTCAGCGGGTTAATGCCTAATTGCACACTCATTGTTATCTCCATTATGCGTGTCCGCGCTCGCGCCACCAGGCGATAAGCTGCAGGTAGTTGTCCCGGATGCGCGCTACCAGCTGCGCATCGTCAATATCGTGCTTCAGCCACGCGCGGGAGGCGTCGCCAAACAGCGTGCGCCCCACTGCGAAGCCTTTAACCAGCGGCTGCCCCGCTGCGGCCTTGAAGCCCGCGCGCAGCTGTTCCGCCGGAGCGTCCAGACCGAGGATCACCACCCCGCGGCAGTGCGGGTCCCGGCGTTCGATAATCTCGCCGAGCGCCGTCCAGCCGTCGGCGGAAAGCGGCGGCAGCTTCCACCAGTCCGGGTAAATGCCCAGGTTGTAGAAGCGGGAGATGGCGCGCAGGTAGAGCTCGTCGCTGCGCGGCATGCTGGCGGGCAGGATCACCTCCAGCAGCAGCTCGTGCCCGGACCGGCAGCAGGCGTGGTACACCTCAGCGATTTTCTGCTCCTGCTCCAGGCGCAGGCCGTGGGCGTCTTCCGGGTGGAAGAAGACCAGGCACTTCACCACGTGCTCCTGCGGCCAGCTGATAAGCTGGGTGCCAATGTTGCCGTGCTCCATCTCCAGCGGGCGGGAGCCCGGCAGCTCAATGGGGCGACCAATCCACCACCCTTCCCCGGTGATCGCGTTCAGCGCGTCCTGACCAAAGGTGCCGTCGCACAGCAGGCCGGCTTTGCCCTCAAGCCCGGCGCGGCTCGCCGCCTCGCGGCTCGCCTGCAGGATCAGCTGCTTCAGCGCCGGAATGCGCTTAAGCGACGCGCCGCACTGCATCGCCATATCCTCAAGCTGGCTGCGGTGATCGAAGGCCATCACGCACAGCTCCGGCCACTCGCGGCGGCGGGTGGTCACCCGGTGCAGATGGTTAAGACGCGGGTCAAGATCCGGGCGCGGCACAACCGCAGCGCGGGAGAGATAGTCATCCAGCTCGATTTTGCTCGGCATCGCCGGGGCGCAGCCGTGGCGCGAGACCACCAGCGCGCCGCAGGCGTTGGCGTAGCGGCACGCCTGCTCCCAGCCCTCGTCGTTCAGGTAGCCGCGCAGCAGGCCGGACATAAACGCGTCCCCCGCCCCGAGAACGTTCAGCACCTCCACGCGCACGCCGGTCACCGTCAGGCCGTCGTCCAGCCGGGACGGAATGGCGTCGGTATAGACCGAGCAGCCGAGCGCGCCGCGCTTGCAGACCAGCGTTGCGTGACTCACGTCGCGCACCTGCCCCAGCGCCTGCAGCGTATCCGTGCTGCCGCCCGCAATGTGGAACTCCTCTTCGGTGCCGACAATGACGTCGAAGAGGTGCAGTACCTCCTGCAGCTCGCGGGTGACCTGGTCGGCGGCGATAAAGCGCGTTTCGCCGTCGCCTAAGGAGGTGAGCCCCCACAGCACCGGACGGTAGTCGATGTCCAGCACCGTGCGCACGCCGTGACGGCGGGCATAGCCCAGCGCCGTCAGCACCGCCTCGCGGGTCTGCGGATGAGAAAGGTGGGTCCCGGTGATGGCAAGACAACGTGCGGAGGCAATGTAGCTTTCATCCACATCGCTGGCGGTAATCGCCATATCCGCGCAGTTATCGCGATAAAAAATCAGAGGAAAGGTGTCCCGGTCTTTAATGCCGAGTAGCACCAGCGCCGTGAGGCGCTCTTTATCGGTAATCAGATGGCTGGTATCGCAGCCTACCTGGTTGAGCTCTTCGCGCAGGAAGCGGCCCATATGTTCATCGCCGACGCGCGCCAGCATCGACGAGCGCAGGCCCTGGCGCGCGGTGCCGTACGCCACGTTGCCGGAGGATCCGCCAAGGTATTTGGCGAAGCTCGACACGTCCTCCAGGCGGGCACCAATCTGCTGACTATAGAGGTCTACCGCCACGCGGCCCATGCATATCACATCAAACTGCTTTTCCACGTTGATACCTCATCAGACAATGTCGTTCACGTTCAGCCAGCGGCCTTCCCGGTGCGAGAGCGCAATCGCGTCCAGCACGCGCGACACCTTCCAGCCCTCTTCGAAGTCCGGCCACATCGGCGCGTCGGCGGCAATCCCGTCCACCAGGTCGCGTACTTCCACCGTTTTTTGATCGTTAAAGCCAATTCCGTGGCCTGCGCCCATGCAGAACGCGGCGTAGTCCGGGTGCGCCGGGCCGACGAGCAGCGTGCGGAACCCCTGACGGTTCACCGGATCGTCATGCAGATAGAGCTTTAGCTCCGCCATGCGCTCCTGGGTGAAGCTGATGGCGCCCTTCGTCCCGGTGATCACGTACGAGAGCCCCATCTTGCGGCCGCAGGCGACGCGGGAGGTTTCAATAACACCCTGCGCCCCGCCCGCGAAGCGCACCATAGCGTGGGCCTGATCCTCGTTTTCCACCGCAATCTTCTCTGACGATCCGGCCTTCGCCGGGCGCGCCGGGACCACGATCTTCAGATCGCCGCAGACCTGCTCGATATCGCCCACCAGGTACTGAGCCATATTGACGATATGCGCCGCGAGGTCGCCCAGCGCGCCCAGCCCGGCGGTCTCTTTAAAGCAGTGCCAGTGGATGGGCGACAGCGGGTCGGCCATATAGTCTTCGTTGTGGGTGCCGTAGAAGTGGATCACATCGCCAATCTCGCCGCGGGCGATAATCTCCTTCGCCAGCTGCGCCGTCGGGTTCTTCATGTAGTTGAACCCCACCAGCGTTTTCACCCCGGCCCGCTTCGCGGCGTCGACCATCTCGCGCGCATCGTGGGCGTTGAGCGCCAGAGGCTTCTCCGAGTAGACGTGCTTGCCGTGGCGGATCGCCTCCAGCGCCATCTCTTTATGCAGGTGGTTAGGTGAGCAAATATCCACCACGTCAATGGCCGGGTCGGCCACCAGCGCCCGCCATTCTCCCGTTGAACGGTTAAAGCCAAACGCCCGGGCGCGCTCTGCCGCCAGCTCCGGCGTGACTTCCGCCACCATCTCGCGCACCAGCCTGCCGCGCAGGTTGAACACCGTCGGGGCCTGTGCATAGGCGATAGCGTGCGCCTTGCCGATATACCCGGTGCCAATCAATCCAATACGAACCTCTTTCATCACGATCCTCACAGTGCGCCGCGACGGCTCTTGGCGTAGGTATCAAACGCCACCGCCAGAACGATAATTAACCCGGTGATAATCTGCTGGTAGTAAGCCGAGACGTTCATCAGCACCAGGCCGTTAATCAGAATGCCCATAATGATGGAGCCGATAATGGTGCCGCCGATGCGCCCGTAGCCGCCCATCAGCGAGGTGCCGCCAATCACCACCGAGGCGATAACGCGCAGCTCAAAGGAGATCCCGGCCACCGCCTCGGCGCTCCCCAGACGCGCGCTCAGGATGAAGCCCGCCAGCCCGGCCAGACAGCCGATCAGCACGTAGACGCTGACGAGCACGCGCTTGACGTTCACCCCCGCCAGGCGCGCCGCCTCCGGGTTGCCGCCGATGGCGTAGACGAAGCGGCCCCAGCGGGTTTTATGCAGCGCCAGATATCCGCCGACGGCGACGATGGCGAAGATCCAGATCGGAATGGAGATGCCGAGCAACTCCCCGCGTCCCCACCAGCGGTAGCCAGGGTCGAAACCAGCGATCGGTGCGCCGTCGTTGATCACCAGGGTCAGGCCGCGCCAGATGGTCATCCCGCCGAGGGTGACGATAAACGGCGGCAGGCGCAGGCGGGTGACGCCCAGGCCGTGCAGGAAGCCAATCGCCGTGCCCATCGCCAGACAAATCCCCAGCCCGATCAGCCAGCTCATGCCGCCCCAGGCGTTCGGGTCGACGGTGGTGAAGTTATCGCCCTTAATGACGTACGCCGCGGTCATGGCGCACACCGCCAGGATGGAGCCCACGGAGAGGTCGATCCCGGCGGTCAGAATGACGAAGGTCATCCCCACGGCCATGATCCCGTAGATGGACACCTCGGTCAGGATGTTGAAAATGTTGCGTTCAGAGAAAAAGTTGCTGTTCTGCGACTGGAAGAAGATCAGCAGCAGGATCATGAAAATCAACACCCCGAAGCGCTCGAAGAAGGCGATGGGATCGATGCGTCCGGCGCGTTTGACCGGGGCCTGCGTTTTAGAAATCATCTGCGTCATGAGAAACTCCGTTATGCCGCGTTCAGGGCGTTGTGGTTGATGGCCATCATCGTCATCAGCCGTTCTTCGTTAGCGTCGTCACCGTGGATCTCGCCGGTCACCCGGCCTTCGCTGAGGGTGATGATCCGGTCAGACACCGCCATCACTTCAGGCAGATCGGAGGAGATCACGATCACCGCCACGCCCTTTTTCGCCATGTCAAACAGCACCTGGTGCACTTCCGATTTGGTCCCCACGTCGATGCCGCGCGTCGGCTCATCGACGATCAGCACCCGCGGGTTGAGCGCCATGCAGCGCGCGAGGATCACCTTCTGCTGGTTGCCGCCGGAGAGCTTGCGCACCTCCTGCGCGCTGTTGACCATTTTGATCTGCAGGGCCTGGCGATAGGACTCAATCAGATCGTCCTCTTTGCGGGTGTTCACGAACCAGCGCCACTGCAGCAGCGAGGAGAGGCACGAGAGCGACAGGTTGTCGCGAATCGACAGTCCCAGCACCGCCCCCTCTTTTTTACGGTCTTCGGGCACCAGCGCCACGCCCTGGTCGAGGGCATACAGCGGGTCGCGCGGCTGGTACGGCACGCCGTCCAGCTCAAAGCTCCCGGAGGTAAAGGCGTCTGCGCCAAACAGGCAGCGGGCCACCTCGGTGCGTCCCGCGCCCACCAGCCCGGCAATGCCCAGAACTTCCCCGGCGTGGACGTGGAAGCTGATGTCGTGCAGGGCGATGCCGTGCGGATCCAGCGGCGGCTTTTCGCGGCTCAGCCCCTTCACCGCCAGGCGGACAGGTTTGTCTTGATGATGGGTTTCGCTGGCAGGGCGACGTTTAAAGGCCACGTCGCGCCCGACCATCAGGCGGATCAGCTGTTCGACGTTGGTCTCCGCTACCGCGCCGGTGCCGGTGAAGCGGCCGTCCTGAAATACGGTGAAGCGATCGCAGAGCTGGAAAACTTCGTGCAGGCGGTGGGTAACGTAAATAATGCTCACGCCGCGGTTTTTAAGCTCCCGCACCACGCGGTGCAGGCTTTCCACCTCGCTGTCGCTCAGCGCAGCGGAAGGTTCGTCCATGATGATCAGGCGAGCGTTGAGGGTCAGCGCCCGGGCGATCTCCACCATCTGCTGCTGGGCGACGCTCAGACGAGCGACAGGCGTGGTCGGCGCAACATTTAGCTGCAGGTAATCGAGAATGACCTGCGCCTCCTGATTTACCGCCCTTTCGTCGACGATCAGATTACGTTTACGCGGCTCGCGCCCGAGAAACATGTTTTCCGCGACGGTCATGTTGGGCAGCAGGTTGAATTCCTGATAGATGGTGATAATGCCCTTGTTCTGCCGTTCCACCGGAGAGTCGTCCACCGGCAGCATTTCGCCGTTGAACCAGATATCCCCGCGGGTTTGCGGCTGCGCGCCCGCAAGCGCCTTCAGCAGCGTGGATTTTCCCGCTCCGTTTTCCCCCAGCAGGGCGTGGATCTCCCCCGCGCCGACGGTCAGCTGGGCGCTGCTTAGCGCCCAGACGCCAGAAAAGCTTTTTGCCAGGTCGGTCACTTTCAGTAAGGGTTGCGACATCGGTCTGCTCCTCCTCATGTTGAGCCGCCAGAGGCGGCTCGGGACATATCAGTTACCGGCCTCACCGATACGCTCAGCCTGCTGCAGGTTCTCTTTGGTGATAAGCGTTGGCGGGTAGTCGGCCCCGGTGATGGCTTTCTTCTCGCGCACGTTGGCCACCAGCTGGCTCATCGCCGTCTGCACCGCAAAGCCGGGACGCTGATCCGCCGTGACCGCCAGCCAGCCGTCGCGCACGCGGGCCAGCGCTTCCGGCACCGCATCAAAACCGGTCACGAGGATTTCACCCGGCTTCACGCCCTGGCTCTGCAGGGCTTCAATCGCGCCCAGCGCCATATCGTCGTTGGCGGAGAGGATCACCTGCGGGCGTTTCGGTAGCGAAGGCAGAACACTTTCGACGATGCGCATCCCTTCAGAACGCATCCAGTTGCCGGTCTGATCGGCGACGATCTTGTACTTATCCCCGCCCGCCTTCAGGCTGTCGCGGATCCCTTTGGTGCGTTCAATATTGGAAGAGGAACCCGGCTGGCCGGTGAGCAGGATGATCTCTGCCCCGTCGGGGAATTTGGTTTTGACGAAGTCGCCAATCGCCTGGCCGCCTTTGTAGTTGTTGGCGCCAAAGTGGGGCACTTTTTTCTGGCTGTCGACGGAGCGGTCAAGGGTGACCACCGGCAGTTTTGCATCCTGAATTTCATCCACCGCGCTGGAGACCGCGTTCACGTCGTTCGGGGAGACGATAAAGCCCTGCGCCCCGCGGGTGATGGCGTTTTCCAGGTCAGCCACCTGCTTGGGTGAACTGCCCTGCCCGTCCAGTACCTGAAGCTTCACGCCCATCTCTTTCGCGGCTTTCACCGCCGTACGCTGCATGTGAACCTCAAACGGCATGGCCAGGTTTGGCGTACTGAAAACAATCTGCTCGTTTTCGGCGAGGGCGGCCCCGGACGTCATTGCGATGAGGGCGGCTAAGATCAGTTTTTTCATTATTATGTCTCTCTGTGTAGGGTTGTTGTGTTTAGAGGACGATCTCGCGCTGGCTACGCAGCGACTCCAGCGCTTTATCCGCGAGGTACAGCGCACGTTCACCATCATCGCCGCTGCAGTCAGGCACCGCTTCGCCGCGCAGGACCGCAACAAAGTGTTCCCATTCCGCGGCGTAAGCGGATTTGTAGCGCTGCAGGAAGAAGTGTTCCGGCAGCGCGCTGGTGCAGCCCTGTTTGCCGTAGTGCTGCACCTGGTTTTCCAGAATATTGCCGGCGCACAGCAGCCCTTCGGAGCCGTGCAGCTCCAGGCGCTGGTCGTAGCCGTAAGAGGAGCGGCGGCTGTTGACGATGGTCGCCATCGCGCCGGAGGCATATTTCAGAACGATAAACGCGGTATCGATATCCCCCGCCTCGCCAATCGCCGGATCCACCAGGTTACTGCCCTGGGCATACACCGACACCGGCTCTTCGCCCATGATGAAACGGGCCATGTCGAAGTCGTGAATGGTCATATCGCGGAACATGCCGCCGGAGACGCGCACGTACTCCGCAGGCGGCGGAGACGGGTCGCGGGAGATGATCAGCAACGATTCCGGCTTGCCGATGCGTCCGGCCTGGGCATCGGTTTTCACGCGGCGGAACTGCGGGTCAAAGCGGCGGTTAAAGCCGATGAACAGCGGCACGTCGTACTCTTTAACCACTTTCAGGCAGTCGCGCACGCGGGCGAGGTCGAGGTGTACCGGCTTTTCGCAGAAGATAGCCTTGCCGTGGCGGGCGGCCATTTCAATCAGATCCGCGTGGGTGTCGGTGGCGGAGGCGATCAGCACGGCGTGAACGTTAGGGTCGGTCATCGCCTCATCCACGCTCTGCTGGCGGGCCTGATAGTGTGCGGCGAGACGGGTGGCAAATTCCTGATTCGGGTCAACCACGGACCAGAGCGTGGTCGCGCCGTGGCTGGCGATGTTAGCTGCATGTACCTGGCCAATTCGGCCAGCGCCCAGTAAAGCAATGTTAAACATAACGGCTCCCGGTGTTGGTGAATGCTGTAAACTAACGACCCTATAAATAAAACATTTATTTCATTTTTATAAATAGTGAAAATTATGTTTTTGAGTGCGGGTTAACACTTTTGAGATGTATGAGATAATTTTTGTTATCAATCTCACAACATGAAAGAAGGTACTGCTCACCCCTCACCCCGGCCCTCTCCCCAAAGGAGCGAGGGAGAAAAGCGTGCACCACCCCATCCCCTCTCCACTTTTGGGAGAGGGTTAGGGTGAGGGGAAAATGAAATGAAAATTTCGTTAAGACAGGAAAACTCAATACTGACGGGCTTTTTTCACCTGCGCCTGCGTTTGCTCCGCGGCCTCACGCACGGCAGACGACTCTGCCACCTGCGCGTCACCGGTTCGCCACCACGAGGCGTAGTCATGGGTCATGGTCTTCGGCAGCACCTTGATGTCCAGCAGCGTCGGGCCCGGATGGGCGCGTGACGCCTCAAGCGCCGCCAGCAGGCTCTGCTCGTCGTTCACCCGCCACGCGCGGCAACCGTAGCTTTCCGCGTTTTGCGCAAAATCGACTTTCACCAGCGGCCCGTCAAGCCGCCCGGTTTCCGGGTTGCGATGGCGATTTTCCGTGCCGAAGCTGCCCATCCCGTGACCCATCTGCAGGTTGTTAATGCAGCCGAAGCTGGCGTTATCAAACAGCAGAACGGTGACCTTAATGCCCTCCTGTACGGCGGTTTGCAGCTCGGAGTGCAGCATCATGTAGGAGCCATCCCCCACCATGGCGTAAACCGGCTGCCCGGGGCGGGCGAGCTTCGCGCCGATGGCCGCCGCAATCTCGTAGCCCATGCAGGAGTAGCCGTACTCCAGGTGATAGCTGTCCGGCGTTTTGACCTGCCAGAGGCGCTGTAAATCTCCCGGCAGCGAACCGGCCGCGCCCACCACGATGGCGTTATCTTCCACATGCTGATTGATCAGCCCCAGCACCCGCGTCTGGGTCAGGCGGGTGTTGAGCGTCTCGCCGTATTCCGCCAGCTGCGCGTCCAAATGCCCCGCCACTTCGGGCGCGTCGTCCGGATGCCACTGGCGATCCCACAGGCGGCGGCACTCATCGCGCCACGCGGATTTCGCCTGGGCGATCGCCTCTCCCCAGCCGCTGCGGTAATCGCCGAGCTCGTGGGTTAAGGCCTGGAGCCCGGTTTGGGCATCGGCAATCAGCGCGGTGGCGTCCAGCTTCAGGGCGTCAAACTCGGCCACGTTCAGCAGCAGGAATTCGACGTCCGGGTGGGAAAAGAGCGCCTTGGAGCCGGTGGTAAAGTCGGTCAGGCGCGTGCCGACGCCAATCACTAAGTCAGCCTGTGGCGCGAGCTGGTTGGCGGCCATTCCGCCCGTCACTCCTACGCCGCCGAGGTTAAGTGGGTGGTCACTTACCAGCGCCCCCTTCCCGGCCTGCGTTTCGGCAAACGGCAGCTGCAGCGTCTCGACAAATTCGCGAAACGCCTCATGCGCGCCGGAGTAACGCACGCCGCCGCCGCACACCACCAGCGGACGGCGCTTGCGGGCGATCAGCGTCCGCGCCTGCGCCAGTCGCTGCGGATCGGGCGGACGGCGTTCGATGTGGTGCACCCGACGCGCGAAGAAGCTTAGCGGGTAGTCCCACGCTTCCCCTTGCACGTCCTGCGGCAGACAGAGGGTCACCGCTCCGGTATCTGCGGGGTCAGTAAGCGTTCGCATCGCGCTTAGCATGGCGCTCATGAGCTGCTCGGGGCGGTTGATGCGGTCCCAGTAGCGGGAAATTGGACGGAAGCAGTCGTTGGTGCTGATGCTGAGATCGTGATACTGCTCAATCTGCTGCAGCACCGGGTCCGGCTGGCGGCTGGCGTAGATATCGCCCGGCAGCAGTAAAAGCGGGATGCGGTTCGCCGTGGCGGTGGCCGCCGCCGTGACCATATTGGCGGCGCCCGGCCCGACCGAGGAGGTGACGGCAAAAATGCGCTGGCGGCGGTGCTGTTTGGCGAAGCCCGTCGCCATGTGGGCAATGCCCTGCTCGTTGCACCCCTGCATGATTTTCAGATGACCGGGATCCTGCTCCAGCGCCTGGCCAATACCCAGCACGTTGCCGTGCCCAAAGATCGTCGCCACGCCCTCCACGAAGGGCGTTTCGTTGCCGTCAAGGCTGACGTACTGTTGATTCAGGAACCGGACCAGCGCCTGGGCCATGGTCATACGTTCGGTTTGCATAATGCCTCCTGTCAGCCCAGCGTCGGCATGGAGAACGCAGCGCCTGTCTCCTGCTGCATTTCCGGCCAGCGCGCGGTGATGGTTTTCATTCGGGTGTAGAAACGCACGCCGTCGTTGCCGTGTACGTTGAGCGCGCCAAAGATGGAACGCTTCCAGCCACCGAAACTGTGGAATGCCATCGGCACCGGGATCGGCACGTTGACCCCCACCATGCCCGCCTGCACCTCTTCGCAGAAGCGGCGCGCGCAGCCGCCGTCACGGGTGAAGATCGCCGAGCCATTACCATATTCATGGCGGTTAATGAGGTCCACCGCGCTGGCGTAATCTGCTACCCGCACCACAGAAAGCACCGGGCCAAAAATCTCTTCTTTATAGATGGTCATCTCCGGTGTGACGTTATCAAACAGCGTCGGCCCGACGAAGTAGCCCTGCTCGTGGCCCTTCACGCTGAAGCCACGCCCGTCCACGCGCAGTTTCGCCCCCTGCGCTTCCCCGCTGTCGATATAGCCCAGCACCTTGCTGCGGTGCGCGGAGGAGATAAGCGGCCCCATTTCGTTTTCCGGTGTCTGGTCCAGCCCCGGTCCGACGCGCAGCGCTTCAATCTGTTTTTCCAGCCGGGTGCAGAGGTCATCGGCGGTTTTATCTCCCACCGCCAGCACCACCGAGAGCGCCATGCAGCGTTCCCCCGCCGCGCCGTAGGCCGCGCCCATGATGGCGTTGGTCGCCATCTCCATGTCGGCATCCGGCATTAAAATGCAGTGGTTTTTCGCGCCGCCCAGCGCCTGACAGCGCTTACCGTGGGCGGAGGCGGTCTGGTAAATGTATTCGGCAATCGGCGTGGAGCCGACAAAGCTCACCGCCTGCACGCGCGGGTCGGTCAGGAGCACGTCAACGGACTCTTTATCCCCCTGCACCACGTTGAAGACGCCGTCCGGCAAGCCTGCCTCTTTTAGCAGCTGCGCCAGCGCGAGCGCGAGAGAAGGGTCTTTTTCCGACGGCTTCAGCACGAAGGTATTCCCGGTCGCCAGCGCAATGGGGAACATCCACATCGGCACCATCGCCGGGAAGTTAAACGGCGTGATCCCGGCGCAGACGCCGAGCGGCTGCATCAGGGAGTGGCTGTCGACGCCGGTACCAACGTTCGCAGAGTGTTCACCCTTTTGCAGATGCGGGATACCGCAGGCAAATTCCACCACTTCCAGACCGCGGGTCAGTTCGCCCACCGCGTCGGAGAAGACCTTGCCGTGCTCTTCGCTGATGATGCGGGCCAGGCGCGTCATGTTCTCTTCCAGCAGCGCCTTGAAGCGGAACATCACGCGCGCGCGCTTAAGCGGAGCCTGGCGCGCCCACGCGGGAAACGCCTGCTGCGCGGCGGCAATCGCCTGCTCCGTTTCCTGTGCCGTACTCATCACCACCTGGCGGATCTGCTCGCCGGTGGCCGGGTTGAAGATCGCCTGAACGCGCTGGCCTGAACCGGTGACACATTCGCCGTGAATAAAATTCGCTACCGTCTCCATCCTTAACCTCTCGCTGTTGATACGTGACTGTTACCTGAACGCTGTGTACAGGACACTATATATGAAACAAATATTCCATTTTAAGTTGAAATAAAATAAATGATGATTATTGTGATCAAGGATGGATTTTTATGTTAACAGCCAGCAACACTGACGCTGCGTGCGCTATTAAGGGATTTCGGGCGAGGAAATGACTGAAGCTTCTGTTTCATTTTTGCTGCCAGATGGATGGCCGACATTTAAAAGACGCGGTTTTGCGTTTAGAATCATCAGACTGTATTTGGGGGATAACATGACGACAGCAACCAGCCTGAACGAACTGCAGCAGCAAATCCGCGATCGCTACGATAGCCTGAGCAAGAGGCTGCAGCAGGTCTCCCGCTACGTGCTGGATAACACCAACAGCGTGGCCTTTGATACGGTTGCCGTCATTGCCGAGCGCGCCGACGTGCCGCCTTCGACGCTGATCCGCTTTGCTAACGCCTTTGACTTCACCGGTTTCAACGAAATGAAACAGCTGTTTCGCATGAACCTGGTGGAGGAGACTGCCAGCTACAGCGACCGCGCGCGGCTGTTCCGCGAAATGGAGAGCGAGGCCGTGCCGGAAACGCCGCTCGATATTCTGCAGGAGTTCGCCCGCTCGAACGCGCAGGCGCTGCAGCAGCTGGCCGCCCGCGCCGAGCCGGAAATGCTGGAGCGCGCGGTACAGCTGCTGGCCGACGCCGACACTATCTACATCGCCGGACTGCGCCGCTCGTTTAGCGTCGCGGCCTACCTCACCTACGCCCTGAGCCACCTGGAGTGCCGCCCTATCCTGCTCGACGGCATGGGCGGGATGCTGCGCGAGCAAATCAGCCGCATTAAGGCGCGCGATATCGTGGTGTCGATCAGCTTCTCGCCATACGCGGAAGAGACGGTGATGGTCAGCGAAACCGCCGCCAGCGTCGGCGCCCGGCAGATCGTGATTACGGACAGTCAGATAAGCCCCCTGGCAACGTTCAGCGATCTCTGCTTTGTGGTGAAGGAGGCACAGGTGGATGCGTTCCGGTCTCAGTCGGCAACGCTGTGCCTGGTGCAGTCGCTGGTGGTGGCGCTGGCGTATCGGTTGGGTGAAGGGAAATAAGGCAATAAAAAACCCCCTGCGCAGGCAGAGGGTTTGGGTGTTAATTCATAGGGAAATCATTCCCACTCAATCGTAGCCGGTGGCTTACCACTGATGTCATACACCACGCGGGAAATACCGTTCACTTCGTTGATGATGCGGTTAGACACGCGGCCTAAGAAGTCATACGGCAGGTGCGCCCAGTGCGCGGTCATGAAGTCGATGGTTTCCACCGCACGCAGGGAAACAACCCAGTCGTACTTACGGCCATCGCCCATTACCCCGACGGAGCGAACCGGCAGGAACACGGTGAACGCCTGGCTTACTTTGTTGTACAGGTCAGCTTTGTGCAGCTCCTCGATGAAGATCGCGTCCGCGCGACGCAGCAGGTCGCAGTACTCTTTCTTCACTTCGCCCAGCACGCGCACGCCCAGACCTGGACCCGGGAACGGGTGACGGTAGAGCATGTCGTACGGCAGACCCAGTTCCAGACCGATTTTACGCACTTCGTCTTTGAACAGCTCGCGCAGCGGTTCAACCAGACCCATCTTCATCTCTTTCGGCAGGCCGCCCACGTTGTGGTGAGATTTGATGACGTGCGCTTTACCGGTTGCGGAGGCCGCAGACTCGATCACGTCCGGGTAGATGGTACCCTGCGCCAGCCACTTCACGTCTTCCAGCTTCAGCGCTTCTTCGTCGAATACTTCCACGAAGACGCGACCGATGATTTTACGTTTCGCTTCCGGATCGTTCTCGCCTTTCAGCGCGTCCAGGAAGCGCTGCTCGCCTTCCACGTGAACGATGTTCAGACCGAAGTGGTCGCCGAACATGTCCATGACTTGCTTCGCTTCGTTCAGACGCAGCAGACCGTTGTCCACGAAGACGCAGGTCAGGTTTTTACCGATGGCGCGGTGCAGCAGCATCGCGGTGACGGAGGAGTCCACGCCGCCGGAGAGGCCGAGGATCACTTTGTCATCACCAACCTGCTGGCGGATACGCTCAACGGCGTCGTCGATGATTTTTGCCGGGGTCCACAGGGCTTCACACTGGCAGATGTCACGCACGAAGCGCTCCAGCATGCGCATACCCTGACGGGTGTGGGTCACTTCCGGGTGGAACTGCACGCCGTAGAAGCGTTTTTCTTCGTTCGCCATGATGGCGAACGGGCAGCTTTCGGTGCTGGCAACGGTCACGAAGTCGGACGGGATGGCGGTGACTTTGTCGCCGTGGCTCATCCACACGTCCAGCAGCGGCTTGCCGTCTGCGGTCAGAGAGTCTTCGATACCGCGCACCAGCGCGCTGTCGGTGACAACTTCAACCTGCGCGTAGCCGAACTCACGCTCGTTAGAGCCTTCTACATGGCCGCCCAGCTGCATCGCCATGGTCTGCATGCCGTAGCAGACGCCGAATACCGGCACGCCCGCTTCGAACACGTACTGCGGCGCGCGCGGGCTGTTCTCTTCGGTGGTGCTTTCCGGGCCGCCGGACAGGATGATGCCGCTTGGATTGAATTCGCGAATCTGTGCTTCCGTGACATCCCACGCCCACAGCTCACAGTAAACGCCCAGTTCACGCACGCGGCGCGCGACCAGCTGAGTGTACTGAGAACCGAAGTCCAGGATGAGAATGCGATGTTTATGAATGTTTTCCGTCATTGACGCTAATTCCGAGGCAAGTGAAACAAAACAAAGCGCCCGGCAGAAGCCGGGCGCGGAAACTTATCAGGAGCCCAGACGGTAGTTCGGGGACTCTTTGGTGATCGTCACGTCGTGAACGTGGCTCTCCTGGATACCCGCACCGCTGATGCGTACGAATTCCGCTTTGGTACGCAGCAGGTCAATGGTACCACAGCCGGTCAGCCCCATACAGGAACGCAGGCCGCCCATCTGCTGGTGAATGATCTCTTTCAGACGGCCTTTATAGGCCACGCGGCCTTCGATACCTTCCGGTACCAGTTTGTCAGCAGCGTTATCGGTCTGGAAGTAACGGTCAGAGGAACCTTTGGACATCGCGCCCAGGGAGCCCATCCCACGGTAAGATTTGTAAGAACGGCCCTGGTAGAGTTCGATTTCGCCCGGGGATTCTTCGGTACCAGCGAGCATGGAGCCTACCATTACGGCAGCAGCGCCCGCGGCGATGGCTTTCGCGATATCGCCAGAGAAGCGGATACCGCCGTCAGCGATAACCGGAATACCGGTGCCTTCCAGCGCTTCAACCGCGTCAGAAACCGCGGTGATCTGCGGAACGCCCACGCCGGTCACGATACGGGTGGTACAGATGGAGCCAGGGCCGATACCCACTTTCACCGCGCTGCAGCCGGCTTCCGCCAGCGCGCGAGCGCCTGCGCCCGTTGCCACGTTACCGCCGATGATCTGGAGATCCGGGTATTTAGCACGGGTTTCACGGATACGTTGCAGAACGCCTTCGGAGTGACCGTGGGAGGAGTCAATCAGCAGCACGTCAACGCCCGCCGCCACCAGCGCGTCAACGCGCTCTTCGTTACCTGCACCCGCGCCAACCGCAGCACCGACGCGCAGACGGCCATGCTCGTCTTTACAGGCGTTCGGTTTACGTTCTGCTTTCTGGAAATCTTTAACGGTGATCATGCCGCGCAGGTGGAAGTTCGCATCCACAACCAGCGCTTTCTCAACGCGTTTTTCGTGCATTTTCGCCAGCACCACGTCGCGAGTTTCGCCTTCGCGGACGGTCACCAGACGCTCTTTTGGCGTCATGTAGACGCTGACAGGCTGGTTCAGGTCAGTCACGAAGCGCACGTCACGACCGGTGATGATGCCCACCAGTTCATTGTCTTCGGTCACTACCGGGTAGCCAGCAAAGCCGTTACGTTCGGTCAGGGCTTTCACTTCGTGCAGGGTAGTGGTTGGCAGAACGGTCTGAGGGTCGGACACGATGCCGGACTCATGCTTCTTCACGCGGCGAACTTCTTCCGCCTGACGCTCGATAGACATGTTTTTGTGGATAAAGCCAATGCCGCCTTCCTGTGCCAGGGCGATAGCCAGGCGCGCTTCAGTCACGGTGTCCATTGCCGCGGAGAGCATAGGAATGTTCAGACGAATGGTTTTCGTCAACTGCGTGCTGAGGTCGGCAGTATTCGGCAGAACGGTGGAATGAGCGGGAACGAGGAGGACGTCGTCAAACGTCAGTGCTTCTTTAGCGATACGTAGCATGGGCAATATCTCTGACCTGGGTGGTTAAATATTGCCGTGGCATTATACAGAGCGTAACCGATTGCATCTACACTTTTTTGAAAAAATGCTTGCGAATGCCTCTCAGCAGGTTACTATCGACTGAATAACTTGCTGATTTAGAATTTGATCCCGCTCACATGTTATCCTCTCAATCCCCCTCAATTTATACTGTCAGCCGCCTTAATCAGACGGTACGTTTGCTGCTTGAGCAGGAAATGGGGCAGGTCTGGATCAGCGGTGAAATCTCAAACTTCACGCAACCGTCTTCCGGACACTGGTACTTTACCTTAAAAGACGATACCGCCCAGGTGCGCTGCGCGATGTTCCGCAACAGCAACCGTCGCGTGACGTTCCGTCCGCAGCACGGCCAGCAGGTTCTGGTTCGCGCCAATATCACCCTGTATGAGCCGCGCGGCGATTATCAAATTATCGTTGAGAGCATGCAGCCCGCGGGCGAAGGCCTGCTGCAGCAAAAGTATGAACAGTTAAAGGCGAAGCTCTCTGAAGAGGGACTTTTCGACCAACAGTTCAAAAAGCCGCTGCCCTCACCTGCCCACTGCGTGGGTGTCATCACCTCGAAAACCGGTGCCGCCCTGCACGACATTTTGCACGTACTGAAGCGTCGCGATCCTTCCCTGCTCGTCATTATCTACCCGACCGCCGTTCAGGGTGACGATGCGCCAGGCCAGATTGTACGCGCTATTGAACTGGCAAATGCGCGTAAGGAGTGTGATGTCCTGATCGTCGGGCGCGGCGGCGGCTCGCTGGAAGACCTGTGGAGCTTTAACGACGAGCGCGTGGCGCGGGCAATCTTTGCAAGCGAGATCCCCGTGGTGAGCGCCGTCGGGCATGAAACGGACGTGACAATCGCGGATTTTGTTGCGGATCTGCGTGCGCCTACGCCGTCCGCGGCGGCGGAAGTGGTGAGCCGTAATCAGCTGGAGCTGCTGCGTCAGCTTCAGAACGGCCAGCAGCGTCTTGAGATGGCGATGGACTACTTCCTTGCCAACCGTACCCGCCGCTTTATCCAGCTTCATCACCGTCTTCAGCAGCAGCACCCGCAGCTTCGTCTGGCGCGTCAGCAGACCGTGCTGGAACGCCTGCGTCAGCGCATGAACTTTGCGCTTGATAATCAGCTTAAGCGCGCGGTGACGCGCCAGCAGCGTGTGACCCAGCGCCTGAACCAGCAGAATCCGCAGCCGAAAATCTATCGTGCGCAAACGCGCATTCAGCAGCTGGAATATCGTCTGGCGGAGACTCTCCGGGCGCGCCTGAGCACCACACGTGAGCGTTTTGGCAACGCGGTGACCCATCTGGAAGCCGTCAGCCCCCTCTCCACGCTGGCGCGCGGCTATAGCGTAACGACAGCAGCGGACGGCAAAGTGCTGAAGCAAACCAAACAGGTGAACACCGGTGACGTTCTTACCACCCGCCTGTCTGACGGCTGGGTGGAAAGCGAAGTGAAATCAATTAAACCGGTGAAAAAGACGCGTCAGCGCAAAACCGGATAATTCTTCGCCGGTTACTTACTATACTGCTGCTATTCCCTTTTTTAATAAGGAGAGCAGCATGTCCCATCTTCGTAGCGTTATTCCCCCTTATATTCTTCGTCGTATTATCGAAAGCGGTTCCGAACCGCAGCAGCGCTATGCCCGTCAGACCTTAACCCACGTCCAGACGCTGATGGCGCATATGCCGGGCAAACCCGCCGCGCCGCACGTGAATAAAGCCGGTCAGCTTGAGCGCGATATCTACGATGCGAAACAGACCCAGGAGCTGCCGGGTACCCAGGTGCGTTACGAGGGCCAGCCGTCGAATGGCGATGTGGCCGTGGACGAGGCGTACGATTATTTGGGTATCACCCATGATTTCTTCTGGAAAGAATATCAGCGCGATTCGCTCGATAATAAGGGGCTGATTTTGACCGGCACCGTGCATTACGGTCGGGAATATCAGAACGCCTTCTGGAACGGTCAGCAGATGGTATTTGGCGACGGTGACGGGGAGATCTTTAACCGCTTTACGATTGCCATCGACGTGGTGGCGCACGAGCTGAGCCACGGCGTCACCGAGACCGAAGCCGGGCTAATCTATTTCGAACAGTCAGGCGCGCTGAATGAGTCCCTGTCAGACGTGTTTGGTTCGCTGGTGAAACAGTACCATCTCAAGCAAACCGCCGATAAAGCAGACTGGTTGATTGGTGAAGGGCTGCTGGCCGCGGGCATTAACGGCAAAGGGCTGCGCTCCATGTCTGAACCCGGCACCGCCTACGACGATCCCCTGCTCGGCAAAGACCCGCAGCCCGCGCACATGAAAGATTTCATCAAAACGCGCGAGGATAACGGCGGCGTCCACCTTAACTCCGGCATCCCCAACCGGGCGTTTTACCTGGCCGCAACGGCGATCGGCGGTTACGCCTGGGAAAAAGCCGGTTATGCCTGGTACGACACGGTTTGCGATCGCAATCTGGCGCAGGATGCGGATTTTGATGCCTTCGCAAAACTGACGATAGCGCACGGAGAGAAACGCTTCGGTAGCGACGTTGGGGCGGCGATAAAACAGGCCTGGGAACAGGTGGGAGTGCTGTAAATGCAGGTTCCGGAACTGACGGATGACGCCGTGGTTGAGCTGGCCCGGGAAGGCGGCGTCGCTTTTATTCCTAAGCTGAGCGGCCAGCGTACCATCGCGCTCTCCTCGCTTAATGAGGCCCAGCGCCAGCGCCTGGTGAGCATCCTGGAGCAGGCCTTTCCACGCGGTCAGCCGCCGGGTCAGACGTCGTCACCCGGCAGCGGTGACCAGCGCTATTTCCGCATCCAGATTATCTGGACCGGCCAAAATCAGGCGCACTACGCCGATATCATCGTGCTGGTACCCGAGCAGGAAGCGCCCGAGTCGCTGGTCGAGCTGTGGAAAAAAGGCGAAGACTGCGTGTGCGATTAATCTTCGGCCGGAACAAACTCCACGCGCTTTTTAGAAATTAAGCCGTGGCCGTTCTGGCAGAAATAGTCCACCGCCCCGCAGGCCTTTAAGACCTGGAGTGGCTGATGGCACTCCGGGCAGCGGGCTTCGAGCGCAATATCTTTATTACAGCTGTCGCAGTGCGCCGCCCCGTTCAGGGGTTCAAGCTGTGCCTGGCAATCCGGGCAGGTAATGGTCATGGTGTCTCCTTCAGGGCGTTCAGGTCTGCGATAATTTTACCACGTCTTCAGTGCGGGCCACGCAACTGTTGCTGCAAGGTCAGCAGCAGCGCCACCTCATCTATCCTGCGGCGCGTTGTGCGGCTCACCTCCTGCGGATCGCGCTCAAACAGACTGTTTGCGCCAAGAATATGACCGGCAAGACAGCGTTCGTAGATCGTGCCGGGGATATACCAGCGCTGAATATTCTTACCTTTAACTAGCTCCAGCACATCTTCCGCGCCGCGTCGGTCGTAGTTGATAATGCGGCCGTCGCGTAAATAGAGACGCAGGCCCTTTTGCCCGCCCGCGGGTCCCGCGTATTTATTAAGCCAGATGCCCACCGGCACGCCGCTGATGGTTCCCTGCAAGTGCGCCTCGCCTTCTGCGGTGGTCAGGTCACCCTTTGCGATATCGTGGCCCAGGCGGTCTTTAGCCGTTACCATCTGCAGCGTCATATCGTCCTGACCGCCCAGATAGCGCAGCGTTTCACGCAGCATCGCCAGCACGTGCGTTCCGATATCCAGAATCACGCCGTCCGGGTGGCGAAGCGTTCTGGTATCCGGTTCTCCGGTCGCGAAATTGAGCGCGATGGGTTCCCCTGCGGCGTTATATCCGCTCGGCTCCTGCAAATAACCTTCGATTCTGGCAATGTCAGATATATGGCCGACCAGCGACCGCTTCACCGTTTCGATGCGCGCCATCCAGTGGTCGAGCGCCAGCACGCGGGACGCCACGCCGGGCGGTGCCAGCAGCGCGTTGAGTTTTTCGATTTGAGGAAGCGTGGCGACAATCGGTTTTTCAATCACAATCCGCGGAACCGGCGAGGCAATCGCCAGCTCAAGCACCTCAAGGTGGTGCAGCGATGCGGTGGTAATAAAAAGGGTATCCAGCGGGGTGGCTAAAAGCGCCGCAAGCGAGGCGCAGCGCGTAACGCCTTCAGGGTGCTTTGCGGGGAGAACATCAAAACCGAAACAACGAACAGCGCCATCGAACAGATTACGTAGTGCGGGCAGATACGCTGTTTCCACTACCGCACCAAGACCAACAAATCCTAACTGCATGGTTTCACCTCAGGAAGTACAGTGCCGGGGCATAACGCCTGCCCCGGCACACTGAGGTTTATGAGGCGCTAGCTGCCGGTTTAGTTTGCGCATTTTCCAGCATGCGGCGCACCGGAACAATGAGGACGATCAGCACTGCGGCACAAATCAGCAGCGCGATGGAGCAGCGCGCGAAGAGATCCGGCAGCATATCCAGCTGGTCGGCCTTCACGTGACCGCCAATCAGGCCCGCCGCCAGGTTACCCAGCGCGCTGGCGCAGAACCACAGCCCCATCATCTGGCCGCGCATTCTCTCCGGCGCCAGTAGGGTCATGGTCGCCAGACCGATCGGGCTCAGGCACAGCTCACCCAGCGTCAGCATTAAGATACTGCCCACCAGCCAGAACGGCGACACGCCCGCCCCGCCGTTGCTCAGCACGTTCTGTGCCGCCAGCATCATCAGGCCAAAGCCCGCTGCCGCACACAGAATACCGATAACAAACTTGGTGATGCTGCTCGGGCGAATGTTCATGCTCGCGAGCTTTGGCCATGCCCAGCTGAACACCGGGGCCAGCAGGATGATGAACAGGGCGTTGATCGACTGGAACCATACCGCCGGAATTTCAAAATCACCGATCATGCGGTTAGTGTAGTCGTTGGCAAACAGGTTGAACGAGGTTGGCTTCTGCTCAAACGCGGACCAGAAGAACGCGGCGGAGACCAGCAGAATAAAGCAGACCAGCAGCCTGGCGCGCTCTTTACGGTTCAGGCCCGCGAAGATGAACAGGTAGATGAAGTAGAGGGCAACGGACGCCGCAATTACGTAGACCAGCACGCTGGCTACCGCGACCGGGTTAATGACAATCACGCCCTGCGCGATCAGCGTCACGAGCGTTGCCACGCCTGCCGCCAGCGCCAGCAGCCAGACGCCCACGCCGTTGCGCTTCACCACCGGGCTGTTCCATGTGGAGTCCAGACCCACTTCGCTGTCGTAGCGCTTCATCGCCGGAACCGCAAATACGCGGAAGATAATCAGCGCCACCAGCATCCCGATGCCGCCAATACCAAAGCCCCAGTGCCAGCCGTGGGTTTTTATCAGCCAGCCGGAAATCAGCGGGGCGATGAACGAGCCCATATTAATGCCCATGTAGAACAGCGAGAAACCGCCGTCACGACGCGCGTCGCCTTTTTTATACAGGGTGCCGACCATCACCGAGATACAGGTTTTGAACAGGCCAGAGCCGAGCACGATGAACATCAGGCCGATAAAGAACAGGTTGTTGCCCATGATAGCCGACAGCGCAATCGACAGGTGGCCGAGCGCAATCAGTATCGAACCGTACCAGACGGCTCTCTGCTGGCCGAGCCAGTTATCCGCCAGCCAGCCGCCCGGCAGCGCGGCCAGGTACATGGTGCCGGCAAAAATACCGACAATCGCCGAGGCGTTTTCACGCGCCAGCCCCATCCCGCCGTCATAGACGGTGGCGGCCATAAACAGGATCAGCAGCGGGCGAATGCCGTAGAACGAGAAACGCTCCCACATCTCGGTAAAGAACAGCGAACCGAGCGGATAAGGATGGCCGAAGAAGGTTCGGCTCTCTTTGTGATTAACAGAGGATTGCATAATTCTCCCGAAAGGTATGTGTCGTGCTTGTAAACACCAGCAGGTACGCCGGCCAGTTACGTATCTGACCGATTTTTTACATGCGGCGAAAAGTTAGTTAACCATTTGATAACCAGTCGCTAGTTTTGTCTAGTACCGGACCAGGGACTTTAAGATGAAAATTCGATGATTGTCTACTTTCTTAGATTTAAACGTGGTTGAAAGTGAATAGTGATTGACATCACACAGAGAGAACCGACGGTATGATTGGGCCAAAAAAAAGCCCGCGATAAACGCGGACCTTCGTGAGATCGGCAATGATTATTTGCTTTTCTTAATGTGCTTAATCAAACGCTTACGCTTACGCATCTGGTTCGGCGTCAGTGTGTTGCGCTTGTTGGCGAACGGGTTTTCCCCTTCCTTGAACTGGATACGAATAGGCGTGCCCATCACGTCCAGCGATTTACGGAAGTAGTTCATCAGGTAGCGCTTGTAGGAATCCGGCAGGTCTTTCACCTGGTTGCCGTGAATCACCACGATTGGCGGGTTATAGCCACCGGCGTGGGCATATTTCAGCTTCACGCGACGACCGCGCACCAGCGGCGGCTGGTGATCTTCCGCTGCCATATTCATGATACGGGTCAGCATGGCGGTGCTCTGACGACGGGTGGAGCTGTCGTAGGCTTCACGCACGGATTCGAACAGGTTACCGACGCCGCTGCCGTGCAGCGCAGAGATAAAGTGCACGCGGGCAAAGTCGATAAAGCCCAGACGGAAGTCCAGGGTCTCTTTCACCTGCTCGCGCACTTCATTGCTCAGGCCGTCCCACTTGTTGACGACGATGACCAGTGAGCGCCCACTATTGAGGATAAAGCCGAGCAGAGAGAGATCCTGATCGGAGATACCTTCGCGCGCGTCGATGACCAGCAGCACCACGTTGGCATCTTCAATCGCCTGCAGGGTTTTGATAACGGAGAATTTTTCCACCACGTCGGTGATTTTTCCGCGCTTACGTACACCGGCGGTGTCGATGAGGACATACTCACGTTCATCGCGCTGCATCGGGATGTAGATGCTGTCACGCGTAGTGCCCGGCATGTCGTAAACCACCACACGCTCTTCACCCAGAATACGGTTAGTAAGCGTAGACTTACCTACGTTTGGACGACCGACGATAGCCAGCTTGATCGGCAGATCCTGCGGGTTGAAGTCATCTTCAGGCTCTTCTTCTTCGCCCTCTTCACCGTCTTCGAACTGCGCCCAGTATGCGGCGTCTTCGTCCACCTCTTCCGGCGGGTTCACTTCGTCCACCCACGGCAGCAGAACGGTTTCCAGCAGGCTGGTCACACCGCGGCCATGCGATGCCGCAATCGGGTGGATATCCCCCATGCCCAGAGACCAGAAGTCCGCGATAGCCTGATCGGCATCGATGCCGTCAGTTTTGTTCGCCACCAGGAAAGTTGGCTTTTCGCGAGAACGCAGGTGCTTAGCGATTGCGGAGTCCGCCGGCATCAGGCCAGCGCGCGCATCTACCATGAACAGCACGACATCCGCTTCTTCAATCGCCAGCAAGGACTGTTCCGCCATGCGGGTTTCAACGCCGTCTTCTGTGCCATCAATACCGCCGGTATCAATACAGATGAACTCGCGTCCTTCCACCTCTGCACGACCGTACTTACGGTCACGCGTCAGCCCCGGGAAATCCGCAACCAGCGCATCACGGGTGCGTGTTAAACGGTTAAAAAGAGTGGATTTTCCAACGTTAGGGCGCCCGACAAGCGCGACCACAGGTACCATGTTTGAAGCCTCATAAAATTCAAATAAACGTCGCATTCGCGGCGTTTTTAAAAATGTCAAAACGGCTCCTGAGTGAACAGGAGCCGTTTAGTATACTACAACCGCCGGGTAATTAACGCGTGATCGCGTACAGCGTGCCGTCTTTTGCCTGAATCAGCAGTTTGCCGTCAGCCACAACCGGGTCGGTCAGGAAGCCTGAACCGTCCACTTTCTGCTGCGCCACGAAGCGGCCATTCTCTGGATCAACCCAGTGCATATAGCCTTCGCTGTCGCCAACCACCAGGCTACCGTTGTACAGCACTGGCGCGGTCAGCAGACGGTGCAGCAGATCGCTTTGCGTCCACAGCGTCACGCCGCCTTCGGTGCTCAGCGCCAGCAGGCGATCGTTCTGGTCAACCATATAGATGCGGTTACCGTCAACGATGAAATCATTCACAGAGCCCAGCTCACGTTTCCACATGATCTGGCCGCTGCGCAAGTCCAGCGCGGTCAGGTTGCCGTTATAGGCCAGGGCGTAAACCACACCGTCAACGATAACCGGGGTAGTGTCTACGTCGCTCAGGCGGTCGATTTCCGTTGAGCCAGTGGCCTGCGAGATACGCTGCTGCCAGATCATCTGGCCCTGCTGCATCAGCACGGCGCTCACGCGACCGTTGTCACCGCCCACAATGGCAGCGCCAAATGCGGTTGCAGGTGCGGATTCACCGCGCAGTGAGAGCGCAGGCATATCCAGGTTAACGGTCCATTTCACCAGACCGTCCGCTTCGTTCAGCGCCTGCAGCTGGCCGTTGCTGGTATGGATCAGCACCAGCCCGTCGCTCACGACCGGACGTGACAAGGATTCACCGGCTACGGCGGTCTGCCATGCAACAGAACCATCGCTGGCATTCAGCGCGTAAACCTGCGCTTTTTCGCTGCCCACGTAGACATGCCCACCGGAAACGGTCAGGCCGCCAGACAGCAGTGCAGGTTTACGGGAGAACCAGCCGTCTTTTTCCGCCAGGTTAACGGACCACACTTCTTTCCCGTCATCGGCGTTCACCGCTTTCACGGTACCTTTGCGGTCAGCGGCATAGACAACGCTGTCTGCATACGCAGGATGAAGGTTGGAATAGAAATCACCAATCCCACTGCCCACGGAGACATCCCACGCGGTGGATGGGGTAAACTGGTTTTCAACCGTCGGCAGTGGGGACATTTTCACAACGTCTTCTTCGCCACTGAACAGTGAACAACCACTTAATAACGTAACAGAAAGCAGTCCTGGCAGAAGTAATTTACGCAATTGCATCGGGTCCCTCTCAGACGGACAAATTATTTATTTTCATCTGCATCATTTCGCTCAGCGCAGGTGACGCTTTGCTCTCTACACCAGCTTGCCACGCTTTACGCGCGCCCGCTTTGTCACCTTTGCTCAGCAGTGCTTCACCGCGCAGATCGGCAACGATGGCAGCAAAACCTTCGCCTTTGATGGTATCGAGCGTTTTCAGCGCGTCGTCAGCTTTTTTCTGCTGAACCTGAATACGTGCCAGGCGCAGATTAATCACTGCTTTCAGGTTTTCATCGCTGGCAGCAGCAAGGCCCTGAGACAGCTGAGCAGCGGCTTTATCCAGTTCGTTTTTATCAACGTACTGCTGAGCCACTTCCAGCGCTGCCAGTGCACCGTAGGTGTTTTTGTTGTCAGCGGCAAATTTCTCTGCCGCAGCCAGCGTTTGCGGCTGGTCGGCACGAATCGCGCTAACGGTATTTTCATAGGACAGGGACGCGCCGCGCGCGGAATCCGCCTGATGGTTGTTCCAGTAACGCCAGCCCACCAGCGCACCCACACCTAAAATAACCCCAACAACCAGCGCTTTGCCGTTTTCAGCAAAGAAGCGTTTAATCGCGTCGACCTGATCGTGTTCGTTCTCGTACATTTCCACGCCGTCTTTCTCCTTAGCCCAATAGAGTGCGCAAGTGCGCCGCAACGCCGTCCTGCGTTACCGTTGTCTGCTCACCAGAGCGCAGGTCTTTTACTACCACTTCGCCGTTAGCCACTTCGGACTCGCCCAGCACCAGTGCAATACTTGCGCCCCACTTATCGGCACGAGCAAACTGTTTTTTGAAGTTGCCGCCGCCATGGTTGGTCATCAGCTTAACGCCCGGCAGCGCATCGCGCACGCGTTCGGCAAGCTGCATCGCCGCAGACTGCGTTTCCGCGCCTGAAGCCACCAGGTATATATCGACAACGGAATCTGCTTTAAATTCCGGATTAACTGCCTGAACCAGCAAAACAAGTCGCTCAAGACCCATCGCGAAGCCAACCGCAGGCGCCGCACGGCCACCCAGTTGCTCAACCAGACCGTCATAACGGCCGCCGGCACACACGGTGCCCTGAGAACCGAGGCTGGTGGTTACCCACTCAAATACGGTGCGGTTGTAGTAGTCCAGACCGCGCACCAGACGCTGGTTCACGGTGTAGGCAATGCCCGCCGCTTCGAGCAGCTTGCACAGGCCGGTAAAGTGTTCGCGAGACTCGTCGTCCAGGTAGTCACCCAGCGCAGGGGCATCGTTCAGCAGCGCCTGAACATCAGGGTTTTTGGAATCCAGCACGCGCAGCGGGTTGCTGTACATGCGACGTTTGCAGTCTTCGTCCAGCTTCTCTTTATGCTGCTCCAGGAACGCCACCAGCGCATCGCGGTAGTTAGCGCGCGCTTCCAGAGAACCGATTGAGTTCAGTTCCAGCGAAACGTGCTCAGAGATACCGAGGGCGCGCCACCAGCGAGCGGTCAGCATAATCAGTTCGGCATCGATGTCCGGGCCCTGCAGGCCAAAGACTTCCACACCCAGCTGGTTAAACTGGCGATAACGACCTTTCTGCGGACGTTCGTGGCGGAACATCGGGCCGATATACCACAGGCGCTGCTCCTGATTGTACAGAAGACCATGTTCGATGCCGGCGCGTACGCAGCCCGCCGTACCTTCCGGACGCAGGGTCAGGCTGTCGCCGTTGCGGTCCTCAAAGGTGTACATCTCTTTTTCAACCACGTCGGTCACTTCACCGATCGCGCGTTTGAATAACGGGGTCTGCTCTACAATCGGCAAACGGATTTCGCTGTAACCGTAGCTGCCGAGCACCTGCTTCAGCGTGCCTTCAATGCGCTGCCAGATGGCGGTTTCGCCAGGCAGGTAATCGTTCATGCCGCGGATGGCTTGAATGTTTTTTGCCACGTTTATTCTCTTTCTATATACAAAAAAAACCCAAAGAATGGGTTCAATCATACATGGGAAGCGGCACGCTTCCCATCACGTTATTTTTCAACCTGCTGAACGCTGATTCGCTGTGTCTCGTCCATCATCGCGGCTTTGGCGCGGATGCGGGCTTCAAGCTGGTCAATCATGTCACTATTATCCAGACGATCTTTACGAACGCCATCTTCATAGAGACCACTTTTCTTGTTACCGCCGGTTACGCCCAGGGTTGAGACCAGCGCTTCACCCGGACCATTCACGACACAGCCGATGATGGAGACGTCCATCGGGGTGATGATGTCTTCCAGACGCTGCTCCAGGGCATTCACCGTGCCGATCACGTCAAATTCCTGACGCGAACAGGTTGGGCAGGCAATGAAGTTGATCCCACGCGAGCGGATACGCAGCGATTTCAGAATATCGAAACCGACCTTGATCTCTTCTACCGGATCCGCCGCCAGCGAGACGCGCAGGGTGTCGCCGATCCCTTCGGAGAGCAGCAGGCCCAGGCCGATCGCAGACTTCACCGAACCGCTACGCAGGCCGCCCGCTTCGGTGATCCCGAGATGCAGAGGCTGATCGATCTGTTTTGCCAGCAGGCGATACGATTCAACGGCCAGGAAAACGTCAGAGGCTTTTACGCTGACCTTGAACTGATCGAAGTTAAGACGATCCAGATGATCGACGTGACGCATGGCGGATTCGAGCAGCGCCTGCGGCGTTGGCTCGCCATACTTTTCCTGCAGATCTTTTTCCAGAGAGCCGGCGTTCACGCCGATACGGATTGGAATGTTTTTGTCGCGGGCGCAGTCAACCACCATGCGAATGCGTTCTTCATTGCCGATGTTACCCGGGTTAATTCGCAGGCAATCAACGCCGTATTCAGCAACTTTCAGCGCGATACGGTAGTCGAAGTGGATATCTGCAACCAGCGGCACGCTGACCTGCTGTTTGATCAGCTTGAACGCCTCAGCGGCATCCATCGTGGGCACTGAGACGCGAACAATGTCCGCGCCTACACGCTCTAATGCTTTGATTTGGTTGACCGTTGCTTCCACATCCGTGGTGCGCGTATTGGTCATCGACTGGACGGCGATAGGTGCCCCATCGCCGACTGGCACATTCCCAACGTAAATCCGTTTCGATTTTCTACGTTGAATCGGAGCCTGGTTATGCATGAAAAATCTCCCGCGTTGCCCGTCTGTTACTGTGCTGCTGATTGTTCGGCATTAACGGTAAGACGTGCAACCTGGTTAGTTCTGATAAAGCGGCTCAGGTCGACAGGTTTTCCTTGATACTGGATCTGTACCGCTGCCGGAGCGCCGATTTTAAGTTTGTAAGGTGCCTGACCCGTTAGGTTTAACGTGCCATCTTTCCGCTGCAGGCCGCTGAACAGTTTTTTACCTGTCGCGTCAGTCACTTCCAGCCAACAGTCAGCCGTGAAGTTCATCACCAGCGCGTTTGGATCGGCGGCTGGCGCGGCGGTTGCCGCCGGGTCGGTCGGCAGGGACGCTGCGGCGTTGTTCGCCGGCTGAGTCGCTGCAGGGACGTTCGCCGCAGTATCGACATTTGCCTGAGAAGGGGCGACGACCGCGTTTTGATCCTGAGCCTGAGGCGCAGCGATGTTCGCCGTTGCGGCCGGAGCCTGTGCTGCATCGGTTGCCGGAGCCGTTGTTTGCGGCTCGCTTGAGGCCGCCGCACCGTCGGTGTTCAGCGGAACGCTCTGGGCACCACCATTGCTCGCCTGATTGAGTTCAGCGGAGGACTGATCGGCCATAGTGGTGATCTCTTCCTGCTGCGCCTTATGGTTTTGCCACCACCATGCGCCGGTCAGGCCGACAACAACAAACAGCACCAGCCAGGTAAAGCTCATCAGCCAGCCATCACGTTTTTTACGACGTTTCCCCAGGGAGAAAGTTTGCATCGGGGCAACTTTTGCTGCACGAACCGGTGCCTGCTTCTCCATCATTGGCAGTAATTCGTTTTCGGGGATGTGCACCAGTTTTGCGTAAGAGCGGATATAGCCGCGCAGAAATGTTGAAGCCAGATCGGCAGGCGCCTTATCTTCTTCAATATCGCGAACCGTGGAAACTTTCAGGCACAAGCGTTCTGCAACAGCTTGCTGGCTGAGTCCGAGTTGTTCACGGGCGTTGCGAAGACGAACGCCAGTGGAGAGTGCTTCATGTTGGTCGTGAGTGGCTTCAGTATTCATTCGCTACAACTACTGGTACGTGAAAAAAAGGGTTCAGGTGCCGGTGAGTCACAATGCCGCCCGCACCGCGAAACTTCAGGTCAGTTAACCTTGAACAGACAGTATAAGGCTGTCAGCCGGTAGATGACAGTGCAGCTCTGCCCGCGTGGCTAAACTGTTGTTACGTCGTTACATACTGCCCGAAACTCATATGAAACGCACCGTAATTATTAATTAAACGTCACGAATCTGACTGATTATTCAGTCAGATTATGCATCACAGCGTAGATAATGCGCCGTGATGCATAATAATCAAACAGCTTTAACCGCAATGGTCTCGCCCTGCATGCGTTTACGCAGGGTACGTTTGGTACGGTCAATGACGTCACCGGCCAACTGTCCGCATGCAGCATCAATATCATCACCGCGGGTTTTACGCACGATGGTGGTGAAACCATACTCCATCAGCACCTTGGAGAAACGGTCGATACGGCTGTTCGAGCTACGGCCATACGGCGCGCCCGGGAACGGGTTCCATGGGATCAGGTTGATTTTGCATGGCGTATCCTTCAGCAGTTCAGCCAGCTGATGCGCGTGCTCAGTACCGTCGTTGACGTGGTCCAGCATCACGTACTCGATGGTGACGCGGCCCTGGTTTGCGTTGGATTTCTCCAGGTAGCGACGCACGGCAGCGAGGAAGGTTTCGATATTGTACTTTTTGTTAATCGGTACAATTTCGTCACGAATTTCATCGTTTGGCGCGTGCAGGGAGATAGCCAGCGCAACGTCAATCATGTCGCCGAGCTTATCCAGCGCAGGCACAACGCCTGAGGTAGACAGCGTCACGCGGCGCTTGGACAGGCCAAAACCGAAGTCATCCAGCATGATTTCCATCGCCGGCACCACGTTGGTCAGGTTCAGCAGCGGTTCGCCCATCCCCATCATTACCACGTTGGTGATCGGACGCGTGCCGGTCACTTTTGCTGCACCCACGATTTTCGCGGCGCGCCAGACCTGACCGATGATTTCAGACACGCGAAGGTTACGGTTAAAACCTTGCTGAGCCGTAGAGCAGAATTTGCACTCCAGCGCACAGCCCACCTGAGAAGAGACGCACAGCGTGGCACGATCGTCTTCCGGGATGTAGACGGTTTCAACGCGCTGATCGCCTACGGCAATCGCCCATTTGATGGTGCCGTCTGCCGAGCGCTGCTCTTCCACCACTTCCGGCGCGCGGATTTCAGCCACTTCTTTGAGCTTGTTGCGCAGCACTTTGTTGATGTCGGTCATCTCATCAAAGTTGTCGCTGCAGTAGTGGTACATCCATTTCATTACCTGATCGGCACGAAACGGCTTCTCACCCATATCTTTAAAGAACTCGCGCATCTGCTGACGGTTCAGGTCCAGCAGGTTAATTTTTCCATTTTTATTGGGAACCGCAGGAATGGCGACTTCGGAGGTATTCACTAGTTCAGACATAATTTTTTCCGGCCTCGTTGTTACACGTTGTGGCCCTTGGTGGGTTGAAAAGAAACGCCCCGGTAAGCAGTCTGCTCGTCCGGGGCGTTGCATTGTACAAAGTCTGGCGCAGGGATGCCACGTTTGCACGCGGCATTTACGAAATTATTAGCGAGTGCGCGGGCACACTTCGCCTTCAGCGAAGAAGAACGCGATTTCGCGCGCGGCAGACTCAACGGAGTCGGAACCGTGAGTGCCGTTCTCGGTGAAGCTGTCCGCGTAGTCAGCGCGCAGGGTACCTGCCAGCGCGTTGTCCGGGTTGGTTGCACCCAGCAGATCGCGGTGACGCTGTACCGCGTTTTCGCCTTCCAGCACGGAGACCACGATTGGACCGGAGGTCATGAACTCCACCAGGCCGTCAAAGAATGGACGACCTTCGTGCTCAGCGTAGAAGCCGCGAGCCTGCTCAACGGTCAGGTGCAGCATTTTGGTGCCAACGATCTTAAACCCTGCTGATTCAAAGCGAGCGAAGATGCTGCCAATAACGTTTTTTGCCACCGCGTTTGGTTTGATGATGGAAAAAGTACGTTCAATAGCCATTGATAACCTCTGTAAAATGTTCTGTTGTTTTGCATACCTGAGTATGGTGTGGCGCGGATTATAAAGAGCAATAGCGCCATTGCCTATGGTTCTGCATAACATTTTTTTAAAATGAGACGAAGATTAGCAACAGGCCGGATTTCGCATACCGTGTTGATGGCGTAAACAGAGCGGGCATTGCTTTTCATCAGGCGTAAATGACCAGAACTGGCGCTGGCACGTCAGGCAAACTGCTTTATATGCGGGAGTGGCCACGTTTTTTGCCGGTCCATCTGTTTCTGCGACGTTTATCGCCTCGTGCTGACATACTGCTTCACAGCCACCGCAGCCGGTACAGCGCCCGGTCTCCACCACCAGCGCGGCGTTCTCAAACCGAATCGCGTTTTCCGGGCAGCTTCGCCAGCACGCACCGCACAGCACGCACTTATTAATATCGAGTGCGATATCTGACTCGCTAAACGTCGAGAATGCCCTGCGCAGCTCCCGCGGCCCCGGGGAAACGCGACAGGCTTTTACATCCTCGCGGGGAACGTGCATCAGCGCACGACGAGCGATATTCACCTCGCCGATCGGTATGAGCTTAAACCCCCACTCCGCTTCACCACGGCGACGAAGCGCAAGATTAAGCCGGGCAAGCGCCAGCAGCCAGTCAGGGTATTGCTCTGCGTCGATACTGATAAAACGAACCTGGCGTTGCGCGTGCCACAGCAGCAGCTCATTCACCCCAGGTGCGCGTTCAGTAAAAGGCCCAACAAGGGTATCTCCACGCAGAAATCGCTTTCGCGGCGCGATGCCGGTAATGGCCCCGGAGGGGCAGACGAACAGGCAGTCACCGCATTCAATACAGCGATTTTCATCAACCGAGACGCCGGTTTCCGTAAAAGAAAAAGCCTGCGCTGGACAAACGTCCGCGCAGGCGCAGCAGGAAGCGTGGCGAAAACGGCGACGGACGCACGCATGCGTCACGTCCATCGCAGGGGCAAACGTCAATCTGCCCATCAGCCAATACTGAAGAAAACGAAGCGCAGCATCAGCTCACCCACAATCAGCAAGGCGCTGCCCAGCAGCAGCGTGCCGCGCGCCGCTTTCAGGCCGCCCGCAGCAAAGCAGAGCATACCTGCAACGGAGACGCACCAGCTTAGAAGGTGTAACGTTCGCAGCTGCGCCAGCATCTTGAGCGGATCATGAGGGAACGTCACCACGGTAGTGTCTGTGGCAGAGATGTCGGCCAGCCAGACGGGCTGCATCACCAGACGCACAAGCACCAGCAGCGTGATAATGACTACCGCCGCACGCAGAGCAGCTCGGGAGCGCATCCCTGCCGCCATGCAGGCAGAACCAATAATGCCCACCGAGCCGATAAACAGCACCAGCGTGTTGATATGCTGCCAGGTCACCACGGACGCGTGCATGTAGATTTGTGCCATGCAGAACACGTCCACCAGCCCGACAAGACCCGCCACGGCCAAAAGTAGCTTCCAGCCTGGCTTATTGGAAAACATCAGCAGCACGGCGAGGCCAAGCGCCGCCAGGTAAAGGCTGGCGAAGATAATCTCGCGGCTCAGCCACGAGCTGGAGACGTGGCGTAGCGCGTTCAGGGCGTTGAGCGGATAGCCCATATGCAGCGCTGAGGCGAGCAGCCCCAGGCTCGCCAGCACAAACGCCCCAGCGGCAGGCAGCAGCGCGCTACGCGGTGTAGTATGCGCCCCCCCGAACGCCAGCCAGAGCGTCACGCCAACCGATCCCTGCAGGAACAGCGTAAAAATCAGCAGCGGTAACTCATGCATGACGTTTCCCCTCTTTCTCTGCGCCCTGATGCGCTTTGATCACCAGGTTCGGTTTTGTAATCGAGGAATCAGGCAAGCCCTTCACATCGCATACCGCACCGTATTTCGCCCGAAGTTCATCAATAGGCCCAAATTTGATCGCCTCAAGCGGACAGGTTGCCACGCAGACGGGCTGCTCGCCCTTCGCCTGCAGATCCACGCAAAAATCGCATTTGGACATCTGCCCGGTCTGCTCGTTGAGCTGTGGCGCGCCGTAAGGGCAAGACCACGCGCAGTACCCGCAGCCCACACACTTATCCGTATCAACGCGCACGATGCCGTCGCCCGGACGCTTGTGCATTGCGGTGGTCGGGCAGTTTTTGGTGCAGATTGGGTCCGCACAGTGGTTACAGGAAATAGAGAGCGTGTAGGCAAAAACGTTGTTGCTAACGCCGCCCTGCCCGGTTGGGATGAAATTCCCACCGTTGACTTCGTATACGCGACGGAAACGACGTCCGACCTCAAGGTTATTTTTGTCTTTGCACGCCACCTGGCATGCCTTGCAGCCCGAGCAGCGGGAAGAGTCAATATAGAAACCCAGCTGTTTATCGCTCACCGGCGCGTAGTGTTTAAACTGACTCATGCTTTAGCTACCTCCACCAGCATGGTTTGATGGGAATTCCCTTTCGCAAGCGCGGTAATACGGGCAGAGCTGAGCACGTTCGCGCAGCCGCCTTTATCGACGCCCTGTTCGTCCGGCTGCCACCAGGCGCCTGCCTGCATGGCAACAACGCCCGGAATGATGCGCGGCGTGACCTCAGCCGGAATTTCACAAATGCCGCGCGCGTTATGAATGCGCACGGTATCCCCCTGGGAAATGCCGCGCTTTTGCGCGTCCTGCGGGTTGATCCACAGCTTTTGCTGCTGCGCCTCAATCAGCCACGGGTTAGCGTACTGGGTTGAGTTAGCACGGTTTTTCCCTTTCCAGGTGATCAGCTGCAGCGGGAAGGTTTTCGCCAGTTCGTCCTCCGGCCCTTCGTGGGCGGGCACGTAGTGCGACAGCGCCGGAATCTCCGGATGGTGCATGTCGTACAGACGCTTCGAGAAGATCTCAATTTTCCCGGACGGCGTCGGGAACGGATGATTTTGCGGATCGCGAATATTGTCTTCAAAAGCGACGAACGGCGCGCTTTTGAAAAGATGCTGGCGCGTCTTTTGTAGCGTCGCGAAGTCCGGCAGGTTTTCATCTGGCATGGAGAGCCGCGTCTGCTCCCAGATGTGCTCAATCCACGCTTTTTCGTCACGGCCCTCGCTGAATGAAGGTTCGACGCCAAGCTTAGCAGCAACTTCCCGCAGCCAGTCGTAGTCTGAACGGCGTTCGAATTCAGGTTCAATCAGCTTTTCCGACAGGATCAGATAGCTTGCCGTGCCCCAGGTTTCGCCGATATTCCAGCGTTCCATAAAGCTGGTTTCCGGCAGGAGAAGATCGGCGTATCGGGCGCTCGGCGTCATAAACAGATCGCTTGCCACGATAAACTCGATTTTCGACTCGTCTTCCAGCACGCGCGTCGCCTGATGCAGATCCGGGTTCTGGTTAGCCAGATAATTTCCCGCCAGCGAGAAGAGGATGCGGATATTGCTGTCCAGCTTCTCTGCATCCTTCAGGCCGTCTTTCGCCGTTACCTTAGAAGCATCATCGGCGGCCTGCACCCAGTTCATCACCGATATTTTGGCTTTTACCGGGTTATCCGGCATCTCCGGCCCGGTAGCAAATTTACGATTAGCGCAGCCGCCATAGCCTGCCGCCCAGCCGCCCTTCACCCCAACGTTACCCGTCAGCGTTGCCAGTAACGTCGAGCCGCGCGCGGTGCGCTCGCCGCAGTTATGGCGCTGCGGTCCCCAGCCCTGGATCAGCGCGGCGGGTTTGGTGGTTGCGTAGTCGCGCGCCAGCTGACGAATGGTCTGCGCAGGCACGTGGGTGATTTTCTCTGCCCACTCGGGCGTTTTCGCCACGCCATCTTTTGCGCCGCTCAGATAAGCCATCAGGGATTCATTGGCCGGAACGCCTTCCGGCATGGATGCTTCGTCAAAGCCCAGGGTATAGCGCTGAATGAAGTCGCGATCGTGCAGGTTCTCCGTGACGATCGTGTACATCATGGCGTCCATCAGGGCGTTGTCTGTTGTGGGAAGCAGCGGGATCCACTGGTCAGCCAGGGAAGAAACCGTATCGGAATAGCGCGGATCGACAACGATAAAGCGCGTGCCGTTTTGCTTCATCTTCTGATAGAAGTAGTTGCTGTGACCAAAGATCGTTTCCGTCGGGTTATGTCCCCAGAGAATGACCAGTTTGGTATCCAGCAGCGTGTCCAGAGAGCTGCCGCTGGCGGCGGTGCCGTAGGTATACGGCGTGGCTGCCGCCGTGTTGCCCATACTGACCGAGTGATAGCTTTCAAGATAGCCGCCGGTTAAGTTGAGCAGACGACGAACCATTTTATCGCCGGAAAACGTTCCGCCGGATACCGCAGTGCCCACATGCACATAGCGTGAGGCAGCGCCGTATTTTTGTGTAATCGTTTTTAATTGATTCGCAATAAGCGTGGTGGCTTCATCCCAGGTAATACGCTCGAATTTTCCTTCGCCACGTTTACCCACGCGTTTCATTGGATATTTAAGCCGATCGGGATGATAAACAAATTTCCGATAAGCGCGGCCACGAACGCAGGCGCGCATTATCGGCATCTCCGGATCTAACGCATTGTCCGGGCGGGTAGAAATTCGGGTTACAACGCCCTCACTAACGTGAGCACGAATATCACACTTCCCGCCACAGTCAAACGTGCTACAGGTCTGCACGACTTTTTCTTCAGGCGTCACGTCTGCTGCCACCGTGCTCTGTGCCCGTGCTTTGCTGGTTGTCACCACAAACGGGAGTGCGGCCAGAGCCGATCCTGCCTGAATAAAATGCCGCCGGGACAGGGCAGGAATAAGACCCTCTTCCTGATTTTTATTCTCTTTCATTGCTCGTTCCTACAAATAAAAACGCATTCTCGTTTTTTTTCAGGAACGCATATTGATAATTATCAAGCTAACTCTTCAGAGGTAATACTTAACGGTCTAATTCAAAATTGACCGTCGCCGTTTGGCCTGATTTATCCATTACCAGTAATTGATATTCACCCGGTAAATATAATTTTAATGAATAATTATAATTCCGCCCCGCTAAAGGCTCTCCATTTAAAAACCACCAGCGCTCCCCTTCCCCTCCTGTTGAAATAACAGAAAGCGTGACATTACCTTCACCGGGAAGTCGCTTAATAACAGCCCCCTCTCTGATACCCGAAATCATAAGCGGCGCTACATTGTTATTGTCCAGAGGCGGACAGTCAGTTGATCGGGCAGGGAGACGCGCAGCCCTTTTTTCAGCAGCGGGCAACCAAGGCTCCAGCGGCAGCGGCCAGACGTCCAGGACTTTCTCTGTAGCATCGGGGCAATCTGCGGCCACACGTTTGCCCTTTTTATCCACCCAGACCGGGAAACGAATGCCGCGAATACCTTCCTGCTCCGGCAGCAGCAGCGTGGGTGGTTCACTCCCTTCCAGCAGCCAGGTCGAAAGACGACGCCGACAGTTTTCACTGCCTTCCGGCAGCGACTGGCCGCCCGGCCAGCAGATCACGCCCCGCCCGACGCTCTCCGGACGCGGATCGCGCGGCAGACGGGCTTCGTCTACCGTTGAGCGCGACTGAAGCAGGTTATTGACCTGGTTTAATAGCGGCACTGCACTGGCGAAACCAAACTGCCCCGCCACTGGCGTGCCGTCCGGTCGTCCGGTCCAGATGCCTATCACGTAGCGGGCATTCAGACCGATGGCCCAGGCATCACGGTAGCCGTAGCTGGTGCCGGTTTTCCATGCCAGCGGGGCGATTTGCGGTAGCGCACTGTCCGGCAGCGGCTGCGCTTCATTCGCCAGAATACGGCGAATAATCCACGCCGAGCCTGGCGATAACAGCGGACGTTCAGTGAACGGATCGCCCGGCTGTAAGCGCAGCCGGCCCGCCTTGCCATGCCTTGCAAAGGCGCTGTACGCGGCGGCGATATCCGCCAGCCTCGCGCCTGCGCCACCCAGGATCAGCGACAGATTCGGCTGCGCTCCGGCAGGCAGGATCAGCGGCAGGCCTGCGTTACTCAGCATCCCGGCAAACCGTTTGGGACCGTAGGCTTCCAGCACCTGGACGGCTGGCAGGTTGAGCGAGCGCACCAGCGCTTCACTCATGCTGACCGGCCCGTGGAACCCGCTGTCAAAATTTCCCGGGCGATAATCACCGGTTTTTCTGGGCACGTCCTGAAGCAGCGAGGCGGGATGGATCAGGCCATCATCCAGCGCCATACCGTAGATAAACGGTTTCAATACCGAGCCCGGGGATCGGATCGCGTTAACCATATCCACATGGCTGAAACGCGTGTCATCATTGATATCCACCGAGCCGACCCAGCCGCGCACCTTCATGTCGGTATGATCGACCACGATCATCGCCAGCGAACTGCGTGCCGGCAGGCGGGATTTCCAGTTCATCGCCAGCTCTTCCAGCTGCCGTTGCAGTCCGGCATCCAGCGTAGTGACAATCTTTGTGTCGCGGCTTTTGCCGAGCATCATGCGTGCAAAGAGCGGGGCCAGCTGCGGCATCTGCCGGGGAGCCAGCCATACCGGCTCTTCACGGGACTCTTTCACCTGCTTTGCTGACCAGACGCCCTGAATCATCATGCGATCGAGCACTTTGTTGCGTGCCGCTTCGGCCCGCTCGGGCCAGCGATCCGGGCGCAGACGGCTGGGTGCCTGCGGCAGTACCGCCAGCAACGCCGCGTCGGAGTAGCTCAGCTGCGACGGGGGTTTCCCAAGGTAGGTCCAACTTGCTGCTCCCACGCCCTGCAGCGTGCCGCCAAACGGAGCACGATTGAGATAGAGCGTAAGAATGTCACGCTTAGAGAGGTGCCATTCCAGCTGCATCGCCCGCCAGAGCTGGCGAATTTTGCCGCCAAAGGTGCGCGGATGCGGATCCAGCAGGCGTGCCACCTGCATGGTAAGCGTGCTTCCTCCCGAAACCACTCTTCCGGAACTGAGATCCTGCCAGGCGGCGCGCAGGACAGAGAGCGGGTTTACGCCCGGATGCTCCCAGAACCAGCGATCTTCGTACTGGATCAGAGCCTCAAGATAACGGGGAGAAACCTCTTCAATGGTCACCGGGTAGCGCCAGATGCCTTCGCTGTCGGCAAAACGCCAGAGCGGCGCGCCCTTCTCGTCCACCACAACTCGTGCGGGGTTAACCTCTTTCAGAGGCAGCGGCCACAGGCGGTCGGCGGCGACAATCAGCCCCCCTAAAACGAGAAGCGCTCCCGCCAGCCAAAGCCAGCGGGAGCGTGTCAGACGCGCTATCAACATATTACGGAACAACAATCAGCGGGCCGCTGGCCGCACCCGTTGCCCGCCACTGCGGAACGTACATAGACTCCACCATCGGAACCGGCACCTGGTAGGTGCCCGGCGTTACGGCACGGGCCAGATAAACCAGCGTAACCGGCTGACCTTCGTTTACCGGCACGGCGGCCACAAAGCGGTCGTCGCGGAACTCCATGTGCTGAATGTCCGCCTGCTGCATCTGGCTGAGCAGGTTCTGCACTTCGCTGCCGCTGTCCTGCAGGCTTGCGCTGCTGCTCGCCAGGTTCTGGTTTTCCAGCTCCAGACCAGCAGGGAGGAGATCCACAACCAGCGCATCCGGCACGTTCTGGCTGGCTTTCACTTCAAGCCAGACCAGCACCAGCTCACCGCTCTTCAGCGAAGAGAGCGATTTGCTGCTGCCATCGGTTGCCAGGATATGACGTTCAACCTGCAGCACGTTGGAACTCGGCTGAGGCGCATATTCCGGATAGCCGGTGCTGTCCAGACGTACCCACAGCGGTGCCGTGCCGGTATTGGTTACCTGAAGCGCACCAAGCTGGTCGCCGCTTACGTTTTGTACCTGCGCCTTATCGCCGCCTGATGCGGTATCAGACAACGTGGTTTTCGCCTGCCACTCGCCTGACAGGGTTTGCAGCGAACGTCCGGCCAGGAACAGCGCATTGCTCTCCTGGGTGGATAGCCAGCGCTGGCTGAATGCCTGTTCAGAAAGAGCATTCAGCAGCGTATTTTGCGCATCCGGCAGCAATTTATACTCCTCCAGAAGGGAGAGCATTAGTGCGTTATCGCGAAGCGGGCTGCCGTAATCGGCCATCCATGTTTTTCTGTCGTTACGCGGCGTTTTGAGCGCCAGATCCAGCGCCTGTTGGCTGCGCGGCGCATCGCCCATCAGTTTGAGCGCCATGCCCAGCTGCATCAGCGGCAGCCCGGAAGCCGCCTGCCCGTGGCGCTCCCAGATTTCACGCAGCGCGCCGAGCGGGGCTTTTTGCTGACGCGCCAGCACCAGCGAGGCATACGCCTGCACGGCAAATTTGCTGGCCTGGGTGTCGTCGCTGTAGCGGATAGACATCATGCCCGGATCCTGCAGGTAGCGCAGCAGACGGTTGTTGGCGTTGTTCACCGCATCGGCAGGTACGCTATAACCCTGCTCGCCCGCGCGCACCAGGAAGTCAGTCACATAGGCGGTCAGCCAGTACTCTTCCGGGCCGTTTTTATCCCACAAAGCAAAACCGCCATCATCACGCTGCATCTGCAGCAGACGGGAGATCCCAATATCAATGGCAGCACGGCGCTTGTCATCGGTATCTCCTTTTATACCAAGCGCGGTAAGCTGCGCGGCGTTGGTATAGAGTGACGGGAACAGGCCGCTGGTGGTCTGCTCCAGGCAGCCATACGGATACGCCTGCAGTTCACGAATATAGCGCGCCAGGTTGAGCGGTGGTTTGCCGCTCAGCAGCAGTTGCCCCTGCAGGGTGGCAGGAGAGAAACCGTTGCTGTGCTGCGCCGGTGCGGTCCAGGACTCGCCGGGGTTCAACATGGCACCGGTATTGACCGTCTGCGCCGGGAATGCCGGACGTACGCCAATTTTCCAGCTCTTCTGCTGCGGGGCAAAGGTTTCGCCCGGAAGCTCCAGGCCGGTAACCTGCGCCGTCACCTCACCGTCGCCATAACCCTCCAGTGCGCGCACCGGAATAAACAGGGTACTGCGCGCGCCCGGCGGCAACTGAACCGGCTGCGGCTGTGCACCTTCCAGCGACACTTTGCCTGTCGCGCTCAGGGCGATATTCAGCGTTTGCGGCCGATCGGTCAGGTTGGTGATATCCAGCGTCAGCCGTGAGGTATCGCCGTTCGCCATGAAGCGCGGGGTATTAAGCTCGGTAATGACCGGCGCGGCCACCACAACCTTGCTTTCGCTGCTGCCGAAATCATCTTCCGTCCACGCCTGCGCCATCAGACGCAGTTCGCCGTTGAAATCACCAATCGGCAGCGTAACGGTGCCTTCTCCGTTGGCATCCAGCGTAACCGGCTGAGCCTGCTGGGCAATAATGGTGACGTGGTTCACCGGCGGTTTACCGCCGCGCTTGAGTTCATCGCCGTCACCACCGAAACGCAGCGCGGCCATGCGGCCCTGCCCTTCAATGACCTGGCCGTAGATATCATAGATATCCGCGCCATAACGCTTCTGGCCGAAGAAGGCCTGCCATGGATCTGGCGTAACGTAATCGGTAATGTTCAGCACGCCGCTGTCCACCGCCGACACCAGCACGTTCACTTTCTGCGGAACCGCCCCCTCTTTCACGCTGGCCTTCACCTTCACGGAGAGCGTCTGGTTTGGACGCATTTTCTGCGGGTTATCCAGCGCTATGTTCAGGCGGCGATTTTCGTCGCCCATCGGCAGATGCAGCAGACCAACCGCGCGCTTCGGCGTGGCGGATTTGGATTTATCGCCAGGACGCACCACCAGCGTACTGAGATAGAGATCGTGACGTTTCCAGGCTTTATCCACCGGAATGGAAAGATCGAGCCCGTTTGCCGGTACGTCGATCTCTTTCCACCACAGCGGCCCTTCGCTGGATTCGATCATGGCATAGCCCTTGCCTGCGGCTGGCGCTGCTATGTGCAGCTGGATGGTATCGCCTGGCTGATAGGCCGGTTTATCCAGTTTCAGGGTCACGCGGTCAGGGCGCACCGCACCCGTGCCGTCGCTGTTATCCTGCCAGCTGTAACCTGCCCAGAAGCGCACGCTGCTGACCACATCATCAGGCGCTTTCACTTCCAGACGGTATGAGCCCCACTCCACCGGGAAGGTGACTTTGCCGGTTTCATCGGCCTTAAGGCTAAGCTCCTGCTCGCCCTCAATCAGATCTTTTTGATCAAACTGAGACTGCCAGCCTTCGCTCTCGGACCAGTTCCAGAAATAGTCGCGGCGTTCACGGATCAGGCGTACCTGTAAGCCGGATACCGCTTTTTTCGCGCCGCTGGCATCGGCATAGACGATGTCAAAGCTGGCGTTACCGTTCTCGTCGACGATCGGTTGGTTGACGGTGGTATCGGTACGGTAGTCGTAGACCGCCTTACTGGCGAACTGCGGACGGATACCCGGCAGTTGCGCCGCCGGCCAGATAGCCTGCTCCGCGCGGCGCGTCACCGGACGGCCGCCTGATTCCAGCAGGCTCGCCTGCAGGATCAGCTGCAGAGGAGAGTGTACCTCTTTCCACTGGCTTTCGATGGTGACCTGCCCGTGCCCCTGCTCATCCAGCATAAGCTGCACTTCATCCAGACTGCGGCTCAGATTTTCCTCCGCAATATCACCAAACTGGAAGCCGGGCAGCGCAGCAACGGCCTCACGCAGCGGACGCAGGAAAAGCTGGCCCTGAAGAGAATTGCCGTTGGCCGGAGCGCCATACAGGTAATAGCCCACGATGTTGAAGTCCACCTCATCCTGTGGGGAAACCGGTGCTTTTTGTCCCGTCAGATTGAGCGCCATACGCTCGGGCATAAAATCTTCGACGTGGAAATCCCACAGGCGCTGCTGGTTATCGCCCGTATTGGCGCGAATATGCCACATGCCTGTCTGCGCGCCGCTATCCAGCGGGTAGTTGAAGCGGTAGAGGCCGTTCTCAGGCTGAACAACGATCGTGCGTGCCACCTGGCCGTCCGGGCGCAGCACGTCAAGCTTCACGGGCTGATCGGGAAGCGGTTTTCCGTCGCTGTCGCGCAGCAGGCCGTTAAGGATCACCGTTTCACCCGGACGATAGAGATCGCGTGGGCCAAACATAAAGAATTGCTTGCTGAAGCCGGGGCTACCGGCGATGTCGAACTCTGCCAGGTCGAGCGCTGGCAGCTTGAGATCGAGCAGCGTAGTTTGGCCGTCTTTGCTGGCGAGGATCAGCGCGGCTTCTTTGTCTGTTTCAAGCTTCGCATGGCCGTCGGCGTCGCTGCTGGCTTCCGCGAGCGTCTGACCTTTGTCATTCAGCAGCGTGACGGTGACGCCGGACTGCGCCGCACCGTTTTCCAGGCTCTGGGTGAAAATGTCCAGCCGGTTATGATAGCGGTGAGCAGACAAACCGATATCGCTCAGGGTAAAGAGCGTTGCGGCATTACTGTAGTTGTAGTGCCCTGCCTGGTTCATGACGGCGATATAAACGCCGGACTGCTGAAGCGGCTTGATATCTTTAAGCGGCAGGAGCAGTTTTTCACGCGTGTTGCGCGCCGGGTTGAGGTCAAAACGACCGGTATAGACCAGTTCCGCCATCTTCAACAGATTGTCAGATTCCCAGTTGGTCAGCGAGTTGCGGTACTCCCACTGGCTGACAAACGAGGCCAGCGATTCCGGTTTCACGCGGTAGAAATTGACGTCCACATTGTTGACGTTAAGCGCCATCACCGGCAGCCCTTCCACCACCTTGCCCGGCAGCAGCGAGCCGCGGCTGGCAAAACCGACCGTCGGCTCTATATCTCGCGTGGTCAGGGCTTTTTCATAATCAATGCCAAAAGTCGCTTTGTTCAGCGCCACCAGCCCACGATCCACGGTGATAACCAGGTTTCGGTTAGGCTCCAGATGGCGCAGGCGAAGCTCTTTCAGGTTAGGCGCAAGTTCCCACGCCCCGTCAACTTTGCCGCTTTTCTTATCCACAACATGCACTGTTTTCGCGAAATCCTGTTCCGGATCCAGCGGGACAGAGAAGGTCAGCACCAGCGTAGCGGCGCCGTCCAGTTGCACTTCAGACGCATCAAGCAGAGTCAGCGCTTTTCCCTGACTCTGGGCGGCCATTTTAGCCAGCTTTTCAGCGTCGGGCTTTTCCGCGGCTTTCGGTGTTGATGCGGTGGATGCTGCGGGAGCCGCAGCCTGAGGTTTATCGTCGCTGTTATCACAGCCGACAAGCGTAAAGGTGGTGAGCAGCGCGAGAGAGATCGCGGCTAAGCGAAACGGTTTCATCCTGTGTCCCTGGCCTGAGGGGGCCTGTTGGTCGTCGTCCGGATAAGTATTATCCGCAAGTTTCGTTAATACAAAAAGTCCAATTTAAGAATCTGGAAAGCGCCTCGCAGAATGGCATCACGCCGCTACACCGGGATGGAACCGCGATCACAGCGCATAACGTCACATGTTACCTTTTACGTCATTTGTTTTTAAAACAAGAAGATAGCTGGATATGTTCGCTCAGAGCCTGCTAGTTTTATGACCATGACGCACCCCGAGTGCGCGGTTCAAAAAGAGAGAAAGCCATGAAACGAGCCGTGAACGCCCTACAAAATTTCGGAAAATCATTATACGGACCGGTACTTATCTTACCGATTGTCGGTCTGTTTATCGCCTTTGGCAATGTGCTGGGCAACGGTAACCTGGCCGAATACCTGCCGTTCCTTGGCCATCCGCTTATCCAGAGTATCGGCCAGCTGATCGCCAAATCTGCCGTGTCGGTGCTGGTCAACCTGGCGCTGGTGTTTGCCGTCGGGATCCCGATTGGTCTGGCGACGCGCGATAAAGGCTACGCGGCGCTGATTGGTCTGGTGACTTTCGTGGTGTTTATCAACGCCATGAACGTGACGCTGCAGCTGCAGGGCGAGCTGGCCCCTGCTGAGCAGATTAAAGCCGCCGGGCAAAGCATGGTGCTGGGCGTTCAGGTGCTGGAGATGGGCGTTTTCGCCGGGATCCTGACCGGGGCGCTCTCCGGTTACCTGTACAACAAATACTCCGGCGTACAGTTTAACGGCGCGATGGCGATTTACTCCGGCCACTGTTTTGTCGCCATTGTCATGTTGCCCGTCTCTATGCTGCTCGGCGTGGTAATGAGCGAACTCTGGCCGTACGCGCAGCATGGGATTAGCGCCCTGGCGCTGGCAATTAAAGGCTCTGGCCCGTTCGGGGTGGCGATCTACGGTTTCCTTGAGCGCATTCTGGTGCCGACCGGCCTGCACCATCTGGTTTATACGCCGTTCCTGTATACCGAACTGGGGGGCACGCAGGAGGTGTGCGGCACGGCTTACCAGGGGGCGCGCAATATCTACTTCGCCGAGATGGCCTGCCCGGAAGTGAAACAGCTCAGCAGCACGGTAGTGTGGGACGCGCGCGGGATCAGCAAGATGTTCGGCCTGCCTGCCGCCGCGCTGGCGATGTACATGACCGCGAAGCCGGAGCGTAAAGCCGTTGCGAAAGCCATTCTGATCCCGGCGGCGCTGACCTCGCTGCTGGTCGGCGTGACCGAACCGATTGAATTCTCCTTCCTGTTCGTCGCCCCGCTACTGTTCGTGGTGCATGCGGTCCTGACCGGTATTGGCATGATGCTGTTCTCGCTGCTGGGCGTTCATGCCATCGGTGCCAACGGGATTATCGATTTCATTCTCTACAACCTGCCGCTAGGCACCGAGAAATCCAACTGGCCGATGTACATCGTGGTTGGGCTGATCATGTTTGCCCTCTACTTCGTGGTGTTCCGCTTCCTGATCCTGCGTTTCAACATGAAAACGCCGGGCCGTGAGGATGAAGATCAGGAGACACGCCTCTACAGCAAGCAGGAGTACCAGGCGAAAGGCAATAACGACGGGCTGGGCGAGTCCATCGTGGTGGGCCTGGGCGGCCGGGAAAATATTGAGGTTGTGGATAACTGCTACACCCGCTTACGCGTCACGGTGAAGGATGTTGCCATCATCGACGAGCCGCGCCTGAAGGCGACCGGCGCGAAAGGGGTTATCAAACAAGGTAACAACGTTCAGGTGGTCTACGGGCTGCACGTCAAAAAAATGCGAGAAGCCGTTGAGACGTTTCTCTGAAAGGAGCTAAAGATGTTTACACCCCCATTCATTCTGTCGATTGCCGGCGGCGGCAGCACTTACACGCCGGGTATTGTGAAAAGCCTGATGGTGCGCCTGCAGGATTTTCCGCTGGCCGAAATCCGCCTCTATGACATCGACGAGGCGCGTCAGAACACCATTGCGCCGGTGGTTGAGAAAGTGATTCGCGACCACAGCCAGAGCATCAAATTTACCGTCACCAGTGACCCGGAAGTGGCCTTCAGCGGCGCGCATTTCGTTTTCGCCCAGATGCGCGTCGGCCAGTACAAAATGCGCGAGCAGGATGAGAAGATCCCGCTGCGTCACGGCGTGGTCGGCCAGGAAACGTGCGGCCCCGGCGGGCTGGCCTACGGACTGCGCACGATCCTGCCGATGGTGGAGCTTATCGATCGGGTGGATCGCTACGCGCATGAAAAGGCCTGGATCGTGAACTACTCCAACCCGGCGGCGATCGTCGCGGAGGGCGTGCGACGTCTGCGACCAAATGCTCGCGTGCTGAACATCTGCGATATGCCGGTCGCGGCGATGCGTAATATGGGAGCCATTCTGGGTGTCGATCGTCGCAAACTGGAGGTGGACTACTTTGGCCTGAACCACTTCGGCTGGTTTACCCGCGTGCTGGTGGACGGCGAGGACAAATTACCGGAGCTGCGTAAACATATCGCGAAGTTTGGCCTGCTGACGGAAGATGCGGCCAAAACCGATCCGCAGCACTCGGATCCTTCGTGGGTTAAAACCTGGCGCAACATCAAGCCGATTATGGATAACTTCCCGGAGTACCTGCCGAACCCGTACCTGCAGTACTACCTGATGCCGAACCAGATTGTAGAGCATCAGAACCCCGACTATACCCGCGCCAATGAAGTGATGAACGGGCGTGAGAAAAAACTTTTTGCTGCTGCTGAAGAGTACAAGCGCACCGGGATTTTACCGGATGCCTTCCACGTGGGCGTTCACGGCGAGTTTATCGTCGATGTCGCCTGCTCGCTGGCCTTTAACCTGCGCCAACGCCATCTGGTAATGGTGGAGAACCGCGGGGCGATTACTAATCTGCCATACGATGCGGTGGTGGAAGTACCCGCCTACATCACCTCCGAAGGGCCGGAGCCTGTGCGCGTGGGGCTGGTACCGCTGTTCCACCAGACCCTGCTGCAACAGCAGCTGGCGTCTGAACAACTGCTCGTAGAGGCGACCATCGAAGGCAGCTATGAGAAAGCGCTTCAGGCGTTCACCCTCAACCGCACCGTGCCCACCATGGAGCACGCAAAAGCGATTCTGGATGAGATGATAGAAGCCAACCGCGACTACTGGCCTGCGCTGCAAAAAGCCTGGCAGGACGGCGAAACGGTGAAAAAATAGGGGCTTGCTCGCGAGTTGAACGTGGTTTGCTTGTCGGTGTCAGAAAAAACACCGACAATCCTTTTTTACGGAAAAGAATGGAGGCAACCCATGTCCACCTCATATTTTGTCGCCGCCGACTGGCTGATTGAGCACGGCGACGATCCGGAAGTCCAGATTATTGACGCGCGTATGGCCCCGCCGGGCCAGGAACATCGTGACGTTCCCGGTGAATACCGCGCGGGGCATCTGCCTGGCGCGGTATTTTTTGATATCGAAGCCCTCTCCGATCATACCTCTCCTCTGCCGCACATGCTGCCGCGCCCGGAAGCGTTTTCCGTGGCGATGCGCGAGCTTGGCGTCAGCAAAGACAAACATCTTGTTGTTTACGATGAAGGCAATCTGTTCTCCGCGCCGCGCGCATGGTGGATGCTGAAACAGTTTGGCGTGGAAAAAGTCTCGATTCTGGCGGGCGGTCTGGCGGGCTGGAAGCGTGACGAGCTGCCGCTCCAGCAAGGCGACGTGACGCTGCCGGAAGGCGAGTTCGACGCGACGTTCGACGCTAACGTGGTGAAGCGCCTGACCGACGTACTGGTCGCGAGCCATGAAAAGACGGCGCAAATCGTCGATGCGCGCCCAGCACCACGCTTTAACGCTGAAGCGGATGAACCACGTCCAGGGCTGAGACGAGGCCATATTCCAGGTGCGCTGAACGTGCCGTGGGGCGACCTGGTGTTTGAGGGCGAGCTGAAAACTACCGACGAGCTGCGTGCCATTTTTGACCGCGCGGGCGTGGATTTACATCGCCCGATTATTGCCAGCTGCGGCTCCGGCGTGACGGCCTGCGTGGTGATCCTGGCGCTTGCCACCCTCGGCGTCAACGACGTTACGCTCTACGATGGCGCCTGGAGCGAATGGGGGGCGCGTGACGATCTGCCAGTTGAACCGGCGAAATAATGGATAACCGCCTGGCCACGCTGTTAACGCGCGGGGCGTCGCTGACCCGCGCGGAGTATCGCGTCCTCGCCCACCTGACGGAGCATCCGCTGCTGGTGGGCAACATCACGGTGCGCGAGCTGGCGCAGGCGACATTTGTTTCTACCGCCACCATTATGCGGCTGTGTCAGAAGCTGGGGTTTAGCGGCTTTAGCGAGTTTATCTGGCACTGCAAGCAGCTGCTCTCCGACACGCCACATATTGCCGCTCAGGCTCAATCCCTTCCTGAGCTCCCGGCGCTGTTTAATCAGTTTATCGCTAACTATCAGCACACCTTCCAGTGGATCACGCAGGAGAAGCGCCAGCAGTTCGCCAACCTGCTGCGGCAGAAAGAAAGCTTTTTCCTCTACGGGGCCGGGTTTTCCTATCTCTTTGCCGAATACCTGACCAAGAAGCTGCAGGTGCTGGGCAAAACGGCGTTCATCTCCGGGCCGGGGGACAGCCGAAACATTTTTCTCAGCAACGCCGCGCGTTATCAGGTATTTATTGCCGTCTCCCGCAGCGGCGAAACGGAACAGGTGCTGGATAAGGCGCGGATTGCCAAAAATGTCGGCATGACGGTCGTCGCCTTTACCCGCGCCTCGGCCAATACGCTGGCGGGCATGGCGGACGTGCACTTTGCACTGTATGACGAAGCGGTGCACTTCGCCGCCGAAGCCGCGGGCGTGACGTCGTTTGAGTCGAATCTGGTGCTGCTGATGGATTTACTGCTGCTGGAGGCAACGGGGTGACATTCACCCCGCCGTAATCAGATGATGCGGTTGGTCTTGAGATCGCGCAGGAAGCCGCCCCAGCGACGCTCGTAGAACGGCGTGATATGCTCGGTGATGAAGTGGCTGATGCCCTTCTCACCGTTTTTCACCTGACAGATATCAATCGGCTCATCGCCCGGTAGCGTGTCGGTGGCCACGCTTCCCGCCGCCTGAACGATCTCGTCGAAATCGCCATCGGCTTCAATACCGATCAACAGCACCGGCTTTTCGTCCGCGCGCTCTTTAATGGAGCAGAGAAACGCGCGCCTGACGGGCTTGAGCGTTTTGAACAGCGTCGTCAGGGAATCGATCATCTGCGCAGGCGGCTCGGCCACCTCAGACAGCAGCAGCGTTTCGCCCCCTTCCAGCACCTCCTGGGTGCTAAGCGGGTTACCCTCTTCACCAATCAGGTGGCTGATCTCGCGCGGGGTAAACTCTTTCCCGGTTGGCAGCTTAGCGTTAAGGAACAGCGTCTGGCCCAGCGTCATTTCGAACAGTGTGCGCACCGGCATTACCACGAACGCCTGTTCATCTTCTACCGCTTCCTGCAACGCTTCCAATGAAGTGAAGAACGGGATCACCGACGTGCCGTCATCTTTCTCCCAGTGCAGCAGATCCAGCGCGCTGTCTTCCACTACCTGCTCACCTTCCGCCGCGGTGCCCGGCACCCAGACGGTGGATTCCAGCAGCGTGCGGAAAAATGCCGGACGATGGGCTGGCTCGGTCGCCGCCTGTTCCAGCAGGGTTTCTAATTCGTTTTTGGTATCTGACATAGTTTGGCTACTTCAATAAACGCCGGGTGGCGCTTTGCTTACCCGGCCTACAAAACCACAGGCCCGTGCAAGCGCAGCGCCGCCGGGCAAAAAAGATCACTCAGCCGTCAGCAGGTTCGCCACGGTACGCACGCCCAGACCGGTCGCGCCCGCGGACCACTGCTCAACTGCCGCCTTACGGTAGGTTGCGGAGCAGTCGATGTGCAGCCAGCCTTCATGATAGTTCTCAACGAAGTGAGACAGGAAGCCCGCAGCGGTGCTTGCCCCCGCCGGGTACGCCGCGCTCGCGGTGTTGTTCAGCTCGGCAAAGTTAGACGGCAGCTGGCTGCGGTGGAACTCGGCCAGCGGCAGACGCCAGAACGGTTCGTTTTCCGCAGCCGCGCTTGCCAGCAGGCGAGCGGCCAGCTTGTCGTCAAAGCTGAACAGCGCGTGGTAGTCGTTGCCCAGGGCGGTTTTCGCCGCGCCGGTCAGGGTCGCCATGTCGATAATCAGCTCTGGCTTCTGGGCAGAGGCGTCGATCAGGCCATCGGCCAGCACCAGACGGCCTTCGGCATCGGTGTTCATCACTTCGACATTTTTACCGTTGCGGTAGCGAATGATGTCGCCCAGCTTGAAGGCGTTGCCGCTCACCATGTTGTCCGCGCAGCACAGGTAGAGCTTCACGCGCTTGTTAAGACCGCGGGTGATGGCGAATGCCAGCGCGCCGGTGATGGTTGCCGCGCCGCCCATGTCGGACTTCATGGAATCCATGAACGCGCTCTGCTTCAGGCTGTAGCCGCCGGTGTCGAAGGTGATACCTTTACCGACCAGGCAGGCAAAGACAGGCGCTTCTTTATCGCCGGTTGGGTTGTAATCCAGCGCCAGCAGGACCGGAGGACGTTCGGAGCCGCGGCCCACGGTGTGGATGCCCATGTAGTTCTGCTCGCGCAGATCTTCACCTTTGGTGATGCGGTAGGACATGTTATCCCCCGCCACGCCGCACAGCAGGTCAACGGCGCGCTGCGCCAGTTGCTCAGGGCCTAACTCCTCCGCAGGGGCGTTAATGGTATCGCGCACCCAGTCGATAATTTTCAGGCGGCTTTCCAGTTCTTTCTGACCGGCTTCATCGAGGTTCGCCCACTCAATTTTACGGGTGCCTTTCGGGCCTTTGTAGCCCGCCCAGAACGCCCAGCTGCGGTCAGTATCCCAACCTTCGCCTTCCAGCGAGACATGCTTAATGCCCAGGCCGTCAATTTTACGCGCGGCGCGCTGGATCAGACCTAAATCATCTTTGCCCGTCAGGTGCAGGGTGATACCGTCGTTGTTGATGCTGTAGCTGGCTTTCTCGCCCCAGCGCGCGTCGGCGGGCTGCGTAGAGAGCGTAATCTTCATCGCTTCGGTCATTTTATTTATCCTTATTAGCAAACGGGCCGCCTGAAGGCAGCCCGTTAAGTGATTTACTCTGCTTCATCTAACCAGACTAACAGAATCGCCTCCAGAATTTTTTCATTGGATGCGTTTGGATCGTCGTCGAAATCCTCTAAATCGCAGATCCACTGGTGCATGTCGGTGAATCGTACGGTTTTGGGATCGAGATCCGGGTTCGCGTCGTAGAGCGCTTCACCGATTTCACGGCTGTCTGTCCACTTCAGTCCCATATTAATGCTCGCGTGCGTGGTTGATGGTGTAGCGTGGGAATTCCACGACCAGATCTTCATCGGTCACCGCGGCCTGGCAGCTCAGGCGGCTGTCTGGCTCCAGACCCCATGCTTTATCCAGCATGTCGTCTTCGTCTTCGGTGCTCTCGGCGAGAGAGTCAAAACCTTCACGCACGATGCAGTGGCAGGTGGTGCAGGCACAGGATTTTTCACAGGCGTGTTCCACTTCGATACCTGCACGCAGGGCAACATCGAGAATGGTTTCACCGGTCTTCGCTTCCAGAACAGCGCCATCCGGACAGAGGTCCGCATGAGGCAAAATAACAATCTTTGGCATATTAAACCTCGTCCACGGACTGGCCTTTCAGCGCGACGCGGACAGATTTGTCCATGCGGCGAGCAGCGAAGTCCTGGGTTTGTTTATCAACGTTTTTAATGGCTTCTTCTATTGCGTCAGCGTCATTGCCTTCGGCGACTGCGCGTAAGCGCGCGGCAGCCTCGTCAATCACCTGACGCTCGGCGGCGCTTAACAGCGCGGCATCGGCAGCGAGCGCCCCGTTCAGACTTTCCAGCACACGTGCGGCTTCAACTTTCTGTTCAGCCAGCATACGCGCCTTCACATCCTGCTCGGCGTAGCTCATTGAATCCTGGATCATGGAGGCGATTTCGCCATCGGTCAGGCCGTAGGACGGCTTCACCTGGATGGACGACTCCACGCCGGTCGATTTTTCCATCGCCGTGACGCTCAGCAGGCCGTCCGCATCTACCTGGAAGGTCACGCGAATATGCGCCCCGCCAGCTGGCAGCGCCGGGATGCCGCGCAGCGCAAAGCGGGCCAGAGAGCGGCAGTCCTGCACCAGTTCGCGCTCGCCCTGCATCACATGGATGGACATCGCGGTCTGGCCGTCTTTGAAGGTGGTGAACTCCTGCGCACGCGCCACCGGAATGGTGGTGTTACGCGGGATCACTTTCTCCACCAGGCCGCCCATAGTTTCTAAACCGAGAGACAGCGGGATGACGTCCAGCAGCAGCATTTCGCTGTCCGGCTTGTTGCCAACCAGAATATCGGCCTGGATAGCGGCGCCGACGGCAACCACTTTGTCCGGGTCGATGGAGGTCAGCGGCGTGCGGCCAAAGAATTCGCCCACGCGCTCGCGCACCAGCGGCACGCGCGTTGAGCCGCCCACCATGACCACTTCCAGCACCTCGTCAGCCTCCACGCCCGCATCCTTCAATGCGCGACGGCAGGCCAGCAGGGTGCGTTTAACCAGAGGCGCAATCAGCTCGCTGAACTGGTCGCGGGTGATTTCACCCTGCCAGCCTGCGACATTAACGCTGACCGACTGCGCATCGCTCAGCGCAATTTTGGCGTCGATGGCCGCATCCAGCAGTTCGCGCTGAACGCGCGCATCGCTGCGGTCGCTGATGCCAGCCTGATCGCGGATGTAGTCCGCCAGCAGATGGTCGAAATCATCGCCGCCGAGCGCGGAATCCCCGCCGGTCGCCAGCACTTCAAACACGCCGCGGCTCAGGCGCAGGATAGAAATATCAAAGGTACCGCCGCCGAGGTCGTAAACCGCAATCACCCCTTCCTGACCGGAGTCGAGGCCGTAGGCAATCGCCGCCGCCGTCGGTTCGTTCAGCAGGCGCAGCACGTGCAGGCCCGCCAGACGCGCGGCGTCTTTGGTGCCCTGACGCTGTGCGTCGTCAAAATAGGCCGGAACGGTGATCACTACGCCGTCCAGATCGCCGCCGAGCGTCGCCGTCGCGCGCGCCGCCAGCGCTTTGAGGATGTCAGCAGACACGCGAATTGGGTTCAGCAAACCGGCCGCCGTGGCAATCATCGGCAGACCGTTTTCACTGGCCTGCAGCTGATACGGCAGGTGCGGGTAGCGGGTCTGGATATCAGCCAGCGAGCGGCCCATCATGCGCTTTACGGAGCTGATGGTGTTGGCCGGATCGCGCGCGGCGTTGGCGCGGGCGTCATAGCCGACCGCGTGACCCTGCTGCTGGTAGTGGACCACGGAAGGCAGCAGATGGCGGCCCTGCTCGTCGGCCAGCGTTTCCGCCTGGCCGCTGCGCACGGTCGCCACGAGGGAATTGGTGGTGCCCAGGTCAATACCGACCGCCAGACGACGCTGGTGCGGTGCGGCGCTTAAGCCAGGCTCACTAATTTGTAATAAGGCCATAATTGCTTCCGAAATTAAAAATCGAGCAGCTTTTCTTCGAGTTGTTCAGCGCTGCTTCGCAGTTTATCGAGAAAACGGAGTTTGCGCACAGTGTCTGCCGCCACGTCCCAGGTCTCGTTGTTCAGTTGCTCCACCATCTGCTGATGGCGGGTATCGAACATGCCCTTCACGCGCGTGATAAAACGTTCCAGACGCGCTTCGTCTTTGGCCTGTTCAATCTCATCCAGCTCTTCGCGCAGCTCCAGCTGTTCCATCAGAAACGCGGTGTCGCGCACGGTGTGCTGTTCGCTCGCCAGATCAAAGCCGTGGAGCGAGAGCAGATATTCTGCACGCGCCAGCGGATGGCGCAGCGTCTGCCAGGCCTGGTTGATGGTCGCGGAGTGCGATACCGCAGCCAGCTGCTCTGCCTGCGTCCCGCTGGCGAATTTATCCGGATGATACTGACGCTGCAGATCCTGAAAACGGACCGTCAGTGCCTGAAGATCGATCGGGTATTGAGCGGGTAGTCCGAAGAGAGTGAAGTAATCCATAACAATCTCAGGGGTAGCCTGTTAGAACAAACCCCACGCGCAGCAAAGCCACGGTGGGGTTTCGGATGACGCGCGGTTAAACGTGGAAGCTTTCGCCGCAACCACACTCGTCTTTGACGTTCGGGTTCGTGAATTTGAACCCTTCGTTCAGGCCTTCTTTTACGAAGTCCAGCTGAGTGCCGTTGAGAAATTGCAGGCTTTTGCCATCGACCACCACCTTCACGCCCTTGTCTTCAAACACGGTGTCATCAGACGCCGGCTCGTCAACAAACTCCAGTACGTAAGCCATACCAGAACAGCCGGAGGTACGTACGCCCAGTCGCAGGCCAAAGCCTTTACCACGGTTCGCCAGAAAAGAGCTTACTCGCGCGGCAGCGCTGTCGCTAAGGGTAATCGACATACTCAAACCTCAATTATTTTGCTTCACGTTTGCTTTTGTAATCCGCAATGGCGGCTTTGATCGCGTCTTCTGCCAGAATTGAACAGTGAATTTTCACCGGCGGCAGTTCGAGTTCTTCAGCAATATCCGTGTTCTTGATTGCCTGTGCTTCGTCCAGAGACTTGCCCTTCACCCACTCGGTGACCAGGGAGCTGGACGCAATTGCAGAACCGCAGCCGTAGGTCTTGAAGCGCGCGTCTTCAATGATACCTTCATTGTTGACTTTAATCTGCAACTTCATTACGTCGCCACACGCCGGCGCGCCAACCATGCCGCTACCGACAGATTCATCGCTGTTGTCAAAAGAGCCAACGTTGCGCGGGTTCTCGTAATGATCGATAACTTTTTCGCTGTATGCCATGATTGAATTCTCCTTATATACCGATTAGTGATGTGACCATTCAATGCTGTTCAGATCCACGCCCTGCTTGAACATTTCCCACAGTGGAGAAAGGTCGCGCAGACGGCCAATAGAGTTACGAACCAGCTTGATGGTGTAGTCAATCTCTTCTTCGGTAGTGAAACGACCTAAAGAGAAACGGATAGAGCTGTGTGCCAGCTCGTCAGTCATACCCAGCGCGCGCAGCACGTAGGATGGCTCCAGGCTTGCAGACGTACAGGCAGAACCGGAAGAAACGGCCAGGTCTTTCAGCGCCATGATCAGCGATTCGCCTTCAACATAGTTGAAGCTGACGTTGAGGATGTTCGGCGCGCCCTGCTCGAGATCGCCGTTCAGATACACTTCTTCCATATCTTTCACGCCGTCCCACAGACGGTTACGCAGCGTGCGCAGGCGCGCCATCTCGGTTTCCATCTCTTCTTTCGCAATGCGGTACGCTTCGCCCATGCCCACGATCTGGTGAACAGGCAGCGTACCGGAACGCATGCCGCGCTCGTGACCGCCGCCGTGCATCTGTGCTTCGATGCGGATACGTGGCTTACGACGAACGTACAGCGCGCCAATCCCTTTCGGGCCATAGATTTTGTGGCCGGAGAAGGACATCAGGTCTACTTTCAGCTGGCTCAGGTCGATAGGCAGTTTGCCCACGCTCTGGGTCGCATCCACGTGGTAGATGATACCGCGCGCGCGGCACATTTCGCCGATGGTCGCGATGTCCTGAACGACGCCGATTTCGTTGTTAACGTGCATGATGGAGACCAGGATGGTGTCGTCACGCATCGCCGCTTCGAGCTCTTTCAGGTCAATAATACCGTTGCTCTGCGGCGCCAGATAGGTCACTTCGAACCCTTCACGCTCCAGCTGGCGGCAGGTGTCCAGCACGGCTTTGTGTTCGGTTTTGCTGGTGATGATGTGCTTGCCTTTTTTCTGATAAAAGTTGGCTGCACCTTTGATCGCCAGGTTGTCGGATTCGGTCGCACCGGAGGTGAAAACAATCTCACGCGGGTCGGCACCCACCAGGTCAGCAATCTGATTACGGGCGATATCCACCGCTTCTTCAGCATGCCAGCCAAAACGGTGTGAACGGGAAGCTGGGTTACCAAAGTTTCCGTCCAGGGTCAGACACTGCATCATTTTCTCGGCAACACGCGGGTCCACCGGCGTGGTTGCGGAGTAGTCGAGATAAATCGGTAATTTCATTGCTCTATAAACTCCGTACATCGCTTCAATGCAAGGAATCAGGCAACCGGCTGGATGTACGACCGAGTACGCGGGGTGTGACCACCCCGGCCTGATTCTGAAATACTTATCGTTTTATTACGCGCGTAATTTGACGTCGATAGCGTCCTGCGCGCGGGTGCTGCGTTGTGAATCATGGCTGTGCTGACGGCCTGATACGTCCAGAACTTCCTGGTTATTGACCAGTTCACCGAGGGTGATGTTGTTCAGGAAGCCGGTCAGACGGTCGCTCAGATCGCGCCACAGCGCGTGGGTCAGGCACTTATCGCCGCCCTGGCAGCCGCCTTTACCCTGGCAACGGGTTGCGTCAACGGATTCATCCACCGCGCTAATCACTTCGCCAACCGCAATACTGCCCGCGTCTTTACCCAGCAGATAACCGCCGCCCGGGCCACGAACGCTGGACACCAGTCCATTTTTACGCAGTCTGGAGAACAGCTGTTCCAGGTAAGAGAGGGAGATCCCTTGTCGTTCAGAAATATCAGCCAACGGAACCGGGCCCGCTTCGGAGTTGAGCGCAACGTCCAGCATCGCGGTCACGGCATAACGCCCTTTAGATGTCAGTCTCATGTCTTACTTAACCTCAAACTCGCCCCTGCCCGGGGTTTTTTATTGTAAAATGGGGGTATTGCATAGCAGGGCCAAGTCTGACATTCCTGACTAAAATGGTCAACTATTTACTTGACTGTTTTAGTCAGGTATTTAACCTTCTGTGCCTTCATAATATAGGTGCGGCCTGATGCCCTCACCCCAACCCTCTCCCACGGGGAGAGGGGGAAATCGGCACTACTCTTTATTCTTCTGCTCAATCGACGCCAGAATTCCGCGCAGGATGTTCAGCTCCTGGCTTTCTGGACGCGCGCGGGTAAACATGCGGCGCAGCTTGTTCATTACCTGGCCAGGGTGGCCTTCACGGATGAAGCCGGTAGCGAGCAGCGTCTGCTCCAGGTGACCGTAGAAACGCTCAAGGTCGTCCACCAGCGGGTAGGCCGTCTCTTCTTTCGGTTCTGCCTGCTTCTCCTGCGTCGCCAGCCATGCCATGCGCACTTCGTAGGCGATTACCTGCACCGCCATTGCCAGGTTCAGCGAGCTGTATTCTGGGTTGGCGGCAATTGCCACGTGGTAGTGGCACTTCTGCAGTTCGTCGTTGGTCAGGCCAACGCGCTCGCGGCCAAACACCAGCGCAACCGGCGCCTGCTCTGCTTCTGAGACGCTTTTCAGGCCGCATTCGCGCGGGTCCAGCATCGGCCACGGCAGCGTGCGTGAGCGCGCGCTGGTGCCGACAACGAGGCTGCAGCCGGCCAGCGCTTCGTCGAGGGTATCAACGATCTGCGCATTACCGATCACGTCGCTGGCCCCGGCCGCCAGGGCGATAGCCTGAGAGTCTGGTTTCACCAGCGGATTAACCAGCCACAGGTTCGTTAAGCCCATGGTTTTCATAGCGCGGGCCACAGAGCCCATGTTGCCGGTGTGCGATGTTTCGACCAGCACGATTCGAATGTTTTGCAGCATAATTTTTAGATGTCTGGGTTCAGTGTCTGAAGAATATTCGGGCATATTATCATAAACGGGAGACATAATCCGATCCCGCTGCTATACTCTGCGCCGATTTTCCTGTTCTTTAACATCCAGTGAGAGAGACCGATGCATCCGATGCTGACCATCGCCGTGCGCGCAGCGCGCAAGGCGGGTAATGTAATTGCCAAACACTACGAAACGCCAGACTCCGTAGAAACCAGCCAGAAAGGCAGCAATGATTTCGTGACTAACGTCGATAAAGCCGCAGAAGCGATTATTATCGAAACGATCCGCAAATCTTACCCGCAGCACACCATCATCACCGAAGAAAGCGGTGAACATGAAGGTACCGATCAGGATGTTCAATGGGTTATCGATCCACTGGATGGCACCACCAACTTCGTTAAACGCCTGCCACACTTCTCTGTGTCAATCGCAGTACGCATTAAAGGCCGTACTGAAGTCGCCGTTGTTTACGATCCAATGCGTAACGAACTGTTCACCGCGACCCGCGGTCAGGGCGCACAGCTGAACGGCTACCGTCTGCGCTGCAGCAATGCACGCGATCTGGACGGCACCATCCTGGCGACCGGCTTCCCGTTCAAGGCGAAGCAGCACGCAACCACCTATATGAATATCCTGGGCAAGCTGTTCACCGAATGCGCAGACTTCCGTCGCACCGGCTCTGCTGCGTTGGATCTGGCCTACGTGGCAACCGGCCGCGTTGACGGTTACTTCGAACTGTCACTGAAGCCGTGGGACTTCGCTGCGGGCGAGCTGATCGCACGTGAAGCAGGCGCGATTGTTTGCGACTTCACCGGCGGCCACAACTACATGACCACCGGCAACATCGTTGCGGGTAACCCACGCGTTGTTAAAGCCATGCTGGCCAACATGCGTGACGAGCTGAGCGATGCGCTGAAGCGTTAATCTCCTCATCTCAGCCCTCTCCCCAAAGGGGAGAGGGTGCTAAACGGCGCCGCGCTCATCCACATCGTTACCGCCGCCACCAGCAGAATCACTCCCCCCGCCAGCGCGAGCGTTGTCCATCCTACCTGCCGCCACAGTACCGGCGTTTTATTGCCGCTGAGTTTTACCGCAAGCTGACGGAAGCTGTGAACCAGCAACGCCAAAGACGAAATGGTGAGAGAGGTTCCTGCCGCCATCGCCAGCGCCGAGAGCATGCCCCAGCCGAACACGCCAATCACTTTACTGAACAGCAGCACCATGATTGCCCCCGAGCACGGGCGCATCCCCATAGAGAGAACTATCATCAGCCGCGCGCGCCAGTCGTCACCGCTCTGTAATTGTTCCTGCGTCGGCAGATGCTGATGCCCGCAGCCGCAGTGTTCATCATGAACGTGGTGCGGCGTAAAGGTTTTGAATTTGGGCTTTTGCAGCAGCGCGCGCAGCTTTTTCAGCGCCCGCCAGCAGAGGATCAGCCCCAGCACGCCGACCAGCGCATAGCTGCCCTTCTCCAGCCAGAAGCTGCTCAGGTGCAGCTGGCGCGCGGGAAGCTGTAATAGCGAAAGCACAACCACCACCAGCGCAATCGCCACGCCCCCCTGAAGCAGCGAAGAGGCCAGCGTCAGGCCAATGCTTGATTTCAGCTTCGACGGATGGGTGGCAAGCCAGGTGGTAATAACGATTTTGCCGTGCCCCGGCCCCAGCGCGTGCAGCACGCCATAGATAAAGCTGAACGCCAGCAGGGAACCGCCCGCTTTGGTCGGGTTCTCTGCCACCGCCTTCAGCAGCCCGCTCATCTGCTGGTTGACCTCACGCTGCCAGATGATGCTTTTCATCATCACCTGCGGCCAGGCCTGCCACAGCCAGAGCGAACCGCAAACGGCGAGCAGTAGAAAAAGCGCCAGCGGCCAGAGGTGCAGCCAGCGGCGCGGCTTTCGTACCGGAGAGGAGATCACTGACATTGTAACGTTACCTTCTGCGCAAACTGTTTACCCAGTTCCATGTCCTCCGGTGGGGCATCCTCTTTATCAAGAGAGACAGCAAAATTCAGCGTCTCTTCGCTGGGCTTCGGGGTGTGAACCGTAATGTTGCAGGTTTTTTGCAACGACGCAGGAAGCTGCACGTCGCTGTCCTCGGCGTAGCTCATATCGACGTAGTACGTTGGGTCAAAGGTAGAAAACGTATAGGTTTGTCCTGCCAGCGGCTGCGGATGCGCCAGTGGAAGCACGAACGTCAGCACCGCCTGATGTCCGTCGCGGGACATGCCGTATTCTGTCGGGCGATTGAGGAACTTCACCTTTTGTCCGTTATGCCAGAACTCGGTGAAGTAGTGCTGCCCGAGCACGTTGGCCATCACTTCTGCCGCCAGCTTTTTCCAGATTTCGTCGCCCGGCTTCGCGTTACCCGCATCATAAAGCAGATCCGCCGAGGTGATTTCATCCATCGTCCAGCGCATTTTCAGGCCGCTCAGCTGCGTGCCGTCGGTGACCAGCTCGGTTTTCAGGCTGATAAAACTGTGAGGATGTGCGCTGGCGGTAAAGGTGATAACCGCCAAAAATAACGCCATCGCATTTTGTTTAACTGTCTGCATCAATTCCTCACGTCAAAAATTCTGTGATGTTCCCCAGCAATCCTGAGTGAAAGGCCTGCCGGCGCGCTTTTCAGCGCCCATCCTTTAGCTATTCTTATCAAACATTCACACTGGATACCCGACAGATGATGACGACGCTTGAAATTCCATCTGTGCTTTCCAGTTCGCAGCGCCGCTGCCAGGTGCTTTTGATGCTTTACCTGCCCGATGCTGCCGTCACCGCACAGAGCATAATCGCTGCCAACGGCGTGGACGAGGTCATGGCACGGCAAGATATAGCCGAGACGCGCGATGAAATCCAGCGCTATCACCGGCTGGATATCGTCACGCACCATGACGGCAGCTACCGAATTGAAGGCACTGCCCTGAATCAGCGTTTATGTCTGCTGCACTGGCTGCGCAGGGCGCTCCGCCTTTGTCCGCAGTTTGTCTCGCACCAGTTTACCCCAGCCTTAAAAACCGCGCTTAAACAGCACGGCATCGCGCGGCCGCTCTACGACGATGCTAATCTGCGGGCGCTGATCGGCTTCTGCTCACGCAAGCTGCAGCGTCAGTTTGAATGCCGGGACGTCCAGTTCTTACAGCTCTACTTGCAATACTGCCTCATCCAGCACCACTTAGGGAATACGCCGCAGTTTTCCCACGCGCAGCGCAACTGGACCCAGTCGCGGGGAGAGTATTTTACGGCGCAGGAGATTGTTCGTCACTGGAAGCGGCGCGTGCCGCAGGGCGCGCACGTGGACGAGCAGCTGTTTCTGGCGCTGCTGTTTATGATGCTCCGCACGCCCGATCCGGTGCTCGATAAACACCAGCAGGATCAGCGCCTGCGCCGCGCCATTGTGCGCATGGTGGCCCGTTTCCGCTCCCAGACCGGGATGAACTTCAGCGATGAGCAGGGGCTGACCGATCAGCTGTATATCCATCTGGCTCAGGCGCTGGACCGCTCGCTGTTTGAGATCGGCATCGACAATAGCCTGCCCGAGGAAATTCACCGTCTCTATCCCCGGCTGTTACGCACCACGAAAGAGGCACTCTTTGAGCTGGAAGCCGAATTTGGGCTGCGGTTCTCCGATGAAGAGATGGCGCTGGTAGCGGTTATTTTCGGCGCCTGGCTGATGCAGGAGACCGATCTGCATGAAAAACAGGTAGTGCTGCTGACCGGGGAGGATAAATCCTGTGAGGAGGTGATTGAACAGCAGCTGCGCGAATTAACCCTGCTGCCGCTCAACATTCGCTATCTGACGCTGCAGGCGTTCCAGAAAGAGGGGGCACCGCGCGAAGCCGCGCTGGTTATCACCCCCTATCCTACCGTGCTGCCGCTGTTCTCGCCGCCGCTGATCCACGCGGTTGAATCACTTAACGCGCAGCAGCAGGAACATATTCGCGCCATGCTGGAATCGTAGCTACGCCCGAGCGGCCACTTTCGGTCGAACAAACATCGCCGGGAGCGCCACCAGCGCCATGACCCAGAACACGCCGTGTCCCAGATGCTGATACAGAAAGCCCGCAAAGACCGTCATCACCGCAATGCTGCCGCCCATCGCCACCGCAGAGTAGACCGCCTGCAGACGGATCACGTCCCCGCCCTCGCGCGCCGCGATATAGCGCATCGCCGCCAGGTGGCACACGGTGAAGGTGCCGCAGTGAAGGATCTGCGCCATAATCAGCCACGGCAGTTCGGTCGTCCAGCCCATAATCCCCCAGCGCGCCACGCCGCAGACCGCGGAAAGCAGCAGCAGATCGCGCGCGCCGAAGCGGCGGAACAACTTTTTGCTCAGGGCGAAAATAATGACTTCTGCCACCACCCCCAGCGACCACAGGTAACCGACAGCAGAGGCCGAGTAGCCCGCCCCCTGCCAGTAGATGGCGCTGAAGCCATAGTACGCCGCATGCGCCCCCTGAAGCAGACAGACGCACGCCAGAAAACGCCAGCTCTGGGCCACCAGGCTCCGCCAGGCGGGCCAGCCGGCGCTCTCCTGATGGCGACTCTCCCCTTGCGGCATCACCGACGGGCGCAGCAGCATGCCCAGCAGCATCGAGGCAATACCGATACTCAGCAGCGCCAGAATCGCGCGGTAGTCGTAAAGGCTGACCAGTTTCCCCACCAACGCCGAGCCGATCACGAAGGCAATCGATCCCCAGAGGCGCACGCGACCATAATCCATGGTGATCTGCTTTTGCCAGGTGTTCGCCAGCGCATCCGTCAGGGGTACCAGCGGGGAGAAGAACAGATTAAAGCCAACCATCACCACCATCAGCCAGGCAAACTGATGGCTGACCCAGAAGCAGGCCGCAAAGACCAGCGTCAGCAGGGCCAGAATGCGCACCGCTTTAATCAGTAAGGAGGGATCGCTGACGCGGGGGGCAATCAGCAGGCTTCCGAGGAAACGCGCCACCAGCCCCGCGCCCAGCAGAATGCCGATGGTTTCTGGCGTCAAACCAATTCCCTTGAGCCAGACGCTCCAGAAAGGCAGAAAAATACCGTAGCTAAAGAAGTAGGTGAAGTAGCTGAGCGCCAGCCAGCGCGTGGAATGCAAGACCATGAATCCCTCCCGAAATGGAGGCGATAGTCTGGCGTTTATCCTGCACTTTAGCAAGTCGTTAGCGCGCTATAAATTAACGATAAATTAACGTCCTGGACAGCCGGTCGGCGTATGGCGTGAGCGGCAAAATTGTATTACGTTTAAAAGACATCGCCTGAAGAGGTCGTTTGCCATGAACAGCTTACGTTATTTCGATTTCGGCTCCTCACGCTCCTTCCTGCTATTGATTGCCCGTATTGCCATCGTTGTCCTGTTTATTATTTTTGGCTATCCCAAGCTGACGGGGTTTAGCGGCACCGTTCAGTATATGACGTCGCTCGGCGCCCCCATGCCGATGCTGGCGGCCATTATCGCCGTAGTAATGGAGGTTCCCGCCGCTATCCTGATCGTGCTCGGCTTTTTCACCCGCCCCCTGGCGGTGCTCTTTATCTTCTATACGCTGGGCACGGCGATTATCGGTCACCACTACTGGGATATGACCGGAGATGCGGTTGTGCCGAATATGATTAATTTCTACAAGAACGTCAGTATTGCTGGCGCGTTTATTTTGCTGGCGATTGTGGGACCGGGGGCCATTTCCCTGGACCGGCGTTAAGCCATAAAAAAAGGCCGCAAGCGCGGCCTTTTTTATTTCTGCAAAGCAGAGGAATTATGCGTATACCGGGAAGCGTGCGCAGATATCCAGAACTTTACCTTTGACGCGCTCGATAACCGCTTCGTCATTGATGTTGTCCAGAACGTCACACATCCAGCCAGCCAGCTCTTTCACTTCCGCTTCTTTAAAGCCGCGACGCGTCACGGCCGGAGAACCGATACGGATACCGGAGGTCACGAACGGGCTCTTCGGATCGTTTGGCACGCTGTTTTTGTTCACGGTGATGTTGGCGCGGCCCAGGGCAGCGTCAGCTTCTTTACCGGTCAGGTTCTTATCAACAAGGTCCAGCAGGAACAGGTGGTTTTCAGTCCCGCCGGATACCACTTTGTAGCCACGGTTCAGGAACACTTCCACCATCGCTTTGGCGTTCTTAGCAACCTGCTGCTGATACACCTTGAACTCTGGCTCCATCGCTTCTTTCAGCGCGACCGCTTTTGCGGCGATAACGTGCATCAGCGGGCCGCCCTGCGCGCTTGGGAACACGGCAGAGTTCAGTTTTTTGTACAGCTCTTCGTCACCGCCTTTCGCCAGGATCAGGCCACCGCGTGGACCCGCCAGGGTTTTGTGAGTAGTGGTGGTCACAACGTGAGCGTGAGGAACCGGGTTCGGGTAAACGCCTGCGGCAATAAGGCCCGCAACGTGCGCCATGTCAACGAACAGGTACGCGCCGATGCTGTCTGCGATTTCACGCATTTTTGCCCAGTCAACGATACCGGAGTAAGCAGAGAAGCCACCGATGATCATCTTCGGCTTGTGCTCTTTAGCCTGCTTCGCCATGTCTTCGTAGTCAATTTTACCGGACTCATCAATACCGTAAGGAATGATGTTGTACAGTTTGCCGGAGAAGTTAACCGGGGAGCCGTGAGTCAGGTGGCCGCCCTGCGCCAGGTTCATACCCAGAACGGTATCGCCCGGCTGCAGCAGCGCGGTGTAAACAGCGAAGTTAGCCTGAGAGCCGGAGTGCGGCTGAACGTTCGCGTAGTCAGCGCCGAAGAGTGCTTTCGCACGGTCGATAGCCAGCTGCTCAACGATATCAACGTACTCGCAACCGCCGTAGTAGCGCTTGCCCGGGTAACCTTCAGCGTATTTGTTGGTCAGCTGAGAGCCCTGCGCCTGCATCACGCGCGGGCTGGTGTAGTTTTCGGAGGCGATCAGTTCGATGTGCTCTTCCTGACGTACTTTTTCCTGCTCCATAGCCTGCCACAGTTCGGCATCATAATCGGCAATGTTCATTTCACGCTTTAACATCCGCATCTCCTGACTCAGCTAACAAGTAAATTTTGGCCTGAAAAGGCAGTCCTGTTGGACGACGGGCAACAGTATAACTGAATAGTTCTGTGATAACAGGTCTTGACAAACGATTTTACGCAAACGTTTTCCTTCACGCCACGCAAGGGTTTGAGGAATAAAGATCTCACTATTTCCAGCGGATTTCTTTTCAGGTTTGTGATGCGTATTTTTCATCTTGCAAAGAACCATTTACAAAGCATGGGTATTTTTTATAAGATGCATTTAAAATACATCATTAGGTAATATCAGAAGGAAGCTGCCATGCTCGACGCTCAAACCATCGCTACCGTTAAAGCCACCATTCCCCTGCTGGTGGAAACCGGCCCTAAACTTACCGCCCATTTCTACGATCGCATGTTCACGCACAATCCGGAGCTCAAAGAGATTTTCAATATGAGCAACCAGCGTAACGGCGATCAGCGTGAAGCGCTTTTCAACGCCATCGCGGCCTACGCCAGCAATATCGAAAACCTGGCGGCGTTGCTGCCTGCGGTGGAAAAAATCGCCCAGAAGCACACCAGCTTCCAGATCCAACCCGAGCAGTACAACATCGTCGGCGCTCACCTGCTGGCAACGCTGGACGAAATGTTCAGCCCGGGCCAGGAGGTGCTGGACGCCTGGGGTAAAGCCTACGGCGTGCTGGCAAACGTGTTTATCAACCGTGAAGCGCAGATCTACAGCGAAAACGCCAGCAAGAACGGCGGCTGGGAAGGAACGCGCGCCTTCCGTATCGTCGAGAAAACGCCACGCAGCGCGCTTATCACCAGTTTTGAATTTGAGCCGGTTGACGGCCAGCCGGTGGCCGATTACCAGCCGGGCCAGTATCTGGGCGTATGGCTGAAGCCTGAAGGCTTCCCGCATCAGGAGATCCGCCAGTACTCTTTGACCCGCAAACCAAACGGCAAAGGCTACCGCATTGCGGTGAAGCGCGAGGACGGCGGTCAGGTATCCAACTGGCTGCATAACGAAGCGAGCGTGGGCGACGTGGTCCATCTGGCCGCGCCGGCGGGCGACTTCTTTATGGCCATTGAAACCAATACCCCGGTCACGCTGATCTCCGCGGGCGTGGGCCAAACGCCAATGCTGGCGATGCTGGATACGCTGGCGAAAGCAAACCACAGCGCGCAGGTTAACTGGTTCCACGCAGCGGAGAACGGCGACGTGCACGCCTTTGCGGATGAAGTGAAAGCGCTGGGAGCGACCCTGCCGCGTTTCACCGCGCATACCTGGTATCGCCTGCCGACGGAGCCAGACCGCACTGCCGCACGCTTTGACAGCGAAGGACTGATGAATTTAAGCCAGATGGAAGGGGCGTTTAGCGCGCCGGAAATGCAGTTCTACGTCTGTGGACCGGTGGCGTTTATGCAGTATGCCGCGAAGCAGCTGGTTGAGCTGGGCGTGAATAAAGACAACATTCATTACGAATGTTTCGGGCCGCATAAGGTGCTGTAACGCAAAAAGCCCCTCGTTCGAGGGGCTTTTTTTTCGCCGGGTGGCGAATGGTTAAATCGCGGCGTCGTCTTCTTCGCCGGTACGGATACGGATCACGCGCGCCACGTCAAAGACGAAGATTTTCCCGTCGCCAATTTTGCCCGTCTGCGCCGTGCGGATAATGGTATCCACGCAGGTATCGACGATATCGTCGCTGACCACGATTTCAATTTTCACTTTCGGCAGAAAGTCGACCATGTACTCTGCGCCACGATAAAGTTCGGTGTGGCCCTTCTGACGACCAAAACCTTTCACTTCCGTCACGGTCATCCCGGTGATGCCTACTTCCGCCAGCGCTTCACGTACATCATCCAGTTTGAAAGGTTTAATAATCGCATCAATCTTTTTCATGGTGGGTCCTTAAACTCTTGCCTGTAAGCTGCCTCGTAATCGATTGCTCACAGTACCATACGGCATTACTCTTTAAAATCGTTTGCTTCCAGCTCGTGGCGTGAGAGCAGCTTATAGAACTCGGTGCGGTTGCGTCCGGCCATCCGCGCCGCGTGGGTCACGTTGCCTTTGGTGATCTGCAGCAGCTTGCGCAGATAGTTCAGCTCGAACTGGTTACGCGCTTCCGCAAACGTCGGCAAGGCCGTGTTCTCCCCTTCCAGCGCCTGTTCCACCAGCGCATCGCTGATAACGGGCGAGGACGTCAGCGCCACGCACTGCTCAATCACGTTCACCAGCTGGCGCACGTTACCCGGCCAGCTGGCGGCCATCAGCCGTTTCATCGCATCAGTCGAAAAGGCGCGCACGAACGGTTTATGCCGATCTGCCGCCTGGCGCAGGAGGTGATTCGCCAGCAGCGGAATATCTTCCGCACGCTCCGCCAGCGCCGGGATCTTCAGGTTCACCACGTTCAGACGGTAGTAGAGATCTTCACGGAACTCGTTGCGGGCCATCACTTTGGGCAAGTCGCGGTGGGTAGCGGAAATGATTCGCACGTTAATATCAATATCGCGGTTGCTGCCCAACGGGCGCACTTTGCGCTCCTGAAGTACGCGCAACAGTTTGACCTGCAGCGGCGCAGGCATGTCGCCAATCTCGTCGAGGAACAGCGTGCCGCCTTCCGCGGCCTGGAACAGCCCTTCCCGGCTGCTTACCGCGCCGGTAAATGCGCCGCGGGCATGGCCAAAAAGTTCAGACTCAAGAAGCTGCTCTGGGAGGGCACCGCAGTTAATGGCGATAAAAGCATTTTTACTGCGCGGGCTGGCGTTGTGGATCGCCTGCGCCAGGATCTCTTTCCCGGTTCCGCTCTGGCCGTTAATCAACACGCTGACGTCTGACTGTGCGACCATTCGCGCCTGCTCAAGCAGACGCAGCATTATCGGGCTGCGGGTGACGATAGATTCACGCCATGCGTCGCCTCCGGAGGGCGCGGCGTGCTCCAGCGCGCTGTCGATAGCTTTGTAGAGCGCGTCTTTATCTACCGGCTTGGTGAGGAAGCTGAACACGCCCTGCTGGGTTGCGGCGACGGCATCCGGGATTGACCCGTGCGCCGTCAGGATAATGACCGGCATGCCAGGCTGCTGCTTCTGGATTTCGGCGAACAGCTGCATGCCATCCATTTCGTCCATCCGCAGGTCGCTGATCACCAGGTCAATCTTTTCGCGGCTGAGGACTTTAAGCCCCTCCTGCCCGCTTTCCGCGGTCACCACGGTGTAGCCTTCACTGACCAGACGCATCCCCAGCAGCTTTAACAGGCCGGGATCGTCATCCACCAGTAAGAGATGGGCTGGTTTACGGCTCGTCATGCTTCACATCCTCTTGTTTCGGCATATCGCTGTCCGGTGCAGCAGATGAACTACCCGGCTGATATTTACGCGACGAGAGCTGTCTTTCGATATCGGTCAGGTTTTCCAGCTTTCGCGTCGTGGTATCCAGCTGAGTACGTAAATGCTGTTGCTGTTGGCGCAGCGTATCCAGCTCGCTGTCAGTTGACTGCTGTAGCTTGCTGTAGCGGGAGCGCTCTTCAGACAACTGCAGCTGTAACGTCTGCCCATCCCGCCAGAGCTGGTATACCGGGCGCACCTGTGCGGGAAGATTGATCACAAACGTGTCCAGACGGGTCACGTTGGCCCGACGTTCAACGGGTGTAATTTTCGCATCGGCCAGTAAAATCCCACGCTTGAAAGCGTCCTGCCAGGTGTCTTCATCCAGCATCGCCGCCTTCATGCGGGCGTCTACCGGCGCAAGCCGCTGGGCGCAATCTATTCCGCGCAGCCAGAACAGCGGATTATTTTCGACATCATGCCCTGACAGATTCCAGATATCCTCACAGCGGGTAGAGAGGAAATCCGCCAGCTGGTTATCGGGCCATTTGTCTTCCTGTTTACCGCTTATCGCACTTTGCGGCGCATGGGAAACGCACCCCGCCAGAACTAAACAGGGCAGACTCAGGCGACCCGCTTTGCTGGAAAACACCGCGCGTATGGCGCGGAAAAAGACGTGTGACATACTCACCAGATATAGATTCATTTTATTAATTTTTCCGGCTCAGGGGCAGTTCAATACGGAAGCAAACATCTGAACGTTCGTCCGTGGCAATGTTTAGCTCACCCTGCATGCGTCGTATGCAGTCCCGAGCAATGCTTAATCCCAGACCGCTTCCTTTTACCGCGCCTTTCCGCTGATGACTCCCCTGGAAAAAGGGTTCGAAGATCATGGTTTTTTCGTCATCGGGGATCGGGGTGCCGGTGTTTGCGACGTCAATAAACACCCGGGAGCCCTTCGTATAACTTCGGATATAAATGTTACCGGATTCAGTACCATAGTGCACCGCATTGGAGTAAAGATTATCCAGAACGCTCATTAATAGCATGGGTTCAGCCAGGCATGTCGGCGCATTCAGCTCCACCCCGGTATGCATCATTTTAGCTCTTGCCGGCAAGCTATGGGCGGAGATCACCATATCCACCAGTGGCTCAATCTCCACCTCTTCCAGTACCACCGTCCCGTCAGCCAGCTTGCGGTTGTAATCCAGAAGCTGCTCGATCAGCTTTTGCAGGTTGCGGCTGCTGGCGTCCAGAATTTCGACAATCTCTTTCTGCTCCGGAGTAAGCGACCCTGCCACCTCGTCCGCCAGCAGCTCCGTTCCTTCACGCATGCTGGCCAGCGGGGTTTTCAGCTCATGGGAAATATGGCGCAGGAACTGATGACGCTGGGATTCCAGCCACGCCAGGCGCTCGGATAGCCAGATAATGCGCTGCCCGACGGATCGCAGCTCGCGCGGGCCTTTAAAGGCAACCGTATCCCCGAGCGATTTCCCCTCCCCCAGGCGGTTGATCATACGCTGAATACCCTTCACCGGGCCGATGATCATGCGGGTAAAGAGCAGCACCAGCCCGAGGCTCACCAGGAACAGCACCAGCGCCTGCCAGCCGAAGAACTGGCCGCGCTCGGCAATCTCCTGCTGCAGTTGCTGGCCGCGAGAGAAAATGACCGTGCGCGTTGACTGCACCATTTCGGTATTGGCGGCGGCGAATGCCTCAAGGCGCGCGGCGGCAGCCGCATCCGGGCCGCTGTTCTGGCACTGCAGCTGCGCGAGATCGTTCAGATCCTGACGTAACGCCTGATACAGTCTGTCGTCCGGCAGCACGCCCGCGTGGGCATCCAGCATTTCGCTGTAGCGCTTGCGCTGGCTCTGGTAGACCTTCTCCAGCGTCCGATCGTCGAGCACGCAGTACTGACGATAGCTACGCTCCATCTCCAGCGCGGCGTTGGTCATCGCTTCACTGCGTCTGGCATCGATAAGCGTGGTGCGGTTCGTCAGTGCCGCCTGGGCACTCAGCGCGTTGAGGCTCTGCCATGCCTGCCAGGCGAGGATCAGCAGCGGCAGCAGGATCAGCAGAAAGGCCATCATCACGAGCTGTCGCAGGGAGCGGGGAAAAACGGGCCAGCGTTTCAACGCATTACTCTCTTCATGGGGGTTTACGGAGAGCGTAACTGAGTCTGCCCTTCAGATACAACAAAGCCGGGTAAAAACCCGGCTTTGTTATGGAATAAGGCGGTGCCTAACTCGACGTTTCGCCCTGGCCTGATAAAGCATCGCTATGATCAGTAGTTGGACGGCAGGCACCTTTTTGTGCGTCATTCGAAGTTTATGTAGCACGTCCCGAAGGGGCTGACATAAGAAGGTGAATGAGCCACTGGTTGATATTATGCAACACCCATGCCAGAATGCAAAACAAAATATTAACACTTTGAAATATATATCTTTTATTCGTTTAATCTATTTATTGTGCGCTGAATGATTTCCAGGCTAAGTGTCGCTATTAAGCAACACCTTAACGGGAACCTGTCCGGCCATATATAAATCAATGGGTTAAGTGTCTCCAATTGGAGACAGCCCTATACCATCTTTGTCGCAATTTTGCGACACGCATAAAAAAACCCGGTGGCGCTACGCTCACCGGGCCTACAAAGTACCTGCTTTACATCTTAACCCAGCTGTTTACGCGCGTTGCGGAAGATACGCATCCACGGGCTGTCCTCGCCCCAGTTTTCCGGGTGCCAGGAGTTGCTCACGGTACGGAACACGCGTTCAGGGTGCGGCATCATGATGGTCGCGCGACCGCTTTCGCTGGTCACCGCCGTAATACCATTGACGGAGCCGTTCGGGTTCGCCGGATAGGTTTCCGTGACCTTGCCGAAGTTATCGACAAAGCGCAGCGCCACCAGGCCTTTGCTCTCGAGCTGCGCCAGATGGGCCGCATCGCGCACTTCTACCTGACCTTCGCCGTGGGAAACGGCGATTGGCATCTGAGAGCCAACCATCCCCTGCAGCAGCAGAGACGGGCTCTGAGTCACTTCAACCAGACTGAAGCGCGCTTCGAAGCGGTCGGACTGGTTGCGCACAAAGCGTGGCCAGGATTCGCTGCCCGGGATCAGCTCGCGCAGGTTAGACATCATCTGGCAGCCGTTGCACACGCCCAGCGCCAGGGTTTGCGGACGATGGAAGAAGGTCTCGAACTCGTCGCGCACGCGGCTGTTAAACAGAATGGACTTCGCCCAGCCTTCGCCTGCGCCCAGCACGTCGCCGTAGGAGAAACCGCCGCACGCCACCAGCGCATGGAAATCTTCCAGACCGATACGCCCGGCCAGCAGGTCGCTCATGTGGACGTCGATAGCGTCAAAGCCCGCGCGGTGGAAGGCTGCCGCCATCTCAACGTGGGAGTTAACGCCCTGCTCGCGCAGCACGGCCACTTTCGGACGCGCGCCGGTCGCAATGTACGGCGCAGCGATGTCTTCGTTGATGTCGAAGGAGAGCTTCACGTTCAGGCCAGGATCCTGGTCATTCGCTTTCGCGTTATGCTCCTGATCGGCGCATTCCGGGTTATCGCGCAGGCGCTGCATCTGCCATGTAGTTTCTGCCCACCACATGCGCAGCGTGGTGCGGCTTTCGCTGAACACGGCGTGACCGTCGGCCTCAATGACGAAGCGGTCGCCCTGAACGGCTTTCCCCAGATAGTGGACGCAGTCTGCCAGACCGTGCTTCGCCAGAATCGCTTCCACCGCCTCGCGGTCTGCGGCGCGAACCTGAATCACCGCACCCAGCTCTTCGTTAAACAGCGCCGCCAGGCGGTCTTCGCCAAGCGTTGCAATGTTCGCTTCCACGCCGCAGTGGCCGGTGAAGGCCATCTCTGCCAGGGTCACCAGCAGGCCGCCGTCGGAACGGTCATGGTAGGCCAGCAGCTTGCGCTGTGCCACCAGCGCCTGAATTGCGTCGTAGAAACCTTTTAGCTGCGCCACGTCGCGCACGTCGGCTGGCTTGTCGCCAAGTTGACGGTAAACCTGCGCCAGTGCGGTGGCGCCCAGCGCGTTGTGGCCCTTACCCAGGTCAATCAACAGCAGGGCGTTATCTTCGGTCGCCAGCTGCGGCGTAACGGTATGGCGCACGTCTTCCACGCGGGCAAACGCGGTGATCACCAGCGACAGCGGAGACGTCATCTCGCGCTGCTCGTTACCCTCCTGCCAGCGGGTTTTCATCGACATGGAGTCTTTACCCACCGGAATGGTCAGGCCGAGGGCTGGGCACAGTTCCTCACCCACCGCTTTCACGGCTTCATACAGGCCAGCGTCTTCACCAGGGTGACCGGCTGCCGCCATCCAGTTCGCGGAAAGTTTGATACGTTTGATGTCGCCAATCTGCGTCGCCGCGATGTTGGTCAGCGCTTCACCAACCGCCAGTCGTGCAGAGGCGGCGAAGTCCAGCAGCGCCACCGGGGCGCGTTCACCCAGCGCCATCGCTTCGCCGTAGTAGCTGTCGAGGCTCGCGGTGGTCACGGCGCAGTTCGCCACCGGGATCTGCCACGGGCCAACCATTTGATCGCGGGATACCATACCGGTCACGGTACGGTCGCCGATGGTCACCAGGAAGGTTTTCTCTGCCACAGCAGGCAGGTGCAGTACGCGGTTCACCGCTTCCGCCACGGTGATGCCCTGGCGATCCAGCGCTTTGCCCGCCGCTTTACGGGTCTGCACGTCGCGGGTCATCTTCGGCGTTTTACCGAGCAGCACGTCCAGCGGCAGATCGATAGGCTGGTTGTCGAAATGGGTGTCGCTCAGAGTCAGGTGCTGCTCTTCGGTTGCTTCACCGATGACGGCATACGGCGCGCGTTCGCGGCGGCACAGCTCGTCAAACAGCGGCAGCTGGTCGGCCGCAACCGCCAGCACGTAGCGCTCCTGGGATTCGTTACACCAGATTTCCAGCGGGCTCATGCCCGGCTCATCGCTCAGGATATCGCGCAGGTTGAAACGGCCACCGCGACCACCGTCGCTCACCAGCTCCGGCATAGCGTTGGACAGACCGCCCGCGCCCACGTCGTGGATGAACAGAATCGGGTTAGCATCGCCCAGCTGCCAGCAGCGGTCGATCACTTCCTGGCAGCGACGCTCCATCTCAGGGTTGTCACGCTGCACGGACGCGAAGTCGAGATCCGCATCAGACTGGCCGGAGGCCATAGAGGAGGCCGCACCGCCGCCCAGACCGATGTTCATCGCCGGGCCGCCCAGCACGATCAGCTTCGCGCCGACGACGATCTCGCCTTTTTGCACGTGATCGGCACGGATGTTGCCGATCCCGCCCGCCAGCATGATCGGTTTGTGGTAGCCACGCAGCTCTTCGCCGTTGTGGCTGTCCACCTTCTCTTCGTAGGTACGGAAGTAACCGTTCAGCGCCGGACGGCCAAATTCGTTGTTAAACGCCGCGCCGCCCAGCGGACCTTCGGTCATGATATCCAGCGCGGTCACGATGCGCTCTGGCTTGCCGAAATCTTCTTCCCACGGCTGTTCAAAGCCAGGGATGCGCAGGTTAGAAACGGAAAAGCCGACCAGACCCGCTTTTGGTTTCGCCCCACGACCGGTCGCCCCTTCGTCACGGATTTCGCCGCCGGAGCCGGTCGCCGCACCCGGCCACGGAGAAATGGCCGTCGGGTGGTTGTGGGTTTCCACTTTCATCAGAATATGCGCAGGCTCCTGATGGAAGTCATAGCGCCCTGCTTCGCGATCGGCGAAGAAGCGGCCCACCTCGGAACCTTCCATCACCGCGGCGTTGTCTTTATAGGCAGACAGCACGTGGTCAGGGGTTTGTTCCATGGTGTTTTTGATCATTTTGAACAGCGACTTCGGCTGCTGTTCGCCGTCGATAATCCAGTCGGCATTGAAAATCTTATGGCGGCAGTGCTCAGAGTTGGCCTGCGCGAACATGTAGAGTTCGATGTCGTTCGGGTTGCGGTTGAGCTTAACGAACGCGTCCTGCAGGTAGTCAATTTCGTCTTCTGCCAGCGCCAGGCCGAGACGCAGGTTGGCGTCAATCAGCGCCTGGCGGCCCTGCCCCAGCAGGTCCACGCTCTGTACCGGCGCAGGCTGATGATGGGAGAAAAGCTTCTGTGCGTCATCAAGAGAGGCAAACACGCTCTCCATCATGCGGTCGTGCAATTCAGCCGCAACCGCCTGCCACTGCGCGTCGCTCAGGGTAGAGGCTTCGACGTAGTACGCTACGCCGCGCTCCAGACGGTTAATCTGGCTCAGGCCGCAGTTGTGGGCAATGTCGGTGGCTTTGGAAGACCAGGGGGAGATGGTGCCCGGACGCGGCGTCGCAAGGATCAGTTTGCCGGTTGGCGTATGGCTGCTCAGATTTGGGCCATACTTGAGCAGGCGTTCCAGCTGTACGCGCTCCTCTGCATTCAGGGGGGCATTCAGGTCAGCAAAATGGACATACTCAGCGTAAATATTGCTTACCGGAAGGTCGGCCGCCTGAAAACGTGCCAGCAGTTTGGTAATACGGAAGGCAGACAGTGCAGGCGAACCACGCAGAATTTCCATCATAAGTCTCTCGTCTTCGAAGCGCCGGGGCGCTTACAGTGTGCGCAAGGGGGGAAAACGGGCGTCATTATAGAGAATCCTGAGCGCCGACGAAACCGTTTGCGTCGAAATAAAATCGACTTCAGCGTTTAACAATAGATGTGACCTGTCTCTCTAATTGGTTGCCAAGTGGCGCAAGTTTACGCAAAATGCCGCTCATTCAATGACAAACCTTATGATTAACATGGCTACAGCAGACTGAGGCAACCGGCGTCGCAGAGAATTAACTAATTGAAAAAATTAAAGATTAATTATCTGCTCATCGGCATTGTAACGTTGCTGCTGGCAGTGGCCCTCTGGCCTTCCATCCCCTGGTTCGGCAAAGCCGAAAATCGTATCGCCGCCATTCAGGAGCGGGGGGAACTGCGCGTCAGTACCCTCAACTCTCCGCTGATTTACAGCGACATCAACGGCAAAATTATTGGTCTGGATTATGAGCTGGCGCAGCAGTTTGCCGATTATCTGGGCGTGAAGCTTAAAATTACCGTCCGCCAGAACATCAACCAGCTGTTTGACGACCTGGACAACAACAACGCCGATATCCTCGCTGCCGGGCTGGTCTATAACAGCGAGCGCAGCAAGAACTACCAGCCGGGCCCGACCTACTACTCCGTTTCCCAGCAGCTGGTTTATCGCGTCGGGAGCCTGCGCCCGCGTACGCTTGCCTCGATCAACGCGCAACAGCTGACGATTGCTCCCGGCCACGTAGTGATTGACGACCTGCGTGAGTTAAAGGAGAAAAAATACCCGGATCTGAGCTGGACGGTTGACCCTAAACTCGGCACGACGGAGCTGCTGGAGCAGGTCAAAGATCAGAAACTGCCCTACACCATCGCCGATTCGGTGGCGATCAGCCTGTTCCAGCGGGTGCATCCTGAAATCGCCGTGGCGCTGGACGTGACGGACGAACAGCCGGTGACCTGGTTTACCCATCTGGATGATGACCAGACCCTCTCGGCGGCCATGCTGGATTTTTATAACACCATCAATGAAGACGGCACGCTGGCGCGACTTGAGGAGAAGTACCTCGGCCACGGGGATGACTTTGACTACGTTGACACCCGCAGCTTCCTGCGCGCGGTTGACAGCGTCCTGCCTGACCTGCAGCCGCTTTTCGAAAAATATGCCCAGGAGATTGACTGGAAACTGCTGGCGGCTATCTCGTACCAGGAGTCCCACTGGGACACCCAGGCCACGTCGCCAACGGGCGTACGCGGACTGATGATGTTAACCAAAAATACCGCGCTGAGCCTGGGCGTTAACGACCGCACCGATGCGGAACAGAGCATCAGCGGCGGGACGCGCTACCTGCAGGATATGATGGCTAAAGTCCCGGAAACCGTGCCGGAAGAAGAACGGATCTGGTTTGCGCTGGCGGCCTACAACATGGGCTACGCGCACATGCTTGACGCGCGGGCTCTGACGGCGAAAACGAAGGGAAACCCGGACAGCTGGTCAGACGTAAAACAGCGCCTGCCGCTGCTGAGCCAGAAGCCATGGTACAACAAGCTGACGTATGGCTACGCGCGCGGACATGAAGCCTACGCCTACGTGGAAAATATACGTAAGTATCAGATTAGCCTGGTCGGCTATCTGCTGGAGAAAGAGAAAGAGGCAACAGAGGCAAAACAGCTGGCGGAAAGTTATCCGGTTGTGGCGCCGGACGAGCTTAATCATCCGACAACTTCAATTCTGCCTTTTGTTGCTTTTTCTGCTGACGGCGCATTCGAAAGAAATCGCTTAATAGCCCCGAACACTCTGGTGCAAGTACCCCACCGATAGTCTGCACCTGATGATTCATTCCGGGATGACCCAGCACGTCCATCAGTGAACCGGCCGCACCGGTTTTTTCATCCCGCGCTCCAAACACCAGGGTACCGATTCGGCTGTGCACCATCGCCCCGGAGCACATCACGCAGGGTTCAAGGGTGACGTACAGGGTGGTATCGAGCAGACGATAGTTTTGCAGCACCAGCCCGCCCTGACGAAGCGCCATAATTTCGGCGTGCGCGGTAGGATCGTGGCGGCCAATAGGACGGTTCCACCCTTCCCCAATCACCCGGTTGTTATGAACCAGCACCGCGCCCACGGGCACTTCGCCCTCGTCCCAGGCCCGTTGAGCCAGCGCCAGCGCGTGGCGCATCCAGTATTCATGATTGTGTTCTGAGGTGGACAAGGATTGATACTCCAGTCGAAAAGCGGGCGGCATTATACACAGCCCTTACAGATAAGACTATTCGAGTTGCTGAAGTTCACCGAGGGGAGTAACGCGCCAGCGGTGCTGGCAAAAATAGAGCAGCGGGTTGTCCTGCTTGCTGTCGCTGTAGCCGCTGTAAAGACGCAGCGGCGTGCCGATGCGTTTTTCCAGCTGGACCACTTTTTCATGCCCCAGACAGCGCATCGTCAGGACCCAGCCGCCGTAGCCGCGGGAGATTTGCGTGGCGATAAGATTTACGCGCGGCAGCCAGGGGGTATCAAAGTAGACCTGCTCCACCAGCGTCTGCGGGGAGCCGGTAATCAGCCAGATATCGGCATCGTTGGCGTCAAGATAGCTGGTCAGTCGCGCCTGCACCACGGGAAACGCGGCAACGTGGCCGCGGAACCAGAGAGCGAACTCCTTTTCGAGCTGTTTGAGCCGCGCTTCGCTGTGGCCAAACGTACATCCCCACAGCAGCAGGCTCATCGGCCAGCGCGCCGCCCGGCCTTTTACCAGCAGCGCGATGCCAATGAGGGGTAAGAGCGGTAAGACGAGCAGCGCGTTCAGAGGCTGACGCCGCAGCAGGTAGCGCATAAACGTACCAAACATATCCTGCTGATGCAGCGTTCCATCCAGATCGAAAAAGACAACGCGACGCTCGTGATTGGCCAAACCTTACTCCTCTGGGTCGTTGAATCCTAACAGCCAGGTAAACAGGAACCCGGCGATCACCGCTACTAAATAGCCTAACAGATAGAGCATGACTTTTCCGGTCACGATGGTTAATGCCAGCGGTAAACCGGAGAGACCAAAGGTGATAACGGTGGCGACTTTCCAGTAGCTGATGAGAGCCCCGCCTACCGCGCCCCCCAGACAGGCCGCAAGGAACGGTTTACCCAGCGGCAGCGTGACGCCGAATATCAGCGGCTCGCCAATGCCGAGCAGCCCGACCGGCAGCGCCCCTTTAATCACTTTTTTCAGGCGCGCGTTGCGGGTTTTCATCAGGACGGCAATCGCTGCCCCCACCTGCCCGACGCCCGCCATCGAGAGAATAGGCAGCAGCGCGTTATAACCGTGCGCCTGCACCAGCTCGACGTGGATCGGCACCAGCCCCTGATGCAGGCCGGTCAGCACCAGCGGCAGGAAGGTACCTGACAGCACCGCCCCCACCAGCAGGCCGCCGCGGTCGATAGCCAGAGACGCGCCGTGGGCGATGGCGTCAGAGATCCACCCGCCTAGTGGCTGAAGGACCACAATCGCGACGCTACCGGTAATTAACGTGGTCAGCAGCGGGTTGAGGATCAGCTCAATCGAGCCAGGCAGAACCGCGCGTAGCTTTTTCTCGATCCAGCACATAAGAATAACCACCAGCAGCACGGCAATCACCCCGCCGCGACCAGGCTGGAGCGCCTCGCCAAACAGCGTGATTTGCGCCAGCTGCGGGCTGGACAAGATCCCTGCCATCACGCCGCCCATTGCCAGCGAGCCGCCAAACACCTTCGCAGTATTGACCCCGACCAGGATGTTCATAATGGCAAACACCGCGCTGCCGAAGATCCCGAGAATGCCCAGCAGGTTCGGATACTGCGTGGCAAAATCCCCGACAATATCTGGCCGCTTGAGGATGTTGATGATCCCGGTGATCAAGCCGGAAGCTATAAACGCCGGGATCAGCGGGATAAAGACGTTTGCCAGCTGTCGCAGCGCATCGCTCATGGGAGCTTTGTATTTGGCCTTCGCCTGCGCTTTGGTGCGTTCAGCGTCGTCAACCGTCACGCTTGTACCGCCGACCATCAGCGCGCGCATGGCGTCGACAACCTGCGCCGCCTTGCCCGGCCCGACGATCAACTGGTGTTGCTGCCCCTGTTTCACGTAGCCACTGACGCCGGACAGCTTCTTCAGGCCCGGCACGTCAAGCTGATCGTCGTTATGCACCTCGACGCGCACGCGCGTCATGCAGTTTTCCAGACGCTGAATATTTTTCTCCCCGCCTATCCCCTGCAGGATATCGCTGGCGAGCGCTGCTGTTTTGTCCATAAACGCCTCTGCTAGTTTTCTAAAGCCGCCCGTAAGAAGCCGTTGTGCGCGTCGAGTTTGGCTCGCGCAGCCGCCGCGTCCAGCCCGCTTAAGATCATCAAAATGGCTGGTTTTACGTCGTGATCGGTCTGCCTGAGCACCGCTTCTGCCTCTTCACGGCCCGCGCCTGTCGCCTCCATCACCATGCGGCAGGCTCTGTCCACCAGCTTGACGTTGGTGGCCTGCATATCGACCATCAGGTTCTGGTAGACCTTGCCGAACTTCACCATCGCACCGGTGGAGATCATATTGAGCACCAGCTTTTGCGCGGTCCCGGATTTCAGGCGCGTGGAGCCGGTGAGCGCTTCCGGCCCAACGACCGGAGAGATGGCGATAGCGGCCACCTGCGCAATCGGCGAGCCGGGGTTGCAGGAGATGGCGACCGTCGTGCAGCCGGTCCGGTTGGCGTATTCCAGGCCGCCAATGACGTACGGCGTGCGCCCGGATGCCGCCAGGCCGACCACCAGATCGTTCGCCGTCAGGTTCAGATCCTTCAGGTCATCCTCACCCAGCTGTTTGTTGTCCTCCGCCCCTTCAACGGCCTTCAGCAGCGCGCCGGGACCACCTGCAATCAGGCCAACCACCAGGCCGTGCGGAACGCCAAAGGTGGGCGGACATTCCGAGGCATCCAGCACCCCGAGACGCCCGCTGGTACCGGCCCCCATATAGATAATGCGACCACCGACCTTAAGAGCTTCCGCCGCCGCATCGACCGCTTTCGCCACCTCTGGCAATGTCTCTTTCACTGCCTGCGCTACCAGCGTATCCTGTTGATTAAAGCGGTTAACCAGCTCCAGGGTGGAGAGCGCATCCAGATCCATGGTTTGCGGGTTACGCCTTTCAGAAACAAGTGAGCCAAGATTCATTTTTTGTACCTCAAGAATTTTTAATTCATAATAATCACACTATAATGGAATATAAAATTCATTCAGGCGAGCAGAATTCGTTTTTGCGCAGACAATCACATTTCCGCCGGGAGTACTCATGAACTGTTTAATTCGCATTCGCCAGCGCTACGCCGGCTTTGCTCAAAGCGACAAAAAGCTGGCGGATTTTCTGCTTTCTCAGCCCGATCGCGCCCGCCACCTCAGCTCACAGCAGCTGGCAAGCGAAGCTGGAGTGAGCCAGTCAAGCGTGGTGAAATTTGCCCAGAAGATCGGGTTTAAGGGTTTTCCCGCTCTTAAGCTGGCAATCAGCGAAGCGCTGGTGAGTAACCCGAATCCGCAGTCCATGCCGGTGCATAACCAGATCCGCGGCGATGACCCGATGCGTCTGGTTGGGGAAAAGCTGATCAAGGAGAACGTGGCGGCCATGCACGCCACGCTGGACGTGAATACCGAAGAGAAATTACTGGAAAGCGTGGCGATGCTGCGGGCGGCGCGGCGTATTATTTTGACCGGTATTGGCGCGTCCGGTCTGGTGGCGCGTAATTTTGGCTGGAAGCTGACTAAAATCGGTTTTAACGCCATCGTCGAGCAGGATATGCACGCCCTGCTGGCGACCGTGCAGGCGATGGATCCTGACGATCTGCTGCTGGCCATCTCCTACTCCGGCGAGCGCCGCGAGATCAACATGGCGACCGACGAAGCCCTGCGCGTCGGCGGCAAAATTCTGGCGATCACCGGCTTTACGCCAAATGCGCTGCAGCAGCGGGCAACGCGCTGTTTGTATACCATTGCCGAAGAGCAGGCCACGCGCAGCGCGGCAATTTCGTCCACCAGCGCACAAATGATGCTGACGGACCTGCTGTTTATGGCGCTGGTACAGCAGGATCTGGAGCGCGCGCCCGAGCGCATTCGTCACAGCGAAGAACTGGTAAAGAAACTGGTTTGACGCGTATAATGCCCGCCCAGTTTGTGTTGTTTCTGAGAATTTCCTGATGGCGCTGTTAATTACCAAAAAATGCATCAATTGCGATATGTGCGAACCCGAATGCCCGAACCAGGCGATTTCGATGGGCGACAGCATTTACGAGATTAACAGCGACCGCTGCACGGAATGCGTCGGCCACTATGAGACACCGACCTGCCAGAAGGTGTGCCCGATCCCCAACACTATTCTGAAGGATCCGACACACGTCGAGAGCGAAGAGCAGCTGTGGGATAAATTTGTCCTGATGCACCACGCGGACAAAATTTAGCTTTCGATAATCACCGTCGCGCTGGCATAGTGGCGTTCATCTGCGATCGTCACGTGCATATGATTCACCCCCAGCCTCTCCGCCAGCTTTTGCGCTTCACCCCACAGACGCAGGCGCGGTTTGCCCAGATCATCATTAAAAACTTCGAACTGGTTAAATGCCAGGCCGTTACGAATGCCGGTCCCGAACGCTTTGGCTGCCGCCTCTTTTACCGCAAAGCGCTTTGCCAGAAAACGCACCGGCTGCTGGTGCGCTTCCCAGATGGCCCATTCGTTATCGCTCAGCACGCGCCTTGCCAGGCGATCGCCGCTCCGGGCGATCACCGCTTCAATGCGAGCTATTTCGACGATATCGGTGCCTAAGCCCAGAATGGCCATTACTGACGCGCTTCCAGCATCAGGCGTTTCATCTCTGAAACCGCTTCTTTCAGGCCGCTCATCACCGCGCGGCCAATAATGGCGTGGCCGATGTTCAGCTCATGCATTTCCGGCAGAGCAGCAATGGCCTTCACGTTGTGGTAGGTCAGGCCGTGACCGGCATTAACCTTCAGTCCCAGGCTCGCGGCGTAGGTGGCCGCTTTGGCGATACGCTCCAGCTCTTTGGCCTGCTCGGCATCGTTTTTAGCATCGGCATAGCAGCCGGTGTGAATTTCGATATACGGCGCGCCCACGTCGGCTGCCGCTTTAATCTGCGCGAAATCGGCGTCGATAAACAGAGAAACCAGGATACCGGCATCCGCCAGGCGCTTGCAGGCATCGCGCATTTTGTCCTGCTGCCCCGCCACGTCCAGTCCACCTTCGGTGGTCACTTCCTGGCGTTTTTCCGGCACCAGGCAGCAGAAGTGCGGTTTGGTCTCGCAGGCAATGGTCAGCATCTCTTCGGTGACCGCCATCTCCAGATTCATACGGGTGTCCAGCGTCTGACGAAGAATGCGCACGTCGCGGTCGGTAATGTGGCGGCGGTCTTCACGCAGGTGAACGGTAATGCCGTCGGCACCAGCCTGTTCAGCGATAAACGCCGCCTGAACCGGATCGGGATACGCCGTGCCGCGCGCGTTACGCAGGGTGGCGATGTGGTCGATGTTGACGCCTAACAGTAATTCAGCCATGACAATCCTCGGTTTTCTTTCTGATGCTGTGGTCTAACGTTTGGGCATAAACTGCCTGAATAATTCGCGGCTCTTTAAGGGCTTGCCGCCAAGATACGGCTTGAGGGCAATCCGGGTAAAGCGTTTTGCTGCGCGCAGGGTATCGGCGTCCGGAAACTCGCGTTCATAAAGCGCTCTGAGCTGGCGTCCGGTAAAAGTACTGTTATCAACGACGACGCTGGCAATAAAGCCTTTTTCTTCGCGGTAGCGGTAGGTCATGGTGTCTTCCACCTCATCACCGCTGCCTGCGCAGTGCAGAAAATCCACGCCGTACCCGAGGTGGCCCAGCAGCGCCAGTTCGAAACGACGCAGGGCGGGTTCGGGCGTGCCGGTCGCACCCGCCAGTGCCTGGATACAGTGCAGATAATCGAAGAAAAGTTCCGAGAAGCGAGTCTCATGTTCAAGGACGCGGGAGATGAGCTCGTTGACATACAGACCGCTGTAGAGCGTGATGCCAGAAAGGGGAAGCGCCAGAGAGACGGCTTCAGCGCTGCGCAAGGTTTTGACTTCCCCTCGCCCGCCAAAGCGAACCAGCAGCGGCGTAAAAGGCTGTAGGGCACCCTTCAGATTAGAACGTTTGGAACGTGCGCCTTTCGCAACAAGGCGCACGCGGCCCGACTCTTCCGTGAAGACGTCCAGCATCAGGCTGGTTTCGCTCCAGGGACGACTATGGAGAACGAAGGCGCGCTGCCAACCTTCCATTATACTCGTCGTCTTGAGTTACTGATCTTCGCCGTAACCGAGGCTGCGCAGAGCACGCTCATCATCGGCCCAGCCAGATTTCACCTTCACCCACAGTTCCAGATGAACTGGCGCTTCGAACATCTCCTGCATGTCCTTACGGGCTTCGATACCGATGGTTTTGATCTTGGCGCCTTTGTTGCCGATCACCATCTTCTTCTGCCCTTCACGCTCGACGAGGATCAGGCCGTTAATGTCGTAGCCACCGCGCTCGTTGCTCTGGAAACGCTCGATCTCCACCGTCACAGAGTACGGCAGCTCGGCACCCAGGAAACGCATCAGCTTTTCACGGATGATTTCAGACGCCATAAAGCGCTGAGAGCGATCGGTGATGTAATCTTCCGGGAAGTGGTGAATCGCTTCCGGCAGATGCTTACGTACGATGCCCGCGATGGTATCGACGTTCAGGCCGGTCTCAGCAGACAGCGGAACGATATCGAGGAAGTTCATCTGGCTGCCCAGCCACTGCAGGTGCGGCAGCAGGTCAGCTTTTTCCTGCACGTTGTCAACTTTGTTGACCGCGAGGATCACCGGCGTTTTGCCGTCACGCAGCTTGTTCAGTACCATTTCGTCGTCCGGCGTCCAGCGGGTGCCCTCCACAACGAAAATCACCAGTTCTACGTCGCCGATGGAGCTGCTCGCCGCCTTGTTCATCAGACGGTTAATGGCGCGCTTCTCTTCCATGTGCAGGCCAGGGGTATCGACGTAGATTGCCTGATATGCGCCTTCAGTATGGATGCCGACGATGCGGTGACGCGTGGTCTGCGCCTTACGCGAGGTGATGGAAATCTTCTGCCCAAGCAGATTATTCAGCAGGGTGGATTTGCCGACGTTCGGACGTCCGACGATGGCAATAAATCCGCAATAGGTTTTTTCTTCGCTCATTCCAGCTCCAGCATTTTTAACGCCTGTTCGGCGGCAGCCTGTTCAGCCTTACGGCGGCTCGAACCTGTGCCCACCACCGGTTCACTCAGGCCACTGACCTGGCAATGGATGGTAAATTCCTGATCGTGCGCTTCGCCACGAACCTGCACCACCAGATAGGATGGCAGCGGCAGATGACGGCCCTGCAAATATTCCTGCAGGCGCGTTTTCGGATCTTTTTGTTTATCGCCCGGGCTAATTTCGTCCAGACGGGTCTGATACCAGTTAAGGATCAGCTTTTCTACGGTCTGGATATCGCTGTCCAGGAACACGCCACCAATTAATGCTTCGACCGTATCGGCAAGAATAGATTCACGACGGAAGCCGCCGCTTTTCAGTTCACCCGGCCCAAGACGCAGACATTCGCCCAGTTCAAATTCGCGCGCGATTTCAGCGAGGGTGTTGCCGCGCACCAGCGTGGCGCGCATGCGGCTCATATCACCTTCGTCCACGCGCGGGAAACGATGATAAAGCGCATTCGCAATCACGAAACTTAAAATAGAGTCACCCAGAAACTCGAGACGCTCATTATGTTTGCTGCTGGCACTGCGATGGGTTAATGCCTGTTGCAACAACTCCTGATGATGAAAAGTGTAGCCCAGCTTCCGTTGAAGCCGATTAATTACGATGGGGTTCATGCGATACCAATAAATGAATGCGTCAAAAATGCAGCACACGAAACCGACCTGAGAAAACCAACGCGGTTTCGTGTGCCGTGGCACCCTTGCAGGGCCAACCATAAACTTCGGGGGAATATTCTATACACAACGACAGGGGATGTCGTTAGTTCAAAGAGATTTATCGAGGAAATAATTCACGTAGCCGCGAAATAACGCGGCTACGTGTTCTTTTCCTGAGAATTAATGGATTCCGCCAATACGATTCAGGCGCACCCCGGTCGGCCACTCGCCTTCCTGCTTCTCAAAACTCATCCAGATCGCGGTTGCTTTACCCACCAGATTCGCTTCCGGCACAAAGCCCCAGTAACGGCTGTCCGCGGAGTTATCGCGGTTATCGCCCATCATGAAGTAGTGTCCCGGCGGTACGATCCAGCTGGCCAGCTGCTGACCCGGCTGTTTGTAATACATCCCCACTTGGTCCTGCGCGATTGGCACGGTCAGAATGCGGTGAGTGACATCGCCCAGCGTCTCTTTGCGCTCAACCAGACGAATGCCGTTCTCTTTGGTTTCACCTTTTGGCACCTGGAAGAATCCGCTGGTCGCTTCACCGCCGTTACGACGGGCGAAAGTCTGCACGAAATCACTTGGCTCAACGTTTGAGTAGGTGATTGGCAGCGCGTTTTCACACGCGGTACCGGAGCTGCAGCCCGGCTGAACGGTGACTTCCTTCGCAACCGGATCGTAGGTCACTTTATCACCCGGCAGCCCCACCGCGCGCTTAATGTAATCCAGACGCGGATCGTCCGGATATTTAAACACCACGATGTCGCCACGTTTCGGATGCCCCGTTTCGATCAGCGTTTTCTGGTAAATCGGATCTTTAATGCCGTAGGCAAACTTCTCAACCAGAATAAAATCACCGATCAGCAGCGTTGGCATCATTGATCCCGATGGGATCTGGAACGGCTCATAAATAAACGAACGTACCACCAGCACAATCGCCAGCACCGGGAACACCGACGCGCCCGTTTCCAGCCAGCCCGGTTTCGGGCCAACTTTCTTCAGGGTTTTCGCGTCAAGCGCATCGCCAGTCGCTGCCTGCGCGGCAGCCTGACGTTCACGGCGTTTTGGGGCGAAGATAAACTTATCCAGGCACCACAGCAGGCCTGTCACCAGCGTAGCGATGACCAGGATCAGGGCAAACATGTTCGCCATGCCAACTCCTTAAAAGTTATTTGCCGTCTTTACCGACATGAAGAATGGCAAGGAATGCTTCCTGCGGCAGCTCAACGTTACCGACCTGCTTCATACGCTTCTTACCTTCTTTCTGCTTCTGCAGCAGCTTTTTCTTACGGCTGACGTCACCGCCATAGCACTTCGCCAGAACGTTTTTACGCAGCTGCTTCACGGTTGAGCGGGCAATGATGTGGTTACCGATGGCCGCCTGAATCGCAATGTCAAACTGCTGACGCGGGATCAGATCTTTCATCTTCTCAACCAGCTCGCGGCCACGGTACGGCGCATTGTCATTGTGGGTGATGAGCGCCAGCGCATCCACACGCTCGCCGTTGATCAGCACGTCCACGCGCACCATGTTGGAGGCCTGGAAACGCTTGAAGTTGTAATCCAGTGACGCATAGCCACGGGAGGTAGACTTCAGACGGTCGAAGAAGTCGAGTACCACTTCCGCCATAGGGATTTCATAGGTCAGCGCCACCTGGTTACCGTGGTAAACCATGTTGGTCTGCACGCCACGCTTCTCAATACAGAGCGTAATAACGTTCCCCAGGAACTCCTGCGGCAGCAGCATGTGACATTCTGCAATAGGCTCGCGCAGCTCGTGAATGTTGTTCAGCGGCGGCAGCTTGGACGGGCTGTCAACGTAGATCACTTCTTTCGAGGTGGTTTCTACTTCGTAGACTACCGTTGGTGCGGTGGTGATCAGATCCAGATCGTATTCACGCTCCAGACGCTCCTGAATAATCTCCATGTGCAGCAGGCCGAGGAAGCCGCAGCGGAAGCCGAAGCCCAGCGCCGTTGAACTTTCTGGCTCGTAGAACAGGGAGGCATCGTTCAGGCTCAGCTTGCCGAGCGCATCGCGGAAGTTTTCGTAGTCGTCAGAGCTGACCGGGAACAGACCCGCGTAAACCTGCGGTTTCACCTTTTTGAAGCCTGGCAGCGCTTTGTCTGCCGGGTTACGCGCGCCGGTCAGGGTATCGCCTACTGGCGCGCCGAGGATGTCTTTAATCGCGCAGACCAGCCAGCCCACCTCGCCGCATTTCAGCTCGGTACGGTCAACCTGTTTTGGCGTGAAGATACCCAGACGGTCTGCGTTGTAGACCTGTCCGGTACTCATAACCTTGATTTTGTCGCCTTTACGCATGGTGCCGTTTTTGATACGCACCAGAGAGACCACGCCCAGGTAGTTATCGAACCAGGAGTCGATGATCAGCGCCTGCAATGGACCATCCGGGTCGCCTTCCGGGGCCGGAATATCACGTACCAGGCGTTCCAGCACGTCGGTCACACCTACACCGGTTTTCGCGGAGCAGCGTACGGCGTCGGTCGCGTCAATGCCGACAATGTCTTCAATCTCTTCCGCCACGCGCTCAGGATCGGCGGCTGGCAGGTCGATTTTGTTCAGAACCGGCACAACCTCGAGATCCATTTCCATCGCGGTGTAGCAGTTCGCCAGGGTCTGGGCTTCAACGCCCTGCCCGGCATCGACCACCAGCAGCGCACCTTCACAGGCCGCCAGCGAGCGTGATACTTCATAGGAGAAGTCAACGTGGCCTGGGGTGTCGATAAAGTTCAGTTGATAGGTTTCGCCATCAGAAGCTTTATAGTCGAGCGTCACGCTCTGCGCTTTGATGGTGATACCGCGTTCGCGTTCCAGGTCCATGGAGTCCAGTACCTGGGCTGCCATTTCACGATCAGACAGGCCACCGCAAATCTGGATAATACGGTCAGACAGCGTCGACTTACCGTGGTCAATGTGAGCAATGATCGAAAAGTTACGTATGTTCTTCATATAGTTAAATAATTATGCCTTACGAATTCCTGGAGGCCGCTGTTCTTAGCCTGACGTTTTTCAGTGCGAAAACGCAGCATTCTACACTACATACCCGCAACCTGGAAATGCACTTAGAGCCAAGCATAGCGCGAAGAAATGGCGTTTTCTTTTTTGAGATGTAAATAATGATAAAGCCCGGTGGATCACCGGGCCTCAGAAGAGTGCGTCTCGACGCGAAGTTGGTCAGGCGCCAGCGCAACGCTCAGAATAACGGGCTGCCACTCATCGCGCGCGGCGAGCTTCGGTGAGATGCCTTTGGCAATCCAGAATCCCCCTACGCCACCCAAAGCTGCACCGCACATGGCGGCCACGTCGGTACCAAACAGCATCTGAAAAAGGCCGCCCATGACAAACAGCCCCACCAGCGGCGAGAGATAGACCAGCATCGCGGAACTCAGCAGACTGCCTTCCGTAATGCCCAGTTCCACCTTCTGACCCGCCACCAGCGGCTGTTCGCTCGGCACGGAGATCGTATGCGATGTCTGTGGCCCTAACTTATTCAGCACGCGACTGCCACAACCGGCTCGGGATGCGCAGCTATTGCATGAGGCTTTAACATCACAGCTGACCAGCGCAATACCATTCTGCCACGAGACGACGGTCGCCCACTCTTTAATCATTGTGCGGCCCTGAATTTAATGCTGTCTGAAATGCGCTTCGCCGTCTGCGGAGGTAACTCCCCCACAATCGTGATTTCTGCGTTATCGCGAACCGTGGTGCTGACCGTACGACGCCCGGTACGAAGCATTTGTTCAGCGCTGTTTGCCGTTGCGCGGTTGATATTCACCGAGAAGCTGAACAAGCCATCGGAATAGAGGCGTGATTCAACCGGCGTATCAATGGTGGGCAACTGACGACGGCTGCTGGACACTTCGCTAAAGCCTTGCGGTATCCAGGAAGGAACCCAGTTGAAATTAGCGGAGTCCCCTGCAGGAACAGAAAGCAGCGGCGGCAGGCTGGCCTTCGCCAGATTCTGCATGCTGTTGCCAACCTGATTGTTCACGCTGAAGGAGATGACGCGGAACTGTTCAAGCGTCTCGCCGTCGCGGTCGAGCAGGTCCACGCGCATCGGCAGCTTGGTTTCCGCATCAATCCAGACGATATAGCTGTAGCGCGTACCATCGCGCGCAACCACGCGGATCACTTCACACAGCCTGTCTGCAATACGGGTACGCCCTACCGAAATAAAATCATAGTAAGGGGCAAGTCGTTTGAAGTCGGTATAGATAAGCGACGGTAGAGAATCAACGATATAGTCGCCATTCAGCGTGAAAGGCTCCAGACCGGGCTCGAAATAGCTGATTTCGTTGCCACGCTGGACAACTTCCCGACGCGGGCCATCCATCTGTAAAAGCTGGGCGAGCGGCTGGTTATCAAGACGGGCATGGCGATAGCGTAACGACTCGACGCCCTGCTTGTTGATGCTGATAAATGCCAACTCGTAATTGAGTGACTGGCTGGCCAGATTCATTTGCTGCAACAACGCCCCGGATGAAACATCAGCCGAGGCGTTAGCAGAGAAGAACAGGCTACCCGCCATCAGAGACATGGCGAACCAAAGTTGCTTCATTACTGCGATTGCGTTCCTAAAGTTTGGTTTCCGGGCACCTGCACAGCAGCTTGCTGAGTTTGGGCCTGCTCAAACTGAAGCTGTTCAGAGTGCAGACGACGCTGCAACTCATAATCCTGCAACATCGCATTAATGCGACGGCGCTGCTCCTGAACCTGCTGTTGCTGACCGCCGCTGGCGGAGGCATCAGCCGGTACGCCCAGACTTACCGGGCTGGCTTTGCCCATCATCGGCAGTGTGTTAAACACTGGCGCTTCTGGCTGCTGATTAGTTTCAGACTGAGTATTATAGTGCTGGACGCCAACGATAACTGCAAGCGATACGCATGCAGCCACCCCCATTTGGGTGAGCTGGCTGGCCCACGGACGCACTTTTTGCCAGAACGGCATTTTTTGCCACTGGTGCGGTGCGGGTTGCGCTTCAGGAATCAGCGGAGTGGTCTGATGAACAGGCTCATTCTCGATGGCCGCCATCACGCGGGCTGAGATATCGAAATGGAGAACCTCTCCGGTATCACCGCGCAGCGTGTCACGGATGAGATGGTAACTCTCCCAGGTCTCTTGCATTTCGGGAGAATGAGACAGCTCGTTGAGCAGCTCACTATCCAGCGTCTCACCATCCATTAAAGCGGAAAGTTTTTCTTTCTGCATGCCTAATACCTTTTCCAGTATCCCGCTATCGTCAACGCCTGATAAGCGGTTGAACTTTATTATCAATAGCTTCTCGCGCACGGAAAATTCGTGAACGAACCGTGCCGACCGGACAATCCATGATAGCGGCTATCTCTTCATAGCTCAGACCATCAAGCTCCCGTAACGTAATTGCCATGCGTAAATCTTCCGGGAGTGACTCGATCGTGCGAAAAACAATTTGTCTCAGTTCTTCTGACAACATTAAGTTCTCAGGGTTCGAAATTTCTTTCAGCGCACCGCCACTTTCGAAGTTTTCGGCGTCGATAGCGTCTACATCACTGGACGGCGGGCGACGACCCTGAGCAACAAGGTAATTCTTTGCCGTATTGACAGCAATACGGTACAGCCAGGTATAAAAAGCACTATCTCCCCGGAAAGATTCCAGCGCGCGATAGGCCTTAATAAAAGACTCTTGCACCACATCAGGTACATCACCTGACGGTACATAGCGGGAAACCAGACTCGCCACCTTATGCTGGTAGCGCACCACCAGTAGGTTAAAGGCTTTCTGATCTCCCTTCTGGACCCGTTCAACCAGGACCTGGTCCGTTAACTGCTCGCTCATCCGAGGTAATGTCTCCCCAAACCTAAATTCCACGCGTTATCGAAACGCCACTCTATAACTACCGCACTTTGAGCAAGCACCAGCTTAGAGTGTCTGATCTTCAATAAGTTCCGTAACGCCTTTGTTTTTGTTCATCGCGCCGCAGACCGTTCATTTTCTCTCATTATAAGTCTGTTCACGATACGCACCACTTTCTGACAAGAAACATCTTTTTCCCGCCAGAAGAGTAACGCAACACAGGCTTTATTTCACCACAAAATCTGACGCTAACGATCTGCTTCGCAAAATAATTTCATTTATTTACCCTTCGTTTACCCCTGCCTGCGCGTTTAGTCATTGCAACTTCCCTTAAAAAAAACGTGCGATATTTCGCATTCAGGTGCTATTCTGCCCCAACACTGTTTAGTAAATTAAACAAAAATCATGAACACAACACCTGAACTTCATTGTGATGTACTGATCATCGGCAGCGGCGCTGCCGGTCTCTCTCTGGCGCTGCGTCTGGCTGAACATCAGAACGTTATCGTTCTGAGCAAAGGCCCGATAAGTGAAGGCTCCACATTTTATGCTCAGGGCGGCATTGCCGCAGTATTTGACGAGACCGACAGCATTGCGTCACATGTGGAAGATACGCTGATTGCCGGGGCCGGGATCGTGGATGCGCACGCGGCAGAGTTTGTCGCCAGCAATGCCCGCCATTGTGTTCAGTGGCTTATCGATCAGGGTGTTTTATTCGATACTCAGGTTCAGCCCAACGGTGAAGAGAGCTACCACTTAACGCGTGAAGGCGGCCATAGCCACCGCCGCATCCTGCACGCCGCGGATGCTACCGGAAAAGAAGTGGAAACCACGCTGGTCAGCAAAGCGCTGAACCATCCTAACATCCGGGTCCTTGAGCGGAGCAACGCGGTTGATCTGATCATTTCCGACAAGATAGGCCTGCCCGGTACGCGTCGCGTGGTGGGAGCGTGGGTCTGGAACCGTAATAAAGAGAAGGTGGAAACCTGTCAGGCGAAGGCTGTGGTGTTGGCTACAGGTGGCGCCTCTAAGGTGTATCAGTACACCACTAATCCGGATATCGCTTCCGGGGACGGTATCGCTATGGCCTGGCGCGCCGGCTGCCGCGTGGCGAATCTCGAATTTAATCAGTTTCACCCCACCGCCCTGTTCCACCCTCAGGCGCGAAATTTCCTGCTGACGGAAGCCCTGCGCGGCGAAGGGGCTTATCTAAAACGCCCTGACGGTACCCGCTTTATGCCGGACTTTGACGCCCGCGGTGAACTGGCGCCGCGTGATATTGTTGCCCGCGCCATCGACCACGAAATGAAGCGCCTTGGCGTGGACTGCATGTATCTCGATATCAGCCATAAGCCGGCAGAATTCATTCGCCAGCATTTCCCGATGATTTACGAAAAGCTGCTCAATCTTGGCATTGATTTAACACGCGATCCGGTGCCCATTGTGCCAGCCGCCCACTATACCTGCGGCGGCGTGATGGTTGACGATCACGGACGCACTGATGTAGACGGTCTGTATGCTATTGGTGAGGTCAGCTATACCGGGCTACACGGCGCGAACCGTATGGCGTCTAACTCGCTGCTTGAATGTCTGGTGTACGGCTGGTCAGCGGCGGAGGACATCACGAAGCGCATGCCTTACGCCCGTGAAACAGAGCGTTTACCGGCCTGGGATGAAAGCCGCGTGGAGAACCCGGACGAGCTGGTGGTGATCCAGCACAACTGGCACGAGCTACGGCTGTTTATGTGGGACTACGTTGGGATTGTGCGCACCACGAAACGTCTGGAACGCGCGTTGCGCCGCATTACGATGCTGCAGCAGGAAATTGATGAATATTATGCCCATTTCCGCGTCTCCAATAATCTGCTGGAGCTGCGCAATCTGGTGCAGGTTGCCGAGCTGATTGTTCGCTGCGCGATGTTGCGTAAAGAGAGCCGGGGTTTGCACTACACACTCGACTACCCGGATCGGCTTGCTGAGTCCGGCCCGTCGATACTTGCCCCGCAGGTTTACATAAACAAATAAAACGCCTGGGTCAGAGCCGTGTAATCTTCGGAATAACGCTGGTCTGGCCCACGGATCACCATACGGTCATTAAAACACTCACCCTCTTTTGGCGAAAGCGCCAGCAGCACGCGGTGCGGCAATCGGCTTTCCGTATCTGAGATGTCAGTTCGCAAACGTAACGTCCAGCCGATCTCCTGCGCGGTAGCGATAAACGTGTTGCCCGTACTTTCTGGCAGCACCACGCAGAAAAAGCCCTCTTCTGAGATAAGTTCAGCCGCGTTGACGAGCAGCGCTTTGTGATCGAGTGAACCGGTATAGCGCGCCTGTTCACGCTCCGGTGTACCGCACTCCACGCCGGGCTCGTAGTAAGGGGGGTTGCTGACGATAAGATCGTAACGCGCCGTCTGCTCTGGCGCCCAGGCAAGCACGTCCGCGCACTTAACGGTTATCCGGTCAGCCCAGGGTGACTCGGCCGCGTTTTCACCCGCCTGCCCTGCGGCCTGCGCATCCAGCTCAACGGCATCAATAGTGACATGCTCTTCAGTACGCTGCGCCAGCATCAAGGCCACCAGCCCGCTGCCGGTACCGATATCAAGAATACGCTTAACACCTGCGACAGGTGCCCATGCTCCCAGTAAAATGCCGTCTGTACCGACTTTCATGGCACAGCGATCGTGAGCGACAAAGAATTGTTTAAACGTAAAACCATCGCGGCGCAGCTGCGCTTTGAGTTGAGACATGTCAGGGCAACCTTCTAAGTGAAACTGGAGTAGCATAGGGGAAAGCGAAGTGGCCGCAAAGCGATATCCATACAAACAGATGAAGATTACAGCCGTAACGTCTATAATCAGCGCCCCACACAGAGGTAGAACATGACTGTAACGACTTTTTCCGAACTTGAACTCGATGAAAGCCTGCTCAATGCTCTTGAGAGCAAAGGCTTTACACGCCCGACCGCCATTCAGGCAGCGGCCATTCCGCCTGCGCTTGAGGGCCGCGATGTGCTCGGTTCTGCGCCAACCGGCACGGGGAAGACAGCAGCCTATTTGCTGCCTGTGTTGCAGCACCTGCTCGACTTTCCACGTAAAAAATCTGGCCCGCCGCGTATTTTGATCCTGACGCCTACGCGCGAGCTGGCCATGCAGGTTGCCGATCACGCGCGTGAACTCGCAGCGAATACGCATCTGGATATCGCCACCATCACCGGCGGCGTTGCGTATATGAACCACGCCGAAGTGTTCAGCGAAAACCAGGACATCGTCGTCGCGACGACGGGCCGCCTGCTGCAGTATATTAAAGAAGAAAACTTCGACTGCCGCGCGGTAGAAACGCTGATCCTCGACGAAGCGGACCGCATGCTGGACATGGGCTTTGCGCAGGATATCGAGCATATTGCAGGTGAAACGCGCTGGCGTAACCAGACGATGCTGTTCTCTGCCACCCTTGAAGGGGATGCGATTAAAGACTTCGCAGAGCGTCTGCTGGAAGATCCGGTGGAAGTCTCTGCGACGCCATCTACGCGAGAGCGTAAAAAGATCCACCAGTGGTATTACCGTGCGGACAACCTTGAGCATAAGGTTGAGCTGCTCAAGCACCTGCTGAAGCAGGAAGACGCCACCCGCACTATCGTGTTTGTGCGTAAGCGCGAGCGCGTGCACGAGCTGGCTGAAATGCTGCGCAACGCCGGGATCAACAACTGCTATCTTGAAGGTGAGATGGCGCAGATCAAGCGTACCGAAGGCATTAAGCGCCTGACCGATGGCCGCGTTAACGTGCTGGTCGCAACAGACGTTGCCGCCCGCGGGATCGACATCCCTGACGTGAGCCACGTCATTAACTTCGATATGCCGCGCAGCGGAGATACCTACCTGCACCGCATTGGCCGTACCGGTCGCGCGGGTCGCAAAGGGATTGCAATTTCACTGGTTGAAGCGCATGACTACCTGCTGCTGCAGAAAATTGGCCGCTATGTTGACGAGCCGCTGAAAGCGCGCGTTATTGATGGCTTGCGCCCAACCACACGTGCGCCGAGTGAAAAAATGACGGGTAAACCGTCCAAGAAAGCGCTCGCGAAACGTGCTGAGAGAAAAGAGAAAGAAAAAGAGAAGCCGCGCGTGAAGCAGCGCCACCGCGATACCAAAAACATTGGTAAGCGTCGTAAGCCAAGCGCTGCCGCGCAGGAAACGAAGACTGAAGAGTAAGAAAAAGCCGGGGTAATCCCCGGCTTTTTTGTTCCCCCCCCGTGGCTGAAGCCTTACAGGCTTTCAGTAAAGGTACGGGCGATAACGTCGCGCTGCTGTTCTGGAGTCAGTGAGTTAAAGCGAACCGCATAACCAGACACGCGGATAGTCAGCTGTGGGTATTTTTCCGGGTGCTCAACGGCATCCATCAGCGTTTCGCGGCGCAGCACGTTAACGTTCAGGTGCTGACCCCCTTCAACGCGCACTTCCGGCTGCACTTCCATTGGGATTTCACGGTATTCGATTTCGCCCAGTTTATTCACCGGTACGATTTCATCTTCAGCAAAACCCGCTTTCGCAACCACACAGCGCGCTTCATTTTTCTCGCTGTCCAGCAGCCAGAAAGAGTTGAGCAGATCGTCATTTGCCGCTTTGGTAATCTGGATACCTGTAATCATGTGTTGCCTCCCTTAGGCTACATTAACTGATGCTGGCCTTACGCGGCCAATTGGTAAAACCATTGTTTCTTGTGAGTATATATATCATTCACACCACGGCGATTTATTGATTTAAATCAACAAAAACACCAACCACATAAAGTGTGTGGTTTGAATTTATTGCTTTAGATCAATTTCATACCCCCATCAACTCAACTTAATCTGCATCATTTCAAAATAAATTTAACGACTTAGCACGCATTTCAGCGCGTAATTTTGCTCACAAGCGTTAAACAGGTAAGCTAGTGACAGATTGAGATTCGCAGGAGAGCGACATGACGACACCTTTAACCTGGCATGACGTGCTGGCAGAAGAAAAGCAGCAGCCTTATTTTATCAATACGCTCAGTACCGTTGCCGCTGAGCGTCAGTCCGGGCAAACGATTTATCCGCCGCAAAAAGATGTATTCAACGCGTTTCGCTATACCGAGTTGAGCGATGTGAAAGTCGTCATTCTGGGCCAGGATCCTTATCACGGCCCTGGGCAGGCGCACGGGCTGGCATTTTCCGTACGCCCAGGCGTGGCGATCCCCCCTTCTCTGCTCAACATGTATAAAGAGCTTGAGGGAACCGTGCCCGGGTTTACCCGCCCCAACCACGGTTATCTGGAAAGCTGGGCGCGCCAGGGCGTGCTGTTATTGAACACGGTGCTCACCGTACGGGCGGGCCAGGCGCACTCGCACGCCAGCCTAGGGTGGGAAACCTTTACCGATAAAGTTATCAGCCTTATCAACGAGCATCGTGAAGGGGTCGTGTTTTTACTCTGGGGTTCTCACGCGCAGAAGAAAGGGGCAATTATCGATCGTCAGCGTCATCACGTGTTGAAGGCACCGCACCCGTCACCGCTTTCTGCCCATCGCGGTTTCTTTGGCAGTAATCATTTTGTTCTGGCAAATGAATGGCTGGAAAAACGTGGCGAAACGCCAATTGACTGGATGCCTGTGTTACCGGCAGAGAGCGAGTAGGGTTTGAATGTGCCGGGTCAGGCCCGGCACATAAGAGGCTTATGCCTTATTCTGACGCCACCACTCGGCCAGCAGCACGCCGGTCGCAACGGATACGTTCAGACTTTCCACATTGCCCGTCCCGTCGATGGAGACGCTCAGATCCGAACTGGAGAGCGCCGCATCAGACAGACCATCGCGTTCCTGACCCAACACCAGCACCATCTTGCGCGGCAGCGTCGCTTTAAACAGCGGCGTACCGGCATGGCTGGATGTGGTCACGATGGAATAGCCCGCTTTACGGAACTGCTCGAGGGCATCCAGAACGCTGTCGCCGGTGATCGGCTGAACGTGCTCGGCTCCGCCTTCCGCAGTACGGATCGCGGCGCCGGATTCCAGCAGCGCGGCATCCTGCAGCAGCACGCCCTTCACGCCAAAATGCGCGCAGCTGCGCATCATTGCGCCCAGGTTGTGCGGGTTGCCCACGTCTTCCAGCGCCAGCACGCAGTCATCGGCATCTGCCTGGCTGACCCACTGCTGAACTGTCGTGCCGTTACGTTTTTTAATCAGGAAGCAGACGCCGCCGTGGTGCTCGGTACCGGACGCTTTTGTCAGTTCAGCATCATCAACCACGTGGTAGGCTTTGCGGTTCGCCGCCATCCAGCGCAGCGCTTCTTTGAAGCGCGGGGTTACGCTCTGGATAAACCAGGCGCGGACGATACACTCAGGACGGCTCTGGAACAGCGCCTGGCAGGCGTTCTCGCCATATACGCGGGTCTCTTCCGCGCGCTGACGACGCAGCACTTCCGGGTCGATAAAGCTTTTACCGCTGATACCGCCGTGATCGGCTTTTTCCGGCGTCTCATCGCCTGGGGCGCGAGAAACGGTGCGCCACGGAGAGGCGTTATCACGTGAGAAGTCATCACGCGGACGGTCATCGCGCTTGCGATCGTCACGCTTGCGGTCATCACGTTTGCGGTCATCACCGCGGTTATTTCTGTCATCGCGGGCGGGGCGACGGCCACCGTCTGCACGAGAGGACGCTGGACGCCCGCCACCTTTTCCGGTACGCGGATTTTGGGTGCGTTTATCAGAGTCATCATCACTGCGGACATACATCACTTTGACCTTGCCGCTTTTGTTTTTCATTTCGTCGTTCATGCTTTTCTCCACCAGCGCTGCGCGAAGCGCGCAGATTACCCGATGTGCCAGCGCATAGCCATAATTTCGTACAAAAGCCTGTGACTATTGTTCCCATTGAATAAAACGCATTGTCGTTTCATACAGGCTCACTGATAATATGTAACATATCAGAAACATTATCGGCGTTCTGCCGCTGTCCCACGGCTCTATCAGAGGTTAGTTATGAATACCGTATGTGCCAACTGTCAGGCTTTAAACCGCATTCCGGACGATCGGATGGATGACGGTGCGAAATGCGGACGTTGTGGCCATGAATTGTTTGATGGCGATGTCATTAACGCGACGGGTGCTACGCTGGACAAACTCCTCAAGGACGATCTCCCGGTGGTGGTCGATTTCTGGGCGCCATGGTGCGGTCCGTGCCGCAGCTTCGCGCCAATCTTCGAAGATGTGGCCGAAGAGCGCAGCGGAAAAATGCGGTTCGTTAAGGTTAATACCGAGGCCGAACGCGAGCTAAGCGCACGTTTTCGTATTCGCAGTATCCCGACCATCATGATTTTCAAAAATGGTGAAGTGATCGATATGCTCAACGGTGCGGTTCCAAAAGCACCTTTTGATAGCTGGTTAAACGAATCGCTGTAACATTCCCGGGGCACACCTTGTGCCCCGTTCCCGCCTCTGCGAAAATAGGGTTTTTCCTCCATTTCGCCCATGACTGATAACGCTGTCCTTAAATTACGCGCCGAACGCCTTGCGCGCGCGACTCGCCCCTTTCTTGCTCGTGGCAATCGCATACGTCGCTGTCAGCGCTGCCTGCTGCCGCTAAAGGTGTGTCTGTGCGAGACGCTGGCCCCAAGTACTGCGGAGAGCCGCTTTTGTCTGGTCATGTTCGATACCGAGCCGATGAAGCCCAGTAATACGGGGCGTCTTATTGCCGATATTCTGCCGGATACCGCCGCGTTTCAGTGGTCGCGCACTGAGCCACCTCAGGCTCTGCTCGACCTGGTGGCAAGCCCGGACTACCAGCCGATGGTGGTTTTCCCGGCATCTTATGCGGGAGAACAGCGTCAGGTCCTCACCGCGCCGCCATCAGGGAAACCACCGCTGTTTATTATGCTGGACGGTACCTGGACCGAAGCGCGGAAAATGTTTCGCAAAAGCCCTTACCTCGACGCTCTGCCGGTTATTTCTGTCGATCTTTCCCGCGTCTCGGCCTACCGCCTGCGCGAAGCGCATGCTGACGGGCAATACTGCACTGCCGAAGTAGCTATTGCGCTACTGGATTTAGCAGGAGATACCGCTGCAGCTGGTGCCCTGGGCAACCATTTCTCATGCTTCCGGGAGCGCTATCTGGCGGGAAAAACCGTTCATAAGGGCAGCATCACAGCAACGGAGACAGAAAGCGTTTAAAATCATCAGGTCGCTTGCATTCACAGGAGGCCTGCATGAGCCAGAGAGGGTTAGAAGCGCTACTCCGTCCTAAATCCATTGCCGTCATCGGCGCATCAATGAAACCGGATCGTGCAGGCTATCTGATGATGCGCAACCTTCTGGCCGGAGGATTTAACGGTCCCGTTATGCCCGTCACGCCGTCTTATAAGGCCGTTCAGGGCGTGCTTGCCTGGCCGGACGTGGAGAGCCTGCCTTTCGTACCGGATCTCGCCGTTCTGTGTACAAACGCCAAACGCAATCCGGAACTGCTGGAGTCACTCGGCAAGAAAGGGTGTAAAACCTGCATTATTCTCTCGTCTCCGCCTGAACAGCAGCCCGAACTGCTGGCCTGCGCCAGCCGCTATCAGATGCGCATTCTCGGGCCGAACAGCCTGGGTCTGCTCGCGCCCTGGCAGGGGCTGAACGCCAGCTTCTCCCCGGTGCCGATCCGTAAAGGCAAGCTGGCGTTTATCTCGCAGTCGGCTGCGGTCTCAAACACCATCCTTGACTGGGCGCAGCAGCGTGAAATGGGATTCTCCTACTTCATTGCTCTGGGCGACAGCCTGGATATTGATGTTGACGAACTGCTGGATTTCCTGGCGCGTGACAGCAAAACCAGCGCAATCCTCCTTTATCTTGAGCACCTGAGCGACGCCCGTCGTTTTGTTTCCGCTTCGCGTAGCGCATCGCGCAATAAACCGATCCTCGTTATCAAAAGCGGTCGCAGCCCTGCGGCGCAGCGTCTGCTGCAGTCTCATTCCGGTATGGATCCGGCATGGGATGCTGCCATTCAGCGCGCGGGGTTGCTGCGGGTGCAGGATACACACGAGCTTTTTTCCGCCGTTGAGACGTTGAGCCACATGCGTCCGCTGCGCGGCGAGAAGTTAATGATTGTCAGCAATGGCGCGGCCCCTGCCGCGCTGGCGCTGGATGAGCTTTGGCTGCGTAACGGCAAGCTGGCCACGCTGGGTGAAGAGACGCTGCAACGCCTCAGAGAGGCGCTTCCGGCAAGCGTGACGCCTGGCAATCCGCTTGATTTGCGCGATGATGCCAGCAGCGATCGCTATATCAGAGCAATCTCCATATTGCTGGACAGCCAGGATTTCGATGCGCTAATGATTATCCACTCCCCCAGCGCGGCCGCGCCGGGCAGTGAAAGCGCGCGGGCGCTGATTGAGGCGGTACGAAATCATCCGCGCGGCAAATATGTCACCCTGCTGACCAACTGGTGCGGTGAGTTTTCCTCTCAGGAGGCGCGACGCTTGTTCAGTGAAGCCGGACTGCCAACCTACCGCACGCCGGAAGGCACCATCACGGCATTTATGCATATGGTGGAATATCGCCGCAACCAGAAACAGCTGCGTGAGACACCGGCTTTGCCCGGAAACCTGACGGCGAACACCGTCGACGTTCATCGGCTGTTACAGCAGGCCATTGAAGAAGGCGCGACCTCGCTTGATACGCATGAAGTGCAGCCCATACTGGGCAGCTACGGGATGCAAACTCTGCCAACCTGGATCGCCAGCGACAGCGCTGAGGCCGTACATATAGCCGAACAGATTGGCTACCCGGTCGCCCTGAAGCTTCGTTCCCCCGATATCCCGCATAAGTCGGACGTTCAGGGGGTCATGTTGTACCTGCGTACGGCAACGGAGGTGCAGCAGGCAGCTGATGCCATTTTCGATCGCGTCAAAATGGCCTGGCCGCAGGCTCGGATCCACGGACTGCTGGTGCAAAGCATGGCTAACCGCGCGGGCGCCCAGGAACTGCGGGTGGTGGTTGAACACGATCCTGTCTTCGGCCCGCTCATTATGCTGGGGGAAGGCGGCGTTGAGTGGCGTCCAGAGGAACAGGCCGCGGTGGCGCTACCGCCGCTGAACATGAATCTGGCGCGCTATCTGATCATTCAGGCGATTAAAAGCAAAAAGATCCGGGGCCGCAGCGCCCTGCGTCCGCTCGATATTGCCGGGTTGAGTCAGTTCCTGGTGCAGGTGTCTAACCTGGTTGTAGATTGTGCGGAGATCCAGCGGCTGGATATCCATCCGCTGCTCGCCTCCGGCACTGAGTTTACGGCGCTGGACGTAACGCTGGATATCGCGCCATTTGAAGGGGACAGAGAGAGTCGCCTGGCGATCCGTCCGTATCCTCTGCAGCTGGAGGAGTGGGTCGAGATGAAGAATGGGGAACGCGCCCTGTTCCGCCCTATTCTGCCGGAAGATGAACCGCAGCTGCGTACCTTTATTTCTCAGGTTACGAAAGAAGATCTCTATTATCGCTACTTTAGCGAAATCAACGAATTTACCCACGATGATTTAGCCAATATGACCCAAATCGACTACGATCGAGAGATGGCGTTTGTGGCCGTTCGACGTTCCGATCGGGGCGATGAGATCCTCGGCGTGACGCGCGCAATTTCTGACCCGGATAACATTGACGCGGAATTTGCTGTGCTGGTGCGCTCCGATCTTAAAGGCCTGGGTCTGGGCAGACGACTGCTGGAAAAACTCATCAGTTATACGCGAGATCACGGATTGTTACGCCTGAATGGCATTACTATGCCGAACAATCGCGGTATGGTGACCCTGGCGCGAAAACTCGGATTTGACGTTGATATTCAGCTGGACGAAGGTATTGTCGCCTTATCCCTCGGCCTGACACCGGCAGACAAACCCGAGTAAGCTACTGGAAATGTTACCCACTTTGGACGGGACTGGTGGTATCATTGTCCGCTTATGTTGTTTGCATGGTACAGACAACCCTTCAATGAACAGAGAAGAAACGCACTGTGATGTTGTCAAAATTTAAGCGTAATAAACATCAACAACACCTTGCTCAACTACCGAAGATTTCTCAGTCAGTTGATGATGTAGAGTTCTTTTACGCTCCCGCTCATTTTCGGGAGACGCTTCTGGAAAAGATTGCCAGTGCCACGCGACGCATTTGCATTGTGGCCCTGTATCTTGAACAAGATGAAGGCGGGCGCGCGATCCTGAACGCGCTCTATGAAGCCAAGCGTCTGCGTCCGGAACTGGATGTTCGCGTGCTGGTTGACTGGCATCGCGCCCAGCGTGGCCGTATTGGCGCGGCCGCTTCAAACACCAATGCAGACTGGTATTGCCGCACGGCGCAGGAAAATCCTGGCGTCGATGTACCTGTTTATGGCGTCCCGGTGAATACCCGCGAAGCGCTCGGTGTCCTTCATTTTAAAGGGTTCATCATCGATGACAGCGTGCTTTACAGCGGCGCAAGCCTCAATGATGTCTACCTTCATCAGCTCGATAAATATCGCTATGACCGCTACCATCTGATCCGTAATCCTCAGATGGCCGATATCATGTTTAACTGGGTTGATAAAAACCTGGTACATGGCCGTGGCGTTAATCGCCTTGACGATCCCGAGCGCCCTAAGAGCCCGGAAATCAAAAACGATGTTCGCGCCTTCCGCCAGGAGCTGCGCGATGCTGTTTACCATTTTCAGGGCGACGCTAACAACGAAGAGTTATCCGTTACCCCGCTGGTTGGGCTTGGCAAATCAAGCCTGCTGAATAAAACGATTTTCCATCTGATGCCGTGCGCGGAGCAAAAGCTCACCATCTGTACGCCGTACTTTAACCTTCCTGCCGTGCTGGTGCGTAATATCATTCAGCTGCTGCGCGATGGTAAAAAAGTGGAAATTATCGTTGGGGATAAAACGGCGAACGACTTCTTCATACCTGAAGATCAGCCGTTCAAAATCATCGGTGCGCTGCCTTATCTTTATGAAATTAACCTGCGCCGCTTCCTGAGCCGTTTACAGTATTACGTAAACACTGACCAGTTGGTTGTGCGTCTGTGGAAAGATGAAGACAACAGTTACCATCTGAAAGGTATGTGGGTCGACGATGAGTGGATGCTGCTGACCGGTAACAACCTGAACCCGCGCGCGTGGAGACTGGATCTGGAAAACGCGATCCTGATCCATGACCCGCAGCATGAGTTAGCCGCACAGCGTGAGCGTGAACTGGAGTTGATTCGCACGCACACCACGGTGGTTAATCATTACCGCGAGCTGCAGAGCATTGCCGATTATCCGGTGAAAGTTCGCAAGCTGATTCGCCGCTTGCGTCGTATCCGTATTGACCGACTTATCAGCCGAATTCTGTAATGTCCAGGCCCTGTTACCCGCAGGGCTTTTTTATGGAGCCCGTTGATGCGTATTCCTCTGTTACTGAGCGCTTTCTTTCTGACTGGCTGCAGTCATATGGCCAATGATAGCTGGTCCGGTCAGGACAAAGCACAACACTTCCTCGCTTCCGCTATGCTGTCTGCAGCCGGTAATGAGTACGCGCAGCATCAGGGATACAGCCGGGACCGTAGCGCGGCGATAGGGTTGATGTTCTCAGTGGGCCTTGGGGCATCAAAAGAACTATGGGATAGCCGCCCCGCAGGGAGCGGCTGGAGCTGGAAAGATTTCGCCTGGGACGTAGCCGGCGCAACAACCGGCTACGCCGTCTGGCAGATGGCACATTATTAAAGGCGGATACCTTTTCCTTTGCGATGCAGCATCAGCGAGACAATAAACGCCAGCGCTCCCATTACGGTGACATACCAGAAGAAGGTCGTTTCACTGCCCCACGACTTAAGCGATAGCGCGACATACTCTGCCGAACCGCCAAACAGGGCATTCGCGACCGCATAAGAGAGGCCAACACCCAGCGCCCTCACCTGTGCGGGAAACATTTCCGCTTTCAAAATGCCGCTGATTGCCGTGTAAAAACTGATAATAATGAGTGCCACCATGATCAGCGCGAAAGCGGCATACGGCGACGTTGTCTGCTGTAGCGCAGTCAAAAGCGGAACGGTACCCAGGGTGAGCATGCCGCCAAAGATCAGCATGGAGGTGCGGCGACCTATTTTGTCCGACAGCGCGCCGACAATCGGCTGGATAAGCATAAAGACGAGTAACGCCACCGTCATGACGACGCTCGCAACGTTTGCATGCATGCCCGTGGTGTTAACCAGATATTTTTGCATATAGGTGGTAAAGGTATAGAAACTTAGCGAGCCCGCGGCGGTAAAACCTAACACCATCAAAAATGCTTTGCGGTTTCGCCAGAGCCCCTTCATCGAGCCCGCCTCTTTCAGCGCCCTGACCTCCTGTTGAGAGGTTTCATCAAGCTGACGGCGTAGCCACAGGGCGACAACCGCCAGGGCAGCGCCCATAGCAAACGGGATGCGCCAGCCCCAGGCGTGCAGATCTTCATCGCTAAGGATTTGTTGCAGGATCACCACAACCAGTAATGCCAGCAGCTGTCCGCCAATGAGGGTCACATACTGGAATGATGCATAGAAACCTTTTCGGCCTTCAACCGCCACTTCGCTCATGTATGTCGCACTGGTGCCGTATTCCCCACCGACCGACAGCCCCTGGAACAGACGTGCCAGCAGCAGCAACGCTGGTGCCCATGTTCCGATAGTGTCATATCCGGGCAGGCAGGCAATCACCAGCGAGCCGACGCACATCATGCATACGGAGATGAGCATGGAGGTCTTGCGCCCTTTTCTGTCTGCGATCCTGCCGAACAGCCATCCACCGATCGGGCGCATCAGGAACCCGGCGGCAAAAACGCCTGCGGTTTGCAGAAGCTGAGTGGTGGTATTCCCGGACGGGAAAAAGATATGCGCAAAGTAGAGTGAACAGAATGAATAGACGTAAAAGTCAAACCACTCTACGAGGTTCCCCGAGGAGGCCCCAACGATTGCCCAAACCCGACGACGGGTATCCTTACCTGCCAAATTGGTGTTATCCGTATCTGCACTGGCTACGGTTTCTGTCATTTTAAAATCCCCTGTCTCACATTGCGGGCCATTGCCCACAAACAGTAAAACCGGATTTAAAACGAATCGTTAGGTAAATAAAATGTTTCCAATATGTTTCATTACGTTTTGTGAACTCGATCAGGTCTCGAATTATTAGCGGACGTAGCAATTATCCCCACTTCTGCTGATGCGCCTTTTTTCGCTGCAAATAATCTTCATCTGCACGAATTTTATCCCACCACTTTTTGAAGACCGCGGCGGCTTCGGCTTTTACGGGATCGCAATCCAGCGGTTTGACCTGGCGCTTCTCATCGTACTTTTTACCGCCTTTATGATTGGCGTATCGCCTGGCGCGCGTATAGCCCATCTGAATGAATTTACGCGCCATATCCATACCCACAAAGTCGTTTTGCTGACGATATTCTTCAAACAGGGCGTAAATTTCTTTTGCCGATCGCGCTGCAACTTCAGCATCTTTGTATCGCCAGTGCGGAAGGATCTCGCTTTTGTAAGGTTCCACCATGAGCACACCCTGCTCTCCCCGCCCCACCTGATACAGCTCTGCATGGTCACGGAAATTAATATTGGCAAAATCTTGTTGGTAATTAAAGGGACGTGTCAAAGCGGCACCATTGTAAAAATCGTTTTAACAATTGTAGGCACGGTCAGTCGGTGCCGCCACCTGGTATTTCCGGCGCACAAAGCAAA